>DASUBU010000237.1:0-8246 GCA_035763125.1 Ktedonobacterales bacterium
CGCTGGTGGCGCACCCGGCGGTGGCCGAGGCGGCGGTGATCGGGGCCAGCGACCCCGTCACCGGGCAGGCCATCGTGGCCTTCGTCACCCCGCGCGGCGGTCAGACCCCCAACGACGCGCTGACCGCCGAGCTCAAGGAGCGGGTGGTGCAGACAATCGGGGCGCTGGCGCGCCCCAAGGCCATCTACTACACCGCCGAGCTGCCCAAGACGCGCTCCGCCAAGATCATGCGCCGCCTGCTGCGCGACATCGCCGAGGGCCGTGTGCTGGGCGATACCACCACTCTGCTCGACCCCTCCATCGTCGCGCAGATCAAACAGCAGTACGAGGCCTCCGAAGGCTGAGCGTCCGAGAGTGAGGGCAGCGGGATGTCTCTGCCCTCAGTCACCTTCAAGGAGCCGGCCAAGAATGGCCGGCTCCTTCTTTTGGTCCTACTCAGCGGATGCTTCCACGACCGCGGGCGCGGGGCGCGGCAGGTGCGCTCGGATGAGCAGCGCCTGCACGAAGATGGCGGTGACGGCGACGTAGACGATGAGCTTCTGGCCGACGGCGTGAATCTCGTCGCCGATCAACGTCCTGGTGGACGGCCCATACATCATCAGCAGCAGGTAGCCAAAGAGCGTCACGGCGAACGCCACGTTCACCTTCAGTAGCGAGGAAGGGAAGCCGCGCGCCTGCCAGATGGCCGCACTCTCTAGCACGAGGGCCACCAGGAACAAGCGAAACGCCCATTGCGTGAACGCCTGGTGCTCCATGAAGAATAGATTGTAGGGGGTTGCGCCCACGCCGACGAAGCAGACCGCGGCCACCACACCCACCGCCGTCGCGGCTCGATTCAGCCGCAGCGCCCAGGGTTCCGTTGCCTTGGAGGCGAAGAACTTCGCGAACGCAATGAAGAACGCGCCGAGTCCAACGCCAACCGTCGTCATTGCCGTGGTGAAGAGCAGCATAGACGGATAGTTCGACGCGCCGGACTGGGTGCGCGTCTGGCCCAGATCGCTGAAGAAGTTCATGAAGAAGTGGTAGCCATGGGTGGCCGCCACCGGCACCGTCCCACCAGGGTAGAGCAGCATCGCTGCCCCGGTGAAGACGACAAACGACGCACAGACGCCCGCAACGATACCAAAGAGGTGCCGGAACCAGAACGCGCTCAATGCGTTGTGCTTGGGAGTCACAGCCGGAGCTGACTTTGCCATTGGAAGTGTCCGCCTCAGATCATCTCGCCGGTCACGAACTCGACGTAACCATATGGTGCAATTGAGCCACGGCGGCACGATGCTTGTCAACCTGGCGGGCCGCGCACCGCAGCCAGTTGCCGTTGTTTGTCGCATCCAGCGCCCGGCTGTGCACGCCTGCCCGCTGTGAGGATGCGCTATCCCTGCTGCATGCCCGTGACACGATTGCGAGCCCGCGGCGCACAGTCGAGTGGAGATTGTGAGGGAGAAGCGCTAGCATGATGTCTGGGAGTGCTGTCCGCACTCCCGCCTGAGCCGGAGATGGCGACTCGCGAGATGCGCATATCGGCCTGGTATCTGGCGCAGGCGCATGCGGCATGGGAGCGCAGCCATGGGCACGCAGGCACCCGCCCCCTCACACGATGAGGCGACGACGCAGCCGCGCTCCATACGGCGTGAGCCGCGCCCCACACGCGCCTCCGAGCCGCACGTCCACGAGCGCTGCCCCGAGCTGGACTGGCTGCGCACGGCGATCGTGCTCGGCATCATTCCATACCACGCGCTCATCCTTTTCATCGCCAGCAGCGCCACCGTGATCGAGCATCCCATCGCCAGTCCGCTGTGGCCGCTCGTAACCGGCTCGCTAGACACCTGGGGCATCGGGCTGATCTTTCTGCTGGCGGGTGCGTCGGCGCGGTTCGCCCTGCGCGTGCGGTCACCCCGCGCCTACCTCTGGGATCGTGTGCTCCGCTTGCTGCCCCCCCTGGCGCTGGTCGAGCTGATCTTCGCGCCGCTGCGGGCCTACTTCCTGCTGCTGAGCAATCCGGACCTGGCGAGCGTGAGTCCCATATCTATCGCGCATCCTGAGCGGCTGCAAAACATCTTCACATTCTTCGCGCAGTACTGGATCACCCTCGTCACCACTGGCTCGCCCATCGTGGTCCGCAATCCCCTGGCGCACCTGTGGTTCGTCCCGCGCCTGATGCTGGTCGCGCTCGTCACGCTGCCGCTGTTCCTCTTCCTGCGCGGCAGATGGAGTGGCTGGATAGATCGCGTCGCACCCTCGCGCCCGCGTCTGGCCGCGCTGCTGCTCGGCGCGGGCCTGCTGCCGGCGCTCACAGTCGCGGTGCTGCAACCGGGCTGGCTGCATCGTCTCACCGCCGGGACGCCCTTCGTGGAGGACTGGACGATACTCTCCCTCGATCTGGTGATGTTCGTCTTCGGCTATCTGATCTACTCTAGCCGGCGGCTGCGCGATGCAGTGCGCGCGGTGACCACGCCAGCGCTGGTGGGGGCCGCGGCGTGCTGGATCGCCGTCTTCGCGGTCAGGCTGCGCGGCGACGTGCCGGCCAACGACTACTCGCCGCCATACGTCGTCTTCGTGCTTGTGCAGGTCTCTGCCATCTGGCTGCTGACGCTGGGCGTGCTCGGCTTCGCCATGCGCTACCTGAGCATGACGCCGTCCTGGCAGCCCTACCTGACGACCGCCACATTCCCAGTCTACGTGCTGCATCTGCCGCTGCTGACCATCATCGCCTATTATCTGCAAGCGCTGCCGGCGCCGTGGTACGCGCAGGTCGTCCTCTTCACCATCTTGACGGTCGCCGGCTCGTTCGCGCTCTATGAGTATGTGGTGCGGCGCACGCCGGGGGTTCGCTTGCTCTTTGGCCTCAGGCGACGCACAATTGATGGACATGGCAAGCCATAACACAGTTCATATCGTACGCGGACGTTAGAGCATGCCTACAAGGAGCCGCACAATGCCCGATGACCGCTCCGAGCAGTCGCTGCGCCTGACCATCGAGCTGGTGCCGGCGACGAGCTGGGGCGCGAACCTGCGCGACGTGCTGCCACGGACGGAGTGGGATCGCCTGCGGCGGCAGGTCTACGCGGCGAGCGGGCGGCGCTGCGCGGTCTGCGGCGCAGGCGGCCGGCTGCACGCCCACGAGCTTTGGGACTACGACGACGCGCGGCACATCCAGCGGCTGCGCGGACTGGTGGCGCTCTGCACACGCTGCCACCACGTCAAGCATCTCGGCCACGCGCGCGTGCTCGCGGAGCGCGGCGAGCTTGACTATGAGGATGTCGTCGCGCACTTCCTGCGCGTCAATGGCTGCGACCGCGCGACGTTCGAGCGGCACCGCGCGGCGGCCTTCGCCCGCTTCGCCGAGCGCTCGCGCTACGAATGGCAGATCGAGCTGGAATAGCCGGCGACGAATAGGTAGCGTCTGCAACGCCTGCTCGCCGTTGCGTGCCGCGCGCCAGGCTGGCTACTCCGCAGGAGACATGGGAGCCGCGAAGTCATCGCGCCGATTGGCGTCCGGCGCCTGGGGCGCGAGCGCCGCCGGTAGCAACACGTGAAATATCACGCCTTCGCCAGCCACACCCGTGCTCTCGGCCCGGATACCGCCGCCCATCGCCTCGGCCAGCGAGAGGCACAGGTGCAGCCCCAGCCCGTTGCCCGGCACCGTCGAGGCCAGATCGCGCGGCAGCCGGACGAAGCGGTGAAAGAGCAGCGGCATCTGCTCAGGCGGAATCCCCGGCCCATAGTCCCGGATCTGGAGGTCCACCATTGGCCGGCCCGTTGCCACATCTGCCGTCGCGCCGTTCTCTGCATTGGACGGCGGCGCGTCTTGCACGTGCGCGGCCACCTCCACCGGTGTGCCAGGCGGGGAATACTTGAGCGCGTTCGACAGCAGATTGGTGAGGATCTGGCGCACCCGCACCGGCTCACCCAAGACCGTCGTGCCCACTGGCACGCGCAGCCGTAGCTCGCGCTGGACGAGCTGACCGCTCTCCAGGCTCCCCTCATCCGGATCGAGCATCTGCACCGCGGCCTCCACGCTTGCCCGCACGTCAACCGGCTGGGGCGTGAACGTGGCTGCCTGTTCGTCGAGCTGCTGCGTATCCAGTATGCTGGTGAGCAGCGCGACGACCTTGTCGCCGGATCGCTCGGCCTTTTGCAGGAGCGCCGTGCGCCGCTCGTCTGAGATCGCCGCGTGGCGCACGACGAGCAGCTTGATATAGCCGTGCAGGGCCATGATCGGCGTGCGCAGCTCGTGGTTGACGTTGGTGATGAACTGGTCTTTCAGCGCGTCGAGCTGGTGCGCCCGCTCGACTGCCAGGCGCAGCGCGCCCAGATCGTGCAGCGCCTGCACGTAAAGTGTCGAGGCGCCATACGTCAGCACCGCCGCCAGCCACTGCTCCCCCGCCGACGTCACCAGCGTCAGCGCGGCGTCGGATGGCGCCGTTCCCAGGCGCACCGGCAGCACCACACACACCAGCGCCGTGAGCGCGCTGGTGACCGCCGCGGTGCCGAACATCATGCGCGTATTGCCGAGCACGCCGGAGAGCGCGATGGTGATGATGTAGAAGCCGCCGAACGCCACCACGAGCGCGCTGAGGCCCGCCAGGCTCTCCCAGGCGACCTGCACGCTCACAATCGCCAGCAGCGTGCTGGCAATCACCACAGTCGCCGCCAGCAGCGCCCGCCGCCGGCGCACCACCCAGAGCGCGAGGCCATAGAGCGCCACGCACACCGCCAGCGCCGCCGCCAACAGCTCATACGTGGGAATCGCCGGGATCATGCGCAGCGCAAGCGCGGCAGCGATGCCCGCCAGCACGAAGAGCAGAAATCCAGCGAAGGCAATCGCCACCACACGCGCCAGCCGCAGCCCGCGTTCGCGATCGAACTCGGTGTAGGTCGTGCGCTCGACGGAAGTCAAGGCGGTCGGATCGCTCGCCGCTGGATCGCCGCTCATCGCCGCCTCCTATCCCCAGGTGTCCCGCTCCGCCGCGCCAGTGTCACCGAACCCGGCAGCATCCGATGCGTTCGGCGCCTCTGCAACAGCCGGAGCACCACCCCCAGCCAGCCGCTGCAGCCGCTCCTCACGCTCGGCATCGCCGAGACGGATCGCCCGCTGTATCGCCGCCAGCAGATCGAGCGGCGCCACTGGCTTGAGCAGATACTGGTCGGCTCCGGCGAGCAGTCCCATCATCTGGTCGCGGCTCTGCACAAGCGCGCTCAGCATGATCACGGGGATCTGCGCTGTCGCTGGGTCGCCGCGCAGGGCCCGTACGAAGTGATAGCCATCGAGCCGCGGCATGCGCACGTCCGCCACCACGCACGCCGGGCGCGACTCCATGCAGCGCTGCAAGCCCTCGATCCCATCAGCCGCCGTAAGCACGGCATAGTCGGCCAGCTCATGCAGCGTGTCGGCGATGAACTCCACCAGCTCGGCGTTGTCATCCACGATCAGCACGGCGCGCGCCGCCCGCGAAGCCTCGGCCGCCGTCTGTGGTCCCGTGCCCACGCTCCACCCCCTCGCCGCTCCATCTCGCGCGCGTGCGGCAGGGTCCTCCCTCGCTCAGTCTCGTCGCGATCATCCTTCGCGTCCGCATGCGCAGGTAGTATACATCCTGGATGGAAGAGGTTGAGGCTCGCAACGATCCGCACGCGCTGCCAGCCGACGACGAGATGATCGAGCGCGCACTGCCGGGCTGCGCGGCGGCCATGCTCTGCGTACGCCGCGTGGCGCCTGGCGACAAGACGGCGAGGCCACGTGATTGACGCTTTCGCCGCCGTGCGCCTATCATCTAGCCTTGGGGACTGTTGTGCTGCTGGCTGCCGCGTCCCTGCCCGCGCGTGACTGCTGATCCGCGGCGGGTGAGACTGTCTGTCGCCGTGCCATCATCAGGTAGGGACAAGCGAGAATATGAAGATTCACGAGTACCAGGCCAAGGACATCCTGAGCCGGTATCGCATCCCCGTCCAGCCGGGCAAAGTCGCCACGACGCCCGAGCAGGCCGAGGCCATCGCCCGCGAGTTCGGCGTGCCGGTGGTCATCAAGGCCCAGGTCTACGTCGGCGGCCGCGGCAAGGCCGGCGGCATCCAGTTCGGCGACACGCCCGAGCAGGCCCGCGAGGCCGCCGGGCGCGTGCTCGGCATGAACATCAAGGGGCTGACCGTCGAGAAAGTGCTCGTGACCCCCAAGCTCGAGATCGCCGAGGAGTATTACGCCGGCATCGTGCTGGACCGCGCCAGCCAGGCGCCGGTGGTGATGGTCAGCGCGGCGGGCGGCGTGGATATCGAGCAGGTGGCCGAGGAGACGCCGGAGAAGATCGTCAAGGAGCCGATTGACGTGCGCTGGGGGCTGCTGCCGATGCGCGCGCGCCAGCTCCTCGCGCAGGCCGGCGTGCCCTCGGTGGTGATCGCCAAGGGCGGCGACATCCTCGCCAAGCTCTACCAGGCCTACGCCGGCGCCGACGCCACACTGGCCGAGATCAATCCCCTCGCACTGACCGCCGACGGCCAGGTGCTGGCCGCCGACGCCAAGATTCTGGTTGATGACAACGCGCTGCCGCGCCAGCCGGAGTACGCGAGCTGGGCCGAGCCGGAAGAGGCCAATCCGCTCGAATACGAGGCCAAGCAGGCGGGGTTGACCTACGTCAAGCTGGATGGCGACGTGGGCGTCATCGGCAACGGTGCGGGGCTGGTGATGACGACGCTCGATATGGTGGCCCGCGCCGGCGGCAAGCCCGCCAACTTCCTCGACATCGGCGGCGGCGCGACGGCGGAGACGATGAAGAAAGCCGTGCTCTTCGTCGCGCGCGATCCGCAGGTCAAGGGCATCCTGGTCAACATCTTCGGCGGCATCACCCGCGGCGAGGAGGTCGCGCGCGGCATCCTGCTGGCCCAGCCTGAGCTGCCCCCTGGCATGCCGGTGGTCGCCCGGCTTTCGGGCACTGGCGAGGCGGAAGGGCGCGCGCTGTTGGCGGATGCGGGGCTGACGTGGGGCTACGACATGCGCGACGCGGCACAGAAGATCGTCGCCGAGATCCAGGCGAAAGGGCAGGGGCAGTAGCCGTGAGCATCCTCTTCGATAGGACGAGCCGTGTGGTGGTGCAGGGGCTGACCGGACGCGAGGGCCGCTATCACACGCCGCGCATCGTGCAATCCGGCACGAACGTCGTCGCCGGCATGACGCCCGGCAAGGGCGGCCAGACGGTGGAGGGCATCCCCGTCTTCGATACGGTGGCGCAGGCCGTCGCGCAGACCGGCGCCAACGTCGCGGCGATCTTCGTGCCGCCGATGGGCGCCGCCGACTCGATCATGGAGGCCGCCGCCGCCGGCATCCCGCTGGTCGTCTGCCTGACCGAGTTCATCCCGGTGCAAGATATGACGCGCGTGATGGCCTTCCTCAAGGAGCATCCCACGCGGCTGATCGGCCCCAACTGCCCCGGCCTGGCGACCCCTGGCGCCGGCAAGGTCGGCTTTATGCCCTATCAGATCATGAAAGAGGGCAACGTCGGCTTCGTCTCGCGCTCTGGCACGCTGACGTACGAGACGGTGGCGCTGCTGAGCGAGGCGGAGCTGGGCCAGACCACCTGCGTCGGCATCGGCGGCGATCCGATCATCGGCACGACGTTCATTGATTGCCTGCGGCTCTTCGAGGCGGATCCGGCGACCGACGTGGTGGTGATGTGCGGCGAGATCGGCGGCAGCGACGAGGAGGATGCCGCCGCCTATGCCAAGACGATGAAGAAGCCGGTGGTGGGCTTCATCTCGGGCCGCACGGCGCCGCCGGGCAAGCGCATGGGCCACGCCGGGGCGATCATCTCCGGCAAGACCGGCACCGCGCAGGGTAAGGTCGAGGCGCTCCAGGCCGCGGGCGTTCCCGTCGCCGAGACGATCTTCGACATCCCCGATCTTGTGAAGCGGGCCATCAGACGATAAGAGAGAGATGTACCGCAGAGGTAACGGAGTGTAATGGAGGCGCGGAGGAGAGGGTTTTACAGAGAGGACGCAGAGGACGCGGAGACGAGGGAGGAAGAGAGATCGGGAGAACAGACCGGGGATAGGTCGTGGGAGGAGCGGGCAGAGCCGCACGGCGTGTGGCGCCCGCTTCTTCGTTGTTTCGGATGATTGCCCGCCATCTAGGCCGCTTGGTATGCAGGTGTGCGAGGCAGATTCGCCGTGCCAGCGCAGCGGCCGGTCTGTGTGAACAGCTAGCCGAGCCTCGGATTCAGTGGGCTGGAACTGGTGCCAACGGACAGCGTTCGAGACCAACG
>DASUBU010000238.1:0-6569 GCA_035763125.1 Ktedonobacterales bacterium
CTACCGTCAGGCCGCGCCGTACATACGACTCTACGACGGCCGGCTGCCCCGCGATGTCCCGGCCGGACAGCCGCAGGAGGTCCTCATCACGCCCGCGCTCGGCCTGCACGTCGGCGATGTGCTCGGTCTCGCACAGTTTGAGTTACCTGGGGCGACGACACAGGTGCGTGTCGTCGGCATCTGGTTCCCTAAGAACCCCAGTGACCCATTTTGGAACGCCCACCCCTATGACACGCCGAACGGCTGTCTGCAGGACTGTCCGCCTCCGGTCTACCCGCTGCTCTTCACGCGCGGGGGCTTCTTCAACGCGATCTCCACGTTCAACGCACGCGGCAATCTGACCTCTCAGAACGTCTTCGCGGTGAGTGTCCACCAACTCTATCTCACCCAGCGCCTGCTGCTCACCTCGCAGAACATCTCTGGGGCCATCACACAGCTCCACGCGTATCGCACGGAGCTCCAGACCGCGCTTGGCGGGGTCGAGATCCCGCTCAGGATCACCCTCACCACGCGCCTGGATACCATTCTGGCGGCACTTCAGAGGCAGTTACAGGTACTTTCGCAGCCGCTCTACATGGTCGTGGCGCAGTTGGGCGGGCTGGCGCTGCTCTTCATGGTGGTCGTCGCGATGTTGCTGATTGAGGCGCGCGCGGACACGCTGGCCACCCTGCGCGGCCGTGGAGCCAGCCGCATCCAGCTTACCGTCACCTACCTGCTGCTGGCGGTCGGCCCTATCGTGCTGGCTGGTGTCGCCGGTCTACTGGTCGCCGCACAGCTCGCCGTCGCCTTCATCCTGCACGTCGGCACGCCGCCAGGGCTGGTGAGCCAGGCCTATCTCAGCCGGAGCGCCGCGCCGGGCGACGCGACCAGACCGGCGATCGTCGGCACCCTGCTGGCGCTGGCTGCCATCACGCTCGCTGCCTGGCTGGCCACGCGCGGCAACATCGTCTCTCAGCGTGCTGGCGAGGGCCGCACCCAGCGCGCGCCCTTCTGGAAGCGCTTCAACCTCGACGTGCTGCTGGCGCTGCTTTGCCTCGCCGGCTACGTCGAGCTGAGCCAGTTCGGGGGTCTCAGCGTCCGCGCGCAGCTTAGCCAGGCCAGCACCACGGCGGATCCCTTGCAGGTAGCGGCTCCGCTGTTGCTGTTGTTGGCTGGCGCGCTGCTCACGCTGCGTTTGCTGCCGCCGCTCGCCGCGTTGGGCAGTTGGGCCGCGGCGCGGGGGCGTGGCGTGACAAACATGCTTGCCTTCACCCAGGTTGCGCGCACCTCGGCGCGCTTCGCCCGGCTGACGCTGCTGCTGACGCTGGTGGTCGGCGTCGGCATCTTTGCGCTGACCTTCCAGAGCTCGGTCGCGCGCAATGCAGTGGAGCGCGCGGCGTACATGAACGGCGGCGACGTCCGCATAGAGCTTGACCAGACGGTGCAGGGCACGCAGCTGACCGACGTGTTCAACCAAAACATGGGGCAACTGCCCGGCGCACTCGCCACCGCACCGATCGTCCGCCTGGGAGCACATACCACCGACGACCTGGGCACTGCCGAGACGAATATGCTCGGCATTGACCCCGATCACTTCGCGCAGGTGGCTTTCTGGCGCAGCGACTTCGCCGCGCAGCCGCTCGCTACCCTCCTCCAGCAGATGCGTGCGCACGTCGCGGGTCCCAATGCGGGCACCGCCGATGCGCCAATCTGGGCGCTGGTGAGCGCCAGCTTCGCGAGCGGCCTGCATCTGCGGGTGGGAGACCAACTAACCCTCCTGCCGGAGTGGGGCGCGGAGGGCCGGATGACCCTGCGCATTGGCGCGATCGTCAGCGCGTTCCCGACGATGTACGCCCCACAGGGCGGCATGGGCTTCATCGTCGCGGATGAGGCCGATTTGCTCGCCGCACTCAGTACCCGCGACATCGGCAACATCCCACATTCCGGCCCAACGGAGTACTGGCTGCATACACGCGGCTTGTCTGGCGAAGCTGCCGCCCGTGAGGCCGCGCTCGCCAAGCTCCAGCTCGAGACACTCGTGACGAGCATCACCGATCGCCGCGCACTCGCTGTGGCATTGGAAAGAGAGCCGACCAGCGCGGGCATCGGAGGGCTGCTGCTGATCGGCACCGCGCTAGCGACACTGCTGCTGCTGCTGGCGTGCTTCTTCCAGGCGGTAATCGCGCCGCGCCATCGCGGGACTCAGTTTGCCATCCTGCGCACGCTCGGCATGACGGGTCGGCAGTTGCTCGCGCTCGTGCTGACCGAACAGGTGGTGACATACATCTTCGGCGTGGTGGGCGGCGTGCTCTTTGGACTGGTGCTCTCGACCGCGACGCTGCCATTCCTGCAATTTGCCTCGGCGCTGGACGATCCGAGCACGGTTGGCGTCCCGCCGTACATCCTCAGCTTCAACTTCGTGGGCATGGCATTGCTGATCGGTGTGTTGGTCATCGGGTTCGCCCTCTCTTTGGCACTCGAGGCGGCCGCCGCCCTCCGTGCCGGACTCGCCAGGGCGCTGCGTATCGGCGAGGACTGATCCATCGCGCGTCCAGGGGGGCCTCGCCTGCCCAGGTTGCGGTACAATTCTCCCGGATTGTTCCACAAGCCGTCGCCCTGCGTGGGCCATAGCGCTGTGTGGTGCCAGTACGAGGAGGATGCAAGATCAATGGCGATCACGAAAGTTGGCGTCGTGGGCGGTGGCTTGATGGGCAGCGGCATTGCCCAGACCGCTGCGCAATCGGGCTACGACGTGCTGCTGCTGGAGATCAACCAGGAGCTGCTGGATAAGGGCATGGCGCGCGTGACCGGCGCCTGGGACATGCTGCAGAACAAAGGCAGGATCACCGCCGAGCAGGCCGAGCAGCATCGCGGGCACATCCGAGGCACGCTCGAGTTGGGCGACTTCGCCGACCGCGACTTGGTGATCGAGGCGATCATCGAGAACCTTGACCAGAAGCGCGCGCTCTTCCGCCAGCTCGACCAAATCATCCGACCGGGGGCGATCCTGGTCAGCAACACCTCTTCGCTGCCGATCACCGAGCTGGCCGCCGTCACCGGCCGCGAGGCGCGGGTAGCCGGCCTCCACTTCTTCAACCCCGCGCCCGTCATGAAGCTGGTCGAGATCGTGCGAACCATCGCGACGAGCGACGAGACGGCCGAGGAGCTGCGCGCGTTCGCCAGGTCGCTAGGCAAGACGCCGATCATCGCCAAGGACACTGCCGGCTTCGTCGTCAACTTCCTGCTGATCCCGTACATGCTGGCGGCGATTCGCATGTACGAGCATGGCATCGCCTCAATGGAGGACATTGACACCGGCATGAAGCTCGGCTGCGGCTACCCGATGGGCCCCTTCGAGCTGCTGGACTATGTCGGCCTCGACACCACGCTCTACGCTGCCGAGCAGATCTACGCCGAGAATCCCGACCCGGCCTACGCCCCGCCGACGCTGCTGCGCCGCATGGTGCAGGCCGGCCGCTACGGCAAGAAGAATGGCAAAGGCTTCTACGTCGGCACCGAGAAGGCGCCGAACGCATAGGGGTACGCCACGCGGGATGTCGCACACGCTCAAATCGTAGGGGCGTCCAGTGGACGTACAACCCGGCCGTCAGACCGCATCCCCTGCCCGTCACAGGGCAGGGCTCCAGGGGGATTCCAACCATGCCATTCAACGACCGCGACATCGTCGTGCTGGGCGGCGCGCGCACGCCCTTCGGCACCTTCATGGGCTCGCTCAAGGATGTCTCAGCCATCGAGCTGGGCACCATCGCCGCCAAGGAGGCGCTCACCCGCTCCGGCGTCGCGCCGGCCGACGTTGACCAGGTGGTCTTCGGCAACGTCATGCAAACCAGCAAAGACGCCATCTACCTCGCGCGGCACGTCGCGCTGAAGGCCGGTGTGCCGATCGAGGTGCCCGCGCTGACCGTCAACCGGCTCTGCGGCTCGGGCTTGCAGGCCGTCGTCAGCGGCGCGCAAGCGCTGCTGCTAGGCGAGGGTAGCATGGCGCTGGTAGGCGGCGCCGAGAATATGACCCAGGCGCCGTTTGTCATCCGTGGGGCGCGCACCGGCCTGAATCTGGGCGAGCATCAGCTCGAAGATTACCTCTGGGAAGCGCTGATTGATAGCTACTGCGGCTGTGGCATGGCGATCACCGCCGAGAACCTCGCCGAGCAGTACGGCACCAGCCGCGACGAGGTGGACGCCTACGCCCTGCGCAGCCAGCAGACCGCCCGGCACGCCCAGGAGCAGGGCTGGCTGGCCGAGGAGATCGTGCCCGTCACCGTGACCGACCGCAAGGGCCGCGAGACGGCCGTCACGCAGGACGAGGGCATCCGCGAGACCTCAATGGAGGCGCTTGGCAAGCTGCCCGCGCGCTTCAAGCAGGGCGGTGTGGTGACGGCGGGCAACGCCAGCGGCATCAACGACGCGGCGGCCGCACTGGTGATCGCGACGGGCCAGGCGGCGCGCGAGCGTGGGCTAACGCCGATCGCGCGGCTGGTCTCGTGGGGCATCGTGGGCGTCGAGCCGACGATCATGGGCATTGGGCCGGCGCCGGCGATCCGCCAGGCGCTCAAGCGCGCGGACCTCACGCTGGATCAGATGGACCGCGTGGAGGTCAACGAGGCCTTCGCCGCGCAGTACCTGGCGGTCGAGAAGAAGCTGGGATTGGACCGCGACAGGACGAACGTCAACGGCGGCGCGATCTCGCTGGGCCACCCACTGGCGGCCAGCGGCGCGCGGCTGGCGCTCACGCTGATCCACGAGCTGCGCCGCAACGGGTTGAAGTACGGCGCGGCCTCGCTGTGCATCGGCGGCGGGCAGGGCATCGCGGCCATCTTCGAGGCGCTGTAGCGGCATCAGCAGGGCGTCGGTCAGCCGCCTGCGGGCCGATCACCGGCGCCCAGACCTGTGTAGAAGTGCGGAACTGCCAGCTCAGCGCGCCATCGGCCAAGTTGAACGTGTAGACGTAGCCCCACGACGGCTTGCCAAGCTGCCGGTGCCAGAGCAACGCCCCGTCGCTCGCCCGCAGCGCCAGGACCGAGCCATCGCCTCCGGTGGCGTAGATCACATCATTGCGTTCCCGCACCGAAATCCCGGCGCTCGTCGCGTAGCGCCAGCGAACCTGTCCGTCACTGGCGCGCAGCGCATACACACCCGGCATGAGAGAACCGGCGCCCATGAGGAACTGCACCAGGCGTGGGCCGGCACCCTCAAACATCTGCTGCGCGAGATGCGCGGTGCCGGGGCGACGCAGCTCCCCGCCGCCCAGCAGGAGGCCTTCCAGGCCCGCTATGACGCCCTATTGGCCGACGGCCTGGCGGCGAACCCACACCCCCCACCGCCTATTGCCGTCGCTGCTCCTACATCGCGGCGACCCCGTCGCCGCAAACAGTCACCTGCGCGCAATCTGCTGGACCGCCTCTGGACCTATGAGCATGAGGTGCTCTTGTTCCTGGATGACTTCGCCGTGCCCTTCGACAACAACCAAGCGGAGCGCGACTTGCGCATGGTCTAGGTTCAGCAGAAGATCTCCGGCACCTTTCGCAGCCCGGCCGGTGCCCACGCCTTCTGCCGCCTGCGCAGCGTGCTCTCGACCTGGCGCAAACAGGGCCACTCAGCCCTGGATGCGCTCGAAACCCTCTTCGCCGGTCAGCCGCTCACCCTTCGGCTTGGCACCTGAACAGTCAGAAATCAAGAGCGCTACCGAGCGATGGGAACGGTTGATACCGCGTCGCATCGCACCGTTGGAGAATGACTCTCACCTCTCGAGGCAGCGCGTGACTTGACGGGGCAACAAGCAACAACGATGGAGTGCGAAAAAGTATTGACTGTGGGGGAATGAGCACGTGCGCAAGTCGCTGGACAAGTTCAGAGCAGGTCGTTGGGCAGTGGAGTGATACCGGCTCCGTGTCCGGTGTTGTACTTCCACGTGGCGTCCAGCGCCTCAAGCTCGGCCGACGTGCGATTATCACGAGCTGGCGACGGAAGCATTGGCGGATGGTTGGACGCGTGAGCAAGTGGTTCACGCCTTGATCGTGCAGGTCTCCTACGATGCCCGGTACCTAGCGTTCCGTCGGGCCACAAACCGCCGGACTGGCGATGACGCCCAAGTCCAGCAAGACATGCGCGCCTTATCATTGGCGGCGCTCTGGCTGGAGCAGTTGGAGGAAGGCGCCAGCCAGAACGTTCGACCGTAGCGATGGCGTCAGAACGCAACGTCGCGCAGCAGTCTTACTGATGGTTGGCTACCCATCCGCCTGTCGTGCGCAAGTGGTGAGGCAGATGCGCCGGCTAACTCGCAGATCCGCGGTCGCCCCACTTATCTAGAGGCTTGCCGATGCGCACCCATGGGGCGATATTGGGGTTTTCAAACACCCGCGCCAGGACCGTCAACACGAGGAAGAGCACGGCGAGCACCAAGATTCCAAGTGCTAACCACTGATACCACAACATACGTGTACCAGCCTTTCTTGCGAGACCTCCACGCGCACAGGCGATGCGCTTACCAACATATCTACGTATACAGGTGAAGGGTTGTTGTACGCGGGCGCCACCGCCGTCGAGCCACTACGACGCGTCATTAGGACCCC
>DASUBU010000239.1:0-9032 GCA_035763125.1 Ktedonobacterales bacterium
TGATAGTGGGCGCCGCGGTGGCCGCCCCACCAGCCCCAGCCGCTGAAGGCAGGAATCAGCCAGAACGTCCACCAGAGATGGCCGCCCGAGACCACTAGCAGCGCGATGTAGGCGATGATGCCCAACGCGGGCGTGAAGTACATCGGCCACGGCATGTTAGGCGTAGAGGGTTGGGCCGGAGCGGCTGGTACGGTAGCCGGAGCGGGCGTCTTGGGCTGCGCCGGCTGCCGCTGCAAATACGACTCGGCGAGCGCCTTATCCATGTCCGGCCCCAGCTCGCGGGCCGCTGCCAGCGTCGCCAGCAGATCGTTCCGCTCGTCCTCTGGATCCCGCGGCATGGGGGTCTTGCCTGCCATCTCAATCGCCTCCTCAGTCACTGTTCGCCTATCTATCAGCGGGTGGCTGCTAACCTGGTCTCGCACTCTGGTATGGTGAGTCGCGGCGTCCCCTGCGAGATACCGTACTGCCTCCAGTCAGATTGCGCATCTGCCAAGAGACACATATCCAATCTATGACTTCCGGCATCACCGTGCGCGAATTCTGGCATCGCCCTCCACCCGTGTGGGTCAAAAGCGGCGCTTGCCCCCTGGCGGCTCTCCTGTTAGACTGCGAGCGACCTGGGAGCGCTTGCTCACACCGCCGCGTGCCCACGTGCCTTCGACGGTCTATACGGGGGCATGGTTGAAAAGTTGTATCTCGATATATCGTAACCCGCTGGTCGCTACAACCGTGAGGTGGTGCATGCGCAAGTCGCTCGGCATTCTCGCCCGCGTGCTGCTGACTCTGGCCGTGGTGCTGCTGGCGCTGGGCGCTGCCACGGCGGGGGCGGCAACGCTCCTGGTCGGGCGGACACTACCCCAGACCACCGGCACCCTCTCGCTACGCGGGCTCGAGCATCCGGTCTCGGTGCTGCGCGACCGCTGGGGTGTGCCGCACATTACGGCCGTCAATCTTCACGATGTCGCCTTCGCGCAGGGTTATGTCACAGCACAGGACCGCCTCTTTCAGATGGAGTTCAACCGGCACGTAGCGGCTGGACGGCTGGCTGAGCTATTCGGCCCCGGCAGCGATAACAGCCTGATCGTCGCCGACGAGTTCCTGCGCACGCTCGGTCTCTACGATTCGGCGCGAGGCGAGCTCACCAATCTCGATCCTCAGGTGGCGGGCGAGCTGCAAGCGTACGCCGAGGGCGTCAATGCGTTTCTGGCCGACCATCGCAGCGCCCTGCCGCTGGAGTTCAGCATCCTCGGCGACGCTCCCGCCCCCTGGACACCGCTCGACACGCTGGCCTATGGGCGAGTAGTCGCCCTCTCGCTCGACAATACCTGGTACCTCAAGTACACCCGCGCGATGGTGCTCGCCAAGCTTGGTCCACAGGCGTCCGCCGCGCTCTTCCCGTCCTACCCAACCGAGAACCCAACCCTCTTCACGGCTGCTGGCAATCCCGCGCCGCTCTCCCAATCGTCCCGCGTGCCACCAGCCGTGCCGGTGACGCATCCGCTGGCGAGCGTGCCGGCGGCGGATCGTGCCGCCTTTGCCCGACTGACGCCCCAGCTCCTGCGCGGCGCTGAGGTGGTCCACGCGCTGCTCGGCGACATCAGCGACGCACTGGGCAGCAATGATTGGGTGGTGGATGGCACGAAGACCGTCACTGGCAAGCCGCTGCTCGCCAACGACCCGCACCTGGGCATCAGCATGCCGGCGATCTGGTACGAGGTGGGGTTGCGCGGCGGTGGCTTGGATGTGATCGGCTTCTCGTTCCCTGGCGTGCCGGGCGTGATTATCGGCCACAATCAGACCATCGCCTGGGGTGTCACCAATGTCGGCGCCGACGACACCGACCTCTTTATGGAGCGCCTCGACCCGACGAATCACCCGGGCATGTATCTCTATCGTGGCATGTGGCGTCCGCTCGACAGCCATACCGAGACACTCAAAGTGCGTGGCGGCGCTTCGGTCAGCTTCACTGTCAGCCGCACGCTGCACGGGCCGTTGCTCAACTCGGTGGTAGATGACCTGAAGGGCTTCCAGCCGGTGGCGCTAGAGTGGACCGCGCTGCAACCAGGCTACAGCTTCGCCGGCTTCTTCGAGCTGGATCAGGCGACCGATTGGGCAGAGTTCAACAGCGCTGTAGACGACATCTCAATCAGCCAGAATTTCGTTTATGCCGATACGCAGGGCAACATCGGCTATCGTATGTCGGGATGGCTGCCGGTACGCGACGATGAGAATCACATCTTGCCAGTGTTCGGTGGCGATCCGCGCTTTGACTGGTCAGGCTATGTGCCGCAGGTCCTCATGCCACGGCTCTTCAACCCGCCGACGCATGTGATCGCCACTGCCAACAACCAGATTGTCCCTGACGACGCGGCGATGTACGTCACGGCGTCGCCCGATCAGGGTTACCGCGCCCGGCGCATCGTGGATCTGCTGCTGGCGACACGGCTGCTCTCCGTCAACGATTTCGCCGCCATCCAGACCGATGTCTACACCATCCCTAGCGAGCGTCTGGTTCCCGCCTATACCAGCGCTGGCTCCGCCGCAGGCGGTGACGCGGCCGCCGCGGCGCGGCTGCTCTCTGGCTGGGACGGCCGCATGACGACCGGCAGCGTTGCCGCGAGCGTCTACGAGGTCACCACGGGCGAATTGCTCCGCGAGATGATCGAGCCGGTGCTTGGCAAGCAGCTCTATGAAATCTATCGAGACAACTATTCGATGAGTGGGCTGTACTCCGTCCTACTCGGGCAGGTCGCCAGCCCAGGAGCGCCGTTCTTCGCGGCTGGCACGCCGACCCAGGCTGCCGCCGCGCGCGACCGGCTGACCGCGCAGGCGATGGCCGCCGCCGTCGCCCAATTGCGCGCGCGCTTCGGCGCCGATACGGCGCGCTGGACCTGGGGCGCGCTCCACCAGGCGCACTTCGATCATCCCCTGGCATCGGTGCAGCCGCTCAATCGCATCTTCGGCCTGCCGGCGGCCCCCCGGTCCGGCGACGGCGTGACGGTCAATATCGGCGGCGACGGGCGGTTCTCGGCCGACCCGGCTACCTATGACCAGCGCTCGGTGCCCTCGATGCGCCAGATCATTGATCTGAGCGACTTCGACCGTTCGCTGTGGGTGACGACCACCGGGGAATCCGGCCAGCCCTTCTCGCCGCACTACAGCGACCTGATCGCACTGTGGAACGCCGGCACGTATCAGGCGATGGCCTACTCGGCGACCGCCGAAACCAGGGCCGCGACCGACTACTTGCAGCTCAAGCCCGCCGGCTGATGGCGCTCAGCGCGGCTGGGCAAGAAACTCACCCAGGCCGTTCAGAATGAACTGCACGGCCACCGCGGCGAGCAGCATGCCCAAGACGCGCGAAAGGACGAGGATGCCGGTGGTGCCGACAGCGCGCTGAATGCTCAGCGCAACGCGCATCGCGATCCACGTGGCGACGAGCGTGAGCGCGGCAGCCAGCCCGATCGCGCCCAGCTCGAGCGGCTCGCCGCCAGCATTGCCCACCAGCAGGATGATCGTCGTCAGGGTGCCGGGGCCGGCGATCAGCGGGATGGCCAGCGGAAAGACGCTCACGTCGTCGCGCGACAGGGCGTCCTGCGCCTCGCGCGGGGTCTCGCGGGCGCCCGAGGGCCGGCCGAAGAGCATATCAATGGCCACCAGGAAGAGCAGCGCGCCACCGGCGATGCTGAAGGCGGGCGGTGTCACGCCGAGCGTGGCGATGATAAGCGGGCCGGCGACGGCGAAGATCACGATGACGATCGCGGCGATCAGCACCGCGCGCGTCACCACGCGCCGGCGCTCGTCCGGCTTCATCTCGGCGGTCAATGCCAGCACCACCGGCACTTGACCGATGGGGTCCACCACGGTGAAGAGGGCGACCAGCGCCTTGAGCAGGAACAGCATGGCCATCATCGTAGCATACCCGGCAGCGAACGTGTGGTGAGCAGCCGTGGGCGAGGGAGTGTTGCGGATTTGAAACCGCATCTTGCATAGCGGTGAGAGACCATGTAGAATAGCGCCACCTATCATCGTCAGACTGCCCGCCATGCGGCCGAATGACTGCTCCGCGTTGGCTCTGCTCCATTGTGCTGGTCCGCGAAGACAACGCCGCCGGCCACGTGTGAGTTTTGCACAGGAGCCGACGTATAGGAACTGAGCTCATGCGTAGCTCTGTGCCAGAAGTGCGGGCGAGCGCGGGCATGGGTGCGCTCGTGCGGGCAGTCTGCCGTGACAGTGGACCATGGGTCCAACTGGGTGAGTCATCATTTCGTTAGGAGCGGAGAACCGTATGCAGCACCGACGACTGTTGCACGTCTTCCCAGCCTTGGTCGCGATTGGCGCGCTGGTGGCATTCGGCCTCGCCGGGTGCGGCGGCGGCGGTCAGACCACCAACAAGGCGCTCAAGATCGGCACCGATTTCCCGGTCTCAGGCACGGACGCCGCGGCGACCCTGCCCGCCGAGTACGGCGTGAACATGGCTGTTGAGCAGAACAAAGATCTGGGCAGCGGCTACACCCTCAGCGTCGTCAACAAGAACGACGAAGGGCAGAGCGGCGCGGACCCGACTATCGGTGCCTCCAACATCAACCAGTTGATCGCCGACTCATCGGTGATGGCGGCCGTGGGGCCGTTCAACAGCTCGGTAGCCGTGGCAGAGATCCCGATCGCCAACCGCAACGGCTTTGTACTGATCAGTCCGACGAACACCAACCCCGGCCTGACGATTCGTCAGTACGCAGCCGCCAGTGGCATCCAGTTCGATCAGCTCCATCCGGCCGGCAAGCCAGAGTCGTACTTCCGCGTCTGCGCCAATGACGTGGCGCAGGGCAAGGTGGACGCCCAGCTCGCCTTCAATCCGGCCCCGCAGGGTGTGGGCGCCAAGACAGCCTTCGTCGTAGACGACAACACCACGTACGGCAAGGGCCTGGCCGACTTCTTCACGCAGAGCTTCACGCAGCTCGGCGGCACGGTTGTCACGAATGGCCGCGCCTCCATCTCGCCGCAGCAGGTCAGCACCTTCCCGCAGCTTGCCACCACCATCAAGAACGCCAACCCCGACGTGGTCTTCTACGGCGGCGTGACGTCGCAGGGCGGCGGCGCGCTGAAGAAGGACCTCGTCGCGATCGGCTACACCAAGCCGATGGTCGGCGGCGATGGTATCGCTTCTGACCCGGCCTGGATTACCACCGCCGGCGCGGCTGCCGCTCAGAACACCTACGGCACGGTCGCGGCCCCCGATCCCTCGGCCCTCACCTCGGCCGCGGCGACCAAGTTCAAGAGCGACTACACCGCCTACGTGCAGGGCAAGCCGAACAACGATCTGCTGCCCTATAGCGCCCAGGCCTACGACGCCGCGATGATCGAGATCACGGCGATCAAGAACCTGATCAAAGACAACAAGCCCGTGACGCGCGCGGCCGTGCGCGACCAGGTCGCCAGCATTCAGTATGATGGCGTTACCGGCCACATCTCGTTCGATGAAAACGGCGACAACAAGAGCTCGCTGTTCAGCGTCTACGTTGTGGATCAAACGAGCAAGTGGGTCTTCCAGCAGGAAGTCAACGCCTAGCATGATGCGCTAGGAGACGTGGATCTTCCAACGCGGAGCAGGCTTCGGCATGGAGCCTGCTCCGCCTTGTATCCTGTAGTATTCTATGTGACAACACGGCTGCATTCTCGCCAGCCGCGCACTCTAGATTCCGCTGCCTCTGTCGGCGTTGTCTTGTAGGGAAGGGAACGCGTGATATGACCACGTTCGCTTCATCGGGCGTGAGCCTCCTTCTGCAGCAGATCGAGAATGGCATAACCGTGGGCGCGGTCTATGCACTCGTTGCGCTAGGCTATACCCTGGTGTATGGCATCATCGAGCTGATCAATTTCGCCCATGGCGACGTGTTCATGTGGAGCACTGTCGTCACGCTGGCCATCGTCCAGGCGATGGGCCTCGTTCATCCATTGGGCGGCCTCGCGCTGGTCGGCGTCATGTTGATGTTGATCGTCATCGGTATGGCCGTCTCTGGCGGCCTCAATGTTGTGATCGAGCGCTTCGCCTACCGGCCGTTGCGGCGTGCGCCACGCCTGGCTCCGTTGATCGCCGCCATCGGCGTCTCCTTCATCCTCGAGAATCTCGCGCAGCTCTACCGCGGGGCAGGCTTCACGGCTTTCCCTTCTATCTTCCCTATTGGCGGCTTCAACCTCGGTGGCGTGCAGATCAACTTCCTCGACATCTTCATCCTGCTGCTGGCCGTCGTCCTGATGTACATGCTCAACCAGTTCATCCTCAGTACAAAGCTGGGCCGTGCGATGCGGGCGACGGCGCAAGATCCTGAGGCAGCCGCGCTGATGGGCGTCAACATCAATCGGACGATCAGCGTCACGTTCTTGATCGGCGGGGCGCTGGCCGGCGCGGCAGGCGTCGTCTACAGCATGTACAATGGCCAGGTGTGGTTCTTTACGGGTTTCCAACTCGGCCTTGTCGCTTTCACCGCCGCCGTGCTCGGCGGCATCGGCAATATCTACGGCGCCGTGCTCGGCGGCTTCCTGATCGGCCTCGTGCAGTCGATCGCCATCCAATATCTGCCCAATGGCATCGCCTGGAGCGATGCGACGGTCTTTGCCATCCTGGTGCTGATCCTGGTGTTCCGGCCATCGGGCCTGCTCGGCCAGCAAGTGCCGGACAAGGCGTAGGAGGAGCGGCAGCATGTCAGTGTCTACTAAAGGCTCGACCGGCGCCGCTGGACGTTTTCAGGGCGTTCGCGCGTACCTCGACCACACGCAATTTGCCGGTCGGCCGGTGGGCTGGTATCTCACGGGCTGGCGCGGCGGTCTCATCGTGTTGTTTCTGGCGATCCTATTCCCATGGGTCGTCGCCGATCAAAGCTTGATCCAGACAGGCATCGCCATCTGCGTCTACGTGCTGCTGGCGCTGGGCCTCAACATCGTGGTCGGCTACGCGGGCCTGCTCGACCTGGGCTATGTCGCCTTCTTCGTGATCGGCTCGTACACTACGGCCGTGCTGACCAGCGGCTTCATCGCCGATGCCAAGGGTGTTCCGCATAACTTCACGCCGATCTCGTTCTGGCTGGTGCTGCCGATAGCGGCGCTCGTCGCGGGCTTCTTCGGCGTGCTGCTCGGCGCGCCGACCCTGCGCCTACGGGGCGACTATCTCGCCATCGTGACACTGGGCTTCGGCGAGATCGTGCCGATCTTCTTCAATAACGTACCCTACTTCTTCGCGCAGTTTGGTATCCAGGCTACCCAGCCGGCTGATATTGGCCCGATCAGTTTCCAGAGCGCCACCGACAACTCGCCCATCTACTACCTGGCGCTCTCGCTGGTGGTCCTGGTGATTCTGGGTGTGATCTCGTTGCGCGAGTCGAGTCTTGGCCGTGCCTGGATCGCCATCCGCGAGGACGAGACGGCGGCTGCTGCCTCCGGCATCAACCTCGTCCGCACGAAGCTGCTGGCCTTCGGCCTGGGTGCCTTCGTCGGCGGCGTCGGCGGCGCACTCAACACCGCATTTGTGCCGGCCATCAACCCCTCCGAATTCAATTTCGGCATCTCAATCACTGTTCTCGTGATGATCGTGCTCGGCGGGTTGGGTAGCATTCCCGGCGTGATCCTCGGCGCGGTGATCCTCAAGCTGTTCGACTTCTATCTGCTCGGCCGCCTGAACGATATCGTCCACGCCAGCCCGCTGGTGACAGAGCCTGGCGCTCCGTTCCACTTCCTGGCGGCCTTCGATCTGGGCACCACCAAGTTCCTGATCTATGGTGTAGTGCTAGTGACAATCATCCTGCTGAGGCCACAGGGCTTGATCCCCAATGTGCGCCGCCAGCGAGAGCTGAAGGGCATCGGTGCCTCAGTGGAGGGCGCCTCGGCGGTTGGCCTGCTGGAACGCGAAGAGGCCGGCCTGCTGGAGCCAAGCGCGGAGGAGGATGAACAGTCGGCGTTCACTGGTGCGGGCTCCGACGCACAGGGAAGGGACAGCTAATCAATGCAGCAGCAGCCACTTCTCAGCTTGCGGGGTGTCACCAAGACCTTTGGCGGTCTGACGGCGGTCGACACCGTTGACCTGGATGTCTCGTCGGGCCAGATCTTCAGCATTATTGGACCTAACGGCGCCGGCAAGACGACCGTCTTCAACTTAGTCACCGGTATCTACAAGCCGACCAGCGGCGAGATGACGTTTGATGGCCGCTCCATCGCGGGGCTCTCGCCCGACCAAGTGTTGCGCCGCGGGATCACGCGTACGTTCCAGAACATCCGTCTCTTCAACAACATGACGGTGCTGGAGAACGTGATGGTTGGGCAGCATGTGAGGTTCCCCGGCGACCTGGCTTCGATCGTGCTGCACCTGCCCAACTACCAGCGGGCCGAGCGCAATGCTGAGCGCCGCGCGATCGAGCTGCTCGGCTTCTTCGGTCCGTCGCTGGTGGACCGCAAAGACGATTACGCCGCCAATCTCTCGTACGCTGACCGTCGGCGCATCGAGATCGCCCGTGCACTTGGCTCCCAGCCCAAGATGCTCTTGCTCGACGAGCCGACCGCTGGCATGAACGACGCTGAGACTGCTGAGGCTATCAACTATATTCAGCGGCTGCGCAGCGAGTTCGGCCTGACGATTCTGCTGATCGAGCATAAGCTGCAGGTGACGATGGGCATCTCCGACCGGATTTCGGTGTTAGACTACGGACGTAAGATTGCCGAGGGGCTGCCGGAGGAGATCCAGCGCAACGAGCAGGTGATCGAAGCCTACCTCGGACGAAAGGCGGCGGTGGAGTAGCCATGCAAGACATGACGCAACAGGCGGCTGCGCCCGCGCCCACGCGCGATGCGATGTTGTCGCTGCGCGGAGTCAATACCTACTACGGGCCGAGTCATGTGCTGCGCGACGTCACGCTGGACGTGGGCCGCGGCGAGATCGTCTGCCTGCTGGGGGCCAATGCCGCCGGCAAGACGACGACGATGAAGACCATCTTCGGGCTGGTCAAGCCACGCAGCGGCACCATCGAAGTCAACGGCCAGCGAAC
>DASUBU010000240.1:0-6379 GCA_035763125.1 Ktedonobacterales bacterium
CTGATCTTCAACAACTTTGTCGTGGGGAGGCCGGTCGCCACACACCCACTTGCCACTCCTACGGCCAGCCGCCCCACGGCCACGCCCCAGCCGCTCGCGCTGCCGCCGGATACGATGCTGGCTGATCTGTCGCTGCTCTCATCCAATGAGGGATGGGCTGTTGGCGATA
Source organism: Ktedonobacterales bacterium (assembly GCA_035763125.1). GTDB lineage: Bacteria > Chloroflexota > Ktedonobacteria > Ktedonobacterales > JADMIN01 > SMAG-U1939. The sequence goes on from DASUBU010000240.1 coordinate 170, forward strand.
TCGTGCCCGGCGCACCCGCCGCCCCACGCTCGACGACGGTCTTCCTCCATCTCGCCGGTGGCAGCTGGACGCTGACGGATCAGCGCTTCCCCGGCGTGCATGTCGAAACGATCTCGATGGCGTCGGCCGACGAGGGGTGGGCCGGCGGGGACAAGATGAGCGCCGATCACACCACGCTGGTGGGTACTATGCTTCACTTCTCGCACGGCCTCTGGAGTGAGGTGGTCGTGCCCAACACGGGCAACATCAGCAAGGTGCAGATGCTCTCCGCCGACGAGGGCTGGGCGCTAGCAACTAGGCCACTAGCGGACGCCACTTGCCCTCAGGACGCCGCGACCTGTTCGGGCGGCAGCGGCGGAGGCAATGCCGGCCCCAGCGACCACTTCAGCGGAATCTTGCACTACCAGCACGGCGTCTGGTCGCCAGTCACCTTCCCGGCGTCCTTCCCGAGTCCGTTCTGGCTGGACTGGCATGCTGGTGTCGTTGATCTCTCGATGGCCTCGCCTGACGACGGCTGGGCGGTTTGTCAGCGACTCCTCGTCCACTATTCACATGGCGAGTGGCAGTATCGCGGTATGCTGGATGGCCTGGGATCTACGAACCGGATCGCCATGATCTCGCCAACCGATGGCTGGATCGGCGGACCTACCGAGAGCGTCTCCAACCCGAAGGATCCGGCAACCCCGCCATCGGTTAGTGTGCCCGCCGCGTACCACTACGATGGCACAGCTTGGCGACCAGCGACACTGCCAGCCGGCCTCGGCGCGCAGGGCGGCGCCGCACTGCTGCGCTTCCAGCCAGGTCCCGCGGGCTCGGTCTACCTGCTGGCCGGCGCATTCTTCCCCGGCAAGATCACGCCGACGACCGTCCTGCGCTACGTGGGCGGCACCTGGCACACGGTGCCCTTCCCCGGCGACCTCTTCATCACCGCGATCGACGATGGGTGGGCGCTTGGCTGGGTGCAGGGTCAACAGCCCTGGGTCAGCAGCATCCTTTACGAGCGGCCCAGCGGCGAGTGGGCGGCTTACCCGGTCACCCGCTGACGAGCACCCAGTGTGACGTGGCGCACACATGCTCCTCATGCGTGTGAGAGCGGTCGGGCGGTGTGCGTAGTACGGACGAGAAAGTTGCCACTCCGCCGTCCACACGGAGGTGCTGCGCATGCCCTTCGACACGCTGGCGCTGGTCTGCTTCGGCGTCTTCCTGGCCGCCCTCATCGTGCTGGTGAATACCCACCGAGCGCGCGCATATTCCGCCCGTGTCCTCCTGCGTGTGGGCTGTGCGGTGGTTATGCTGGGCGCGGTGGCCGCTCTGATCGTGGACTCGGCGCCGCCGCCGCTCGCTCCCGCCAATGTCCCTGCGAACGTGCCGGCCTCGCTCTCGATCCTCGCCACCGTGGAACGCAGCAGTCCAGCAGCGAGCTTCGCCGTCGAGAGCCTGCGCGGCAGCGATGGCACAGTGCGGTGGCAGACGCCACTCTCTGGCGGCAGGCATTATGTGACGCTCGCCCAGGGTCTGCTCGTCGCCGTCCCCCGGGACGTCAGCAGCGGGGCTGATCTCGACGCGCTAGCTCTCGACCCGGCGACTGGACAGCGGGTCTGGCATACACCGCTGCCGGGGACCCCGATTGGGCAGGTATCCGCCCAGGTGCTAATGCCCGCTGTGAGCGGAAGATACATCTTCATCGCCGCATCAGACGTAGACCCGGGTTCGGGGCGGCGCGAGGTGTATGCGCTCAATGCCACAGACGGCCACCTCGACTGGCACGTGGTTGTCACGGACTTCGGCGCCAGCGGGCTAGCGGCCGATGCCGGCTTTCTCTACTACCTGACGCAGGACGGCGCGCTTGCCGCACTACGGCAGGCAGATGGCTCGCGCGCGTGGCGGACCGCGCCGGGTGACTATGAAGGCATGCTGGTCGCTGGCGGCGGCCAGGTCTTCGCGTTATTCCGCAGTTATGTGGAGCAGGAGCAGGTCTATTCATTCGGGGTGGCCGCGTTTCGCGGGACCGACGGCTCGCTCCTGTGGCGCTATGGCGGCACCGCGCAGCTCACACTGGAATTCAATGCGGCGTTCTCGCTGAGCGACGATCAGTTCTACGTCACGGCGACCCCCGGCACACCGAACGGCGGCGAACGGCCCGCGGAGGTCTACGCCTTCGTGCCAGCGACGGGCGCGCTCGTCTGGCAAACAGAGGTGGGCACAAACACTGCCGGCCAGCTTGCGGTCTCCAATGGTTCGGCTGTCTACGTCTCCGGCGGCGCCTCCCTCTACGCCCTGGCGGCTGCAACCGGCAAAGTGCTGTGGCGGCACGCCGGCAATGCCAACGCAGCTTATCGGGTGCCAGTCGCGGCTCCAGGAGCGGTGTACGCCATCTCGCAGATCGCCTTATCCCACTTTATGGTTAACTGCCCCCCAGCCTGTGAGCCGGTCCCTGGGCTAACCGCGTTCAACGCGGCGACCGGCTCGATCTACTGGCAAAAGCCCATCCCGGATGGCACGGCGTTGACCCTGATCGGCGCAAACGGATGAGTTAGTAGCTGTATCCGCCGGAGCTGCTGATGTCCTTGATGTCCGGCGTCGCGACGTGCCACTGGCCCTTGATGCCGTCGCCAGTGGTGTCGCCGGCCGCATGGTCGCCAGCATACGTATAGAGTGGATGGCCGTTGTAGGTGGCCTGCCGCCCGGCCGCGTCGTCAAGGTAGCTAACCGTGCCTTTCAGCGACGTGTCGAAGCTCGGGATGCCGGCGGTGAGCAGCGGCGGCCAGTTCTGGAGGCACGCCCCGGAACAGGCGCTCGCGGTTGCCGAGTCCGCATCGAAGTAGTAGAGCGTCATGCCAGCGTCGTTGGTCAGCACGGTCTCGCTCTGGCCGCCGACCGTGGCCGTGTGTGTGCCGATGTGCACATTGGGAGCGGAGGTGTTGCCGCCGGGGCCGTTCGCGTTGGCGGCTTGCCCGCAGCCGGCGACGGCCAGAGCGACGAGTGACAGTGCCAGGATGAACCCGAGACCGAGCGTTCTGCGATACATGCTGTCAACTCCCGTCGTAGCGCTGATTGCTCCCGCCGGGATCCGGCCGGGGACCGGCTCACCTCGCCGGCACTCGACACTACGTCGCGGTGTTACGAGACACGCTCAAGCGCCCGCGTCGCCGTCTGGTCGGGCGCTGCGCGGCGGCACCACCGGCAGCGAGAGCACCAGATCGAAGTCGTCGTCGGCGGCGATACGGTTGAAGCGCTCGAAGCCACAGCCCAGGCAGCGGTGGACGATGACGTGCTCGCCGTTAGGCCGCTGGAAGGCGCCGATGGGCGCCATCAGCGAGCGGCAGGCGCTCAGCCGATCGCCGGAGCGCGCCTCGTCTACATGGCGCGAGTAGAGGCAGAACGGGCAGTGGTTGCGGTGGTGGCCGCCGCTCGGCAGCGGCCCGACGAAGCGCTTGCAGTGGCCGCAGGTGAAGCTTTGCTCAGGTGTGTGCCCTCGCCCGCGCTGTGGGTGCCGCGCGGGAATCTCCTCCGGCGGCATGCGGGTCCGGCGGGGAGGGCCTCCGCCTCCGTGCTGATGCTTGCTATGGGCTGGCGCGTGCTCCTCGCCGCGATGGCGCTCGCTGTGTCGCGCTGGCACTCCTTGCTGGCGGGCAGCCCGCCGCGGCTCGTCGTCACGCCTCCGCGAGCCGTCGCGCGAGCGGCGCTCGTTCGCCCCTGATGCCACGCCGCCTATCCTTTCCTGTCGCTTCGCGCATCGTCCGATCGCGGCTGACCACTCGCGATTAGCACTATACACTCGCTTGACGGATCGTGCGTGACGCGGCCGGAGCCGTCGAGCACGAGGTTGGCTCGCTCCCGCGGACGCTGAGCCGCGATGTAGAGATCTTCGGCCACCATCCAGTCGCGCTCCCAGATCTCGCGAATGCGCTCGCCGCTGCGCGCGATGCCGCGTGCCAACCGCAGCTCGCGTGGGCAAGCAATCCAGATGCGGAAATCGTAGAAGCCGGCCAGCTCGTCGCGCGTGCAGTAGACGCCTTCGACGATCACCATGCCGCCGGGCGCCACCTCACGCCACTCCGCCAGACGGTCCGCGTCCCAGTCGTAGCGCTGGTAGCGCGCGGTGGCGCCTGCCGCGAGCGGCCTGAGCACCTGCTCGCACAGGCGCGGCCAGTCGAAGTCCGCGCCGACCAGCTTATCACGTGGATCGCCGGGCAGCCGCTCAGACGACGGGCGGAAGAAGTCGTCCATCTCGACCACCGTCGCAGACGGGACGCCGGCGGCCAGGGCGCGCGCAAAGAGCGACTTGCCGGCGCCGCCCGGCCCATCCACGCCGATCAGCAGCGTTGCGCTGCGTCGCGGCAGCGCCGCCAGCTCTGCGCGCAGCGTGTGGAGCTGGATAATGGCTAGCTCGCTCATTCCTGCGCCGCGCCTGTGCGTACGCCCATCTCCCAGCCCGCCGTACCCGGCCGCAGGACGACATTGTCAATCAGCCGTGCCGGCCCAAGACGCGCAGCGACCGCCAGCAGCGCGGGCGCCTGAAGCTCGGCTAGCGGCTCGAAGGTATCGGGGTCGCAGACGTCGGCGTAGTCGAGCGTGGCGCGCGACTCGGCGGCGACGGTCTGCTCCATTGCGCGGCGCACCGCCGCCACGCCATCCGCCGGACGCTCGTCGAAGGCCGCGGCGCCCGCCTGGAGCGCGCGGAAGAGGACGGTTGCCGCCGCGCGGTCCTCGGGGCCGAGATAGGCGTTGCGGCTGCTCATCGCCAGACCGTCCGCCTCGCGCATAGTCGGCCGCACGCGCAGCTCCACCGGCACATTGAGATCGGCCACCATCCGCCGCAGCACCGCGACCTGCTGCGCGTCCTTCTGGCCGAAGTAGGCGCGCGCCGGCTGGACCAGATTGAAGAACTTGAGCACGACGGTCGCCACGCCGCGGAAGTGCCCCGGCCGCACCGCCGCCTCCAGCCGCTCGGCCAGCGGCCCCTGCGGCACGACGTACGTGCTGAAGCCGGATGGATAGATCCGCTCGGCCGCCGGCGTGAAGACCAGATCGGTGCCGGCGGCTTCCAGCAGGGCGAGATCGCGCGGCAGGTCGCGCGGATAGCGGGCGAGGTCTTCGTGCGGGGCAAACTGCGTCGGGTTGACGAAGATACTGACGACGACGACCTCGTTCTCGGCACGCGCACGCTCAACCAGCGAGAGGTGCCCGGCGTGCAGATAGCCCATCGTCGGCACGAAGCCTGCCGCGCGCCGGCCCCCGCGCCACTCCGCCCGCGCCGCGATCAGGTCATCAAGTGTCGTCACAACCCGCATCGCCTGCCGCTCCCGCTTTCCTCTGCTCGCGTCTCTACTTTCCGCGAAGGACACCGCCACGCATTGTAGCACGCCGCTATCGCGTGACGGCCTTCACCTCGTCGTCCGGTGCGGCGGGCAGCATCGGCAGCAGCTTCTGCGCGCCCGCGTCGGCGGCCAGCAGCGCGCCGAAGCGCCAGATCACGTTGCCGCTCGGCGACGAAGGACTGGATCCGTCGTTGAGAAAGAGCTGGATAACACAGCCGTCCACACCCTGATCCTTGCCGCCGTCGCCGCCGGTTCCCATCCCGAACTGATGCTGCCCAGGGCCGCCCACGTTGCCCAGGAGCGTAGCTCCCGCCCAGCAGATGCCCTGCCGGAGCTGATCGCCGAGGGTCTGGCCGGTGCCATCGCCGAACGACGACACCGTCACTTGCCAGCCCCCAGTGCCGTCATAGGCCAGCCACACCGACGGTCCGCCGCCGAACGCGACCGGAGCAGCGACCAGCGGCGCCTGGCCTGGCGGCCTGAAGGTCCATCGCATTGACACCGTGACGGACACATTCCAGACATTGTCAGGCACCTGTGTTGTCTGCTGGCTGTAGGGTGGCGGGCTGTCGAGGGGTGCCGGGCAGAAGCCATCGAGTGCGCACAGAGCGGCACCTGCCATGGTGCTATCTGGCGGGGTAACGAAGAAATTGAGGTCGGCGGACATCGTGCTCGACGCTCGCCGTGCAACAGGCACACCTTTCGCGTCTTCTTTGGTCGCGAAGTAGTCGCCGCGTGGTACGGTCGTGTGCAGCTTCATGCCGTCGAGCGCCGCGCTGACGGCAGCCTGCGCACTTGAGGCTAGCTCAGGTGGCAGGTCGCCGGCTCCGACAAGCACGAAGAGCGTCAGCGACGGCAACACCGTCTGCCCGCCAATCCGGACGTGCTG
>DASUBU010000241.1:0-9447 GCA_035763125.1 Ktedonobacterales bacterium
CCCGCAAGGGTGGCGTGGAGGCGTCCGGCCAAAGACCCCACGTAGATGACGTGGTCACGCAACATGCGATAGCGCGGAGGTGAACAGACGGTAACGTCTGGTTGCGAGCCGACCGCGACTAATGGTCGAGTGGCTTGGCACACTTTTCGCCTTGTATCGAGGCGGAGATCTGCCGGCTCGATCGCATTGATCGCCGGACTCGCTGGCGGCAGCCGGCGCGAATCTTCGGATTCGTGGCGTGCGCCTATTCGTTCGCTCGGCAAAATCGAGGTAAATCTTCGCTTTCTTGCTCTCCTACGGTTGTGGGTGTCGCACGTGCGCGCTATGCGCGCGGTGTGAGGCTGCGTATCGTGCCGCGTGGCGTGCAGCTGGTTGTTTCAGGCGGCGCAGGGGCACGTACGTCTCAGGCCCGGTCGAGCGGTGATGCGCTGCCGGGCCTATCTGCTTGCCTGGAGCTGGATGCGGCTGATACGATAGAGAGATATCGCGCGTGCGATTCGTCAAGTAGTTGTGTAACCATTGGTGCAGAACTTTCGTATAGTAAGTGAGACGTCACAGCGCCCGGCGGGCCGCTCTTCCCGATCAGCACGCCCGCGCCCTTCGGATGGGGCAGTGGTGGCACCGAATTCGCAAGAGTTACGTGCGGATAGAGAAGACGTACCGTGAGGCCGCGGTGGCGGTCGTCCGGTTCTGAGGCGCACGCTGGCTGGGTGTGTACAGTGATGTACCGTTTGGTCGGCGTGCGTGGGTGAGATCAATGCCAACAAAGTCGTCTACCAACAACAACGACTTCAATCGTCTGCTCGAAGAGGGTCGCAAGCGCGGCTATGTGCGGCGCGCCGACCTGGAGGCTGCCTTCCAGCAGTCTCGTCCTCAAGCCGAGGACGAACGGGCGCCGCGCGCACATGAACATGAGACCGAGGCCGGCAGCTCGCTCACCGACGATTCAGGGCCGGAGATCAGAGAGTTGAGCGACCTCGATGCCGCCGTGGACCAACTGCTCGCCGAAGACGTTGACATCGTTGACGACGACGAGGACGAGGCCCGCGCGCAGGAGGATGAGGCAATCGAAAGTGGAATCCACGCCATGGAGACCGATAGTACGCCGCTCGTCGACCTGCCAGACGTGGCGGAGGCCGGTGCGGCCCGGCTGCGCCGCGTGCAGGAGGTTGCCAAGGCGGCGGAGCGCGGCGAGGCCGCTGAAGTAGACGCCATCACAGCGTATCTGCGAGAGATCGGCCGCGTGCCGATGCTGAGCCATGCGCAAGAGATCGAGCTAGCCAAGCGAATTGAGGCTGGCGACAAGGACGCCGTGCAGCAATTCGTGCTGGCGAACTTGCGGTTGGTCGTCAGCATTGCCAAGCGCTACGTCGGCCGCGGGCTCTCGCTGCTCGATCTGATCCAAGAGGGCAACATCGGCCTGATGCGGGCTGTGCAGCGCTATGACTGGCGCCGCGGCCACCGCTTCAGCACCCACGCGACGTGGTGGATCCGCCAGGCGATCAGTCGGGCGGTAGCTGATAAGGGCCGCGCGATTCGCCTGCCGGTCTACGTCAACACCGCCCTTAACCGGGTGCGGCGCGAGCGGCAGCGGCTCGTGCAAGAGCTGGGGCGCGACCCCACCGAGCAGGAGCTGGCCGACGCGCTGGGCATGGAGGTCGAGCGGCTGCACGAGCTGGAGGCGGCGCCCGGTACGCCGATCTCGCTGGAGCTGCCCGTCGGCGAGGACGAGGAGCAGGAGTTGGGCGATGTGCTGGCCGACGAGGCGAGCACCAGCCCAGAAGAGGCGGCCACGACTCGCACGATGAAGCAGGAGGTCCAGGAAGTCCTGGAGGATGTGCTGACGCCGCGCGAGCGGCTGGTGCTGCAACTGCGCTTTGGGCTGGGCAATGGCCATACCTTCCCGCTGGAGCAGGTGGGCCGCCAGCTCGGCATCACACGCGAGCGGGTGCGCCAGATCGAGGCGGGCGCACTGGCCAAGCTGCGGCATCCAAAGGTGCTGGAGCGCCTACGCAGTTAAGCCTTCGCGAACAAACGGCGGGCCTGATCGGGAGCAATTCCGGTCAGGCCCATTCGTATGCCTCGTGTTCCCAGACCCACACCTCGATCGGCCGCGGATGGCGACGCCCCGGCATCTCCTCAGGGCCGGGCAGCTCGCCGGCATACTCGGCCGCCACGTCCACCTCGTACCCCAGCCGCCACAGACACTGCAGCAGCCGCGAGACGAGGGCGAGCTGGGCAGGGTGTGTCTGGCCTGGGAGCGCGAAGATGTCCAGGGCATAGCGTGAGCGCAGCATCGCGCGATCGGAGCCGAAGTGGGCGGGCGCCACGTTCTCGCTGATCTCGATCTCGACGTAGCGACCGGCAACATACGCTCCAGGCAGGCCGGGATGGCGCAGCGTCCCGCCGGCAAGCTCGGCGATGAGGGCTTCGAGCCGCCGGCGGGCGAGACTGGCGTCCACGAAGAGCGTGCACTGGAGCGCGTCAAGCTCGTACACGGCAACATCCTCCCGCCGCTGGCGTCTTGCAGCGCGCGTGCCAGCGAAGACGCCGGAGCGCTACGGCTGCTCGTCGGAAGACGACCAGAGGCCGAGCGAATTGATCTCTGGGCGATAGGGGTGGCCGAGATGCTCGTAGGCCAGGCGTGTGGCGATGCGGCCGCGGGATGTGCGCGCGAGGAAGCCGAGCTGCAAGAGGTAGGGCTCCAGCACGTCCTCGATGGTCTCCACCTCTTCGCTCATGCTGGCGGCCAGGGTCTCCACGCCGACCGGGCCGCCTTCGAACTTGGTGATGATGGTCGAGAGCAGCGTGCGGTCGATGGGATCGAGGCCGCGCTCGTCCACCTCGAGCGCGGTCAGTGCCGTCTGCGCCACGTCGCGCGTGATGATGCCGTCGGCGCGCGCCTCGGCGAAGTCGCGGGCGCGGCGCAGCAGGCGATTGGCAATGCGCGGAGTGCCGCGGGCGCGGCGGGCGATCTCGAGCTCGCCGCCGTCGTCAACGCGGACAGCCAGGATGCGTGCCGAGCGGTTGATGATCGTCTGCAGGGCGGGCTCATCATAGTATTGCAGGCGGAAGACCTGGCCGAAGCGGTCGCGCAGCGGGGCGGCAAGGGCGCCCAGACGGGTGGTGGCGCCGACAATGGTGAAGTGCTTGAGCGGAAGACGTACGTCGCGCGCGGCTGGGCCTTTGCCAATGATGAGGTCAATCTGGAAGTCTTCCATCGCCGAGTAGAGTCGCTCTTCGACCACGCGGCTGAGACGGTGGATCTCGTCTATGAAGAGCACATCACCCTCGTCCAGGCTGGTGAGGATGGCGGCGAGGTCGCCGGCGTGCTCGATGGCAGGGCCGGAGGTCATGCGGATGGCCGCCTGCATCTCGTTGGCGATGATGATTGAGAGCGAGGTCTTGCCTAGCCCCGGCGGGCCATAGAGCAGGACGTGGTCGAGCGCTTCGCCCCGTTTGCGCGCCGCCTCCAGCATGATGCTGAGGTTGCTCTTGACCGTCTCCTGGCCGATGTATTCGACGAGGCGGCGCGGGCGGAGGGAGGTCTCCTGCACGTCTTCGTCGCCAAGCTGTGGCGACACAAGGCGATCAGCCATTGCACTCCCTCCCGCCGGTCCAGTATGCCGAACGTCCGTTCTATGCCGTCTGTCCGGATAGTATATCATCTCCGTACGAGCGGCGCGGCGATGCTACCCCCTGCGGCACGCCAAGTGGGCCGCGAAGCGCGCTTAGGATTGCACTGCGCCGCTCGCACCAGCCTCGCCGCCAGCACGAGCCTCTACCTCAGCCTGGTGCTGAGCGTCGTAGCGCGCCTCCGGCAGCACGCGCAGCCGGGCCAGCGGAATCGGTCGCCCGCACTCCTCGCAGATGCCGTACGTGCCAGCGTCGAACTTGCCGAGCGCATGCTCGATCTCGCCAAGCTCCGCGCGCAGATCAAGCGCTTCCTGGTGGCTGGTGTCCCATGCCTCCAGGTCCACGCTCTCATCGCCTTCGTCGCCCGGCGCATCGGTGCTGGCGTCGGATGTGGGGGTGTCGCCCGCGCCTTCCGCGGCTCGCAGCGCGGCAATCTGCGCGCGCAGGTGCGCGCGCTTGCGTTCGAGTGCGTCGCGCAGCTCGGCCAGAATCTCGGCGGTCAGCTCAGGATGCATGGTGGGTGTCGCCTTCCATTCTCGGGTGCCGCAGAGGATGACTAGATGCGAGTGGGAATCCAGCCGGGAGGGTCGCTGGCGGGAAACGAGTCTATAGAAGCTTCCGCCACTTCGTCGCGCACGACTCCCCGTGCGCCGCCCTCGGCAGCCGTCTTCCCCTCGCCCATCGCTCGATCCGCGCCGTGCTGAGACGTTTTCGCCACGCTGGTACTCGCCTTCCGCGCACCAGCTTGCCGCTTCCCCTGCTGTCTTCGCGTGCTCATCTCCGCCTGCCTCTCGCCATTTGTGCTCTGTTCGTCTGCCGTCCGTATTTTACAGACACAGCGTATCACCTGGCCGTCTCCGCGGCATCGCCCAGCCGGCGATACTCGCGCCGAGCGAAGATCAGCGGTTCATCGGGCGGACCGAGCCAGACGCGCTCGACCAGGCCAATGAGGATGCGGTGATCGCCGCCGGGATACTCACGCCACAGCGTGCAGACGAGCGCGGCGCGGCTGCCGGCGAGGATCTCATCCTCCACGAAGACCGGCTGCAGCGCCTGCTCGGAGCGACGGGCAAAGAACTCGGAGAGGACGCTCTGCTCGGCGCCAAGAATGTTGACGGTGAAGCGGCCGCGCAGCAGCGCCGGCAGGATCGGCTGGCCCTCGCCGATGGCGATCAGCACCAGTGTGGGGTCCAGCGAGAGCGAGCAGAACGAGCTGACGGTGATGCCGAGGATCGGGCTGGCCGGGTTGTCGCTCTCGTGTGTGGTGACCACGGTGACGCCGCTGGGCCAGCGCGCCAGCGCCTCGCGGAAGCGCCAGGTGTGCGCTTCGTCGGTGGCGACGGCCAGATCGTGCGTGCCGCCGCCCAGCGAGAGCGCGAAGCCGCGGGTCATGGGCGGTGGAGTGTCATCATCCGGTGGGATGCGAGCAGTGGGCAGTGAAGATGCTGCCGCGGGGTGCACGTCTGGCTCCGTCTGGAGCGCCCGGCGGATGGCCGCCAGCAGGCTATCGCGCCCGGCGAGCTTGCTGATGGCGCCGGCCGCGCCGAGCGCATGCGCCTCTGCCTCGTCCATCACCTGGTCGAGCGAGGTCATCAGCACGATGCGCGGGGGCTGTGGCAGCGCGCGCAGGCCAGCCAGCAGATCAGCGCCGGGGGAGCCGAGCAGCCCCGCGTCGAGCAGCACGAGGTCAGGGGCCAGCGCACGCACCTGGGCAAGCGCCTCGGCGGCACCCTCGGCGGCGCCAACGACGGCAAAGCCAGGGATGCGCGCGAGAAGCTGGCGCAGGTTATCGCGTGCGCCGCGATGCTCGTCGGCGATCAGAATGCGCGTCTCCGCCGCCATGTGTTCTCCCCCTCGACTCGGCTCATCTCTGCCCACTGCTGCCACTCTCAGATTCTAGCGCAGCCTTGGGGGGAGATTCGCGGGCGCATCGCATGGTGCAGGTCGGCAGAGCCGCCGCCTGCGCGTGGCGGGCGGGCTCTGCCTGAGGGGAGAGAGTGTGGCTCGCTTAGCGACCGTGGTGGGCGAGGAAGCGCCGCGCGGCGAAGGCGGCCAGCGCGCCGACGGCGATCGTGGCGGCGCCGCCGATCAGAATCTCCTTCATCAGCTCAGGGTGCTCTTTGAGCACGAAGCGGTGCATCGCGGCGACCTGCTGCGGTGTGGCGGCCGCGGGGTCCACTGCGGCGAGCTGCGCGGCCTCGGGGTTCGAGCCTGCGACGCCCGCGATCTTTTCCTTGAACTGCTCGGCGGCCTGCTGGAGCTGGTCAGGCGCCATCTGATCGTAGTGCTGGTCGGTCACCTGCTGGACGAGCGTGGGGTCGGCGTTCTGGTGGAACGATTCGACGGCCGCGGCAGCCTGGTCGGCGGGGATCTGGTCGTGGGTGCCGGCGTCGTGGTGCGCGGCCAGCGTCTGCACGGTTGGATGGTTGGGATCATCGAACATAGGTGCCGTTCCTCCTGACGTTCATCTGTCCACCGAGCCGCCGGGCGAACACGTGCCTGCCATCCGTTATGTATAGCTGGCAGGCGTTTGGCGGCCAGCGCAGTGTACCACAAGAGTGGGCACTGGGTTGGGCAAGCTGGTCGGCAATTCGGGCTAGACGGCGATCGCGTCGCCGTCGTTGGGGATGAGGATCTCGCCAGAGAAGACGGAGCCGGCCTCCTCGCGAATCGCGTCGGCTGGCCATGGCCCAAGATGGACGAGCGCGAGCTGTTGCGCCGCGCATGCGGCCGCCGCCTGCCCAGCCTCAACCGCCGTCAGGTGCTTGCTGATACGCGCGGCTGGCGTATACGCCTGAAGGTAGGTGCATTCAGTGACGAGCAGATGGGTGCCCTTGCCAAGCTCGACGATGCGAGGAGTGGGCTGCGTGTCGCAGGTGTAGGCGAGGTCGCCGCCGGGCAGCATCAGGCGCACGCCGGACGAGGGCACGGAGTGATCCATCGAGACGACGCGCGCCGGCCATCCTGCCAGAGTAGCCGCCTCGCCGGGCTGGACTTCCTGAAACGTCACCTGGAAGCCCCACGCGTCCAGCGTCAGCTCGAAGTCATACGCCGCGACCAGTGCGCGCGCCACCGCCAGCACCGGCGGGATCGCGAGGACGCGCAGCGGGCGGCTGCGGCCACCTAAACGCAGGCTCTCGATCAGCGAGGGCAGGCCGCCGATATGGTCTATGTGCGCGTGCGTGATGAAGAGGTCGGTGATGGTGTCTGGACCGATGCCGGCCGCCAGTTGGGCGCGGTAGGGGTCCCCGCCGCAGTCAATCTGCAGGCCGCTGCCAGTCTCATCATCCACCAGCGCAAGGGCCGTGTTCGCGCGGGTCAGTTGGGGGAGGGCCGCGGAGGTGCCGAGAAAGATCAGGCGCGGCATGGGGGACGCGCTCCTTCGTACGTGCGGGCTATTCGTAGCGGCCGCGCGAGCTGTGTTCGCCGCCTCGGGCTCGGCTGCCCTGTGCGGGACTCCGGCCGTCCCCATAAGGATAGGCGGAATCGGGTCGCGAGGGCAAGGGCTGGTGCGGGGGGGAGGGCTCCGCGTCTGGCAGCGGGGAGCGAATGAGCCTGCCGCCGGCGGCAGGCACGGAGGGCGCTGGGGGCCGCGCGGGCGGGCGGATGGGGCTGGATGCCCCACGCGCGGGCAGGCTCGCCGCTCCCCGGCGAGCCGCTGCCTTCGCTGGCGGTACGGAACCGCGCCTCCCCACAATCGCGCCGGTGAGCGCGGCGATGCCAACCAGCAGCACACAGACAAAGAGCAGTGCCATGAGCATGCCGATGGTACCCTGCACGTCCGTGGTCTGCGCGCCGGAGTCCTGAGGACTGGTCTGTTGAACCAGCAGCGAGGCCGAGTCGGCGGCGCTGGCCGCCAGGACGAGCACCAGCACGGTAGGCAGATAGACCAGCGCGGCAGTCGCACCCGTCGCCGCGCCAGCCGCGGCCCCACCCGGATGGCCCGGACGTGGACGACCGCCAAGATAGCCAGCGAGCACTCCGCCACAGAGCAGTCCGCCGACGAGGGCCACCGCGCCCGCCAGGATCATCTCGCCAAAGTCGAAGAGTGCGGCCAGGCCGGCGAGGTTGACGGCGACGAGCGGCAGTACGGCCACCAGCCAACTGACCAGGCCACCCAGAATGCGTGAGCGCATACGGCATCGCTCCCTGCCGATGAATCACCGCGCCACCGCCGTCTCCGATGAGGGCGTGGGCGAGTGGTCCGCGCCAGTGTATGCGCGGGGCTGGGCCGCGTCAAGCGAACTGCCCGAAGGGCCCTCATCTCGCGCTGGATGGATGAACCTGCGCTCACGCATTCTGGGCGACGGACGTACGGGGAGGAAGCCAGCACGCGCTACGAATTGAATTGCCCCGCTGTTACCCGCTGTTACCTTTGCATGGCTGGCGTGTGTTAGGTATGTCGCCGCGAATGGATGGCACTCGCGCGGCGCTTCGACAGAAAGTGGTGCACGTATGGCGGTTCCAGTCTCCTCGCGGCTCGGGAGGCATTCACGCACCAGCCGGTGGCTATCGCTAGCAGTCCTTGCTCGCACGCTCAGCCTTCTGACCAGCAGATCACAAGAGGAGCAGCCGGCATCACTCGACAGCCAGGGGCTCACACGTCAGCCTGCTGGCGCCCGAAGCGGAGACAACGCCTTCGAGACGTTCTTCCGCGCACACGAGCGCGAGATCTTCGGCTACCTCTGGCGCGTCACCGGCGACGAGCACGCCAGCTACGACCTGGCGCAGGAAACGTTCGTGCGCGCGTGGCAACGCTTCGAGCAGGTGCGCCACTACGAGCAGCCACGCGCGTGGCTCTTCCGCGTGGCCACCAACCTTGCCAGCAACCACCGGCGCCATCGCTCGATTCGCGCCGCGGCGACCGCGCAACTTGGAGGCGGGGAAGGCATTGCGGGCGACCCAGCCGCGAGCGTCGTCGAGTCCGCCGCGGTGCGGGCCGCCCTGGACTCCATGCCCGTGAAACAGCGTGCCGCACTCGTTTTGCGCGTCGTCTACGGCCTTTCGATCGGCGAGCTGGCTCGTGTGCTCGGCAGCTCCGAGGCCGCCAGCAAAATGACACTGGCGCGTGCGCGTGAGCGCTTCCGCACCTGCTACACCCAGGAGGAGCCGCGATGACGACTACCACGACCCACTGCCCTGAGCGCATTGCCCCCGCTACGCTTGCCGCCTGGCGCGACCTCGCTCTCTCCCCAGCGGAAGCGACGCGCATCGCCGCCCATGTGCCCAATTGCCCTGTCTGCCGCGCCGAGCTCGCCGCCTACGAGACGCTGGACACCGCCCTCAGGCGCTACCACGCGCCGGAGCCGGACAGACGCCTCTGGTGGGCTGTGCGCGACCGCATGAACGGCAGCCTTCGGCCGCCACAGAACAGAGGCCTATCGGCGCGGAGGCTCACCGGTGGCCTCGGTGCGCTCGCCGCCGTCGTGCTGCTGGTGCTAGGCTTTGCCCAAGTGCTGCAGACGCGCATGACACCCACCGTCCGCACCGGCGCGACATCGACACCATTGCCCACGGCTGTCCCCGCCTCGCCTGCGGTCAATGGTCCGCGCTTGAGCTGGCAGCAGGCGCAGTTGCCCGTCGCGTCGCTCACTGATCAGGACATCCTCACGTTCGGCGTCGCGCCCAGTCAGGGCGACTCCGCCTATGCCTGCCATGCCATCGCAGACAGCAATGGCGCGGCGCTCACCTTCTTCCACACCGCCGACCGCGGGCTGCACTGGACGAATCTCGCGCAGCTCACGGAGTCAGGCATTGCTGTGTCGGACTGCATGGTCCAGGTGGACGCACTCGACGCCAGTCGCGTCCTGA
>DASUBU010000242.1:0-12863 GCA_035763125.1 Ktedonobacterales bacterium
GCCCAGCCCGGCACGAGCCTCTGGTGCTCGCTCGCCGCGGCGACCGCTGGTGGCGGCCGTACGGCAAGCGTTTGCGTGTGACATCGCGCGATGGGCACCCGGGAGAGCCGGTATCGCATCGGCATTAGCAATCAATCATTCGTTCAGGCACGTGCCTGGTGACGAGCAGGAGAGAGCACCGTGAAGGTTCGGGCATCCGTCAAGCCACGCTGCGAGCACTGCAAGGTGATTCGCCGCGAGCGCATCGTGATGGTGATCTGCAAGAAGAACCCCAAGCATAAGCAGCGCCAGGGGTAGGGTTATCTTTCTCTCTTGTGCCCGACAGCAGGTCCAGGCGCCTCGAGACGAGGTGTCTGGCTTGCCGTCTGTCAGGCGCATGTTCGTAGTAGTCGGCTATCATCGGGCGTTGGGCGTGATCGGTCGCCGCTGGGGCGTGCCGGCAGCGTAGTCAGCGAAGTGTAGTCTACGAGGAGGAGCTGGCGCATGGCCAGAATCGCCGGGGTTGACATCCCCCGCGACAAGCGTGTCGAAGTCGCGCTGACGTACATCTACGGCATCGGCGCGTCCTACAGCAAGCAGATTCTTACTCAGACGCGGGTCTCGCCCGACACACGGGTCAAGAACCTGACGGAAGACGAGGTCGCCCGGCTGCGCGAGTTCATTGACCGCAGCGCCGAGCATAAGGTCGAGGGCGACCTGCGCCGCGAAGTGGACATGAACATCCGCCGGCTGATCGAGATCGGCAGCTACCGTGGCATGCGTCATCGTCGCAATCTCCCCGTTCACGGCCAGCGCACGCGTACCAACGCGCGCACCAAGCGCGGCGCCAAGAAGACGGTCGCCGGCAAGAAGAAGGCCGCCAAGAAGTAATCGGCGTCGCACTGCGCCGCGCGTCGCGCTCCAGCAGCGCGCAGGCGCTCGAAAGGGAATCAGCAAGTATGGCGGAGAAGGGTGTCAAGCGGCCGGTCGGGAGACAGCGGCGGCGCGAGCGCAAGATGGTGCCGCGCGGCCAGGCTCACATCAAGGCCACCTTCAACAACACGATCGTCACGATCTCCGATCCCAATGGCAACGTGCTGTCGTGGAGCACGGCGGGCGCCTCGAACTTCAAGGGCTCGCGCAAGAGCACGCCGTACGCCGCACAGGTGACGGCGGAGACCGCCGCGCGCCGGGCGATGGAGCATGGCGTGCGCCAGATCGAGGTCTACGTCCGTGGGCCGGGCGCGGGTCGCGAGGCCGCCATCCGCGCGCTGCAGGCGGCGGGCATGCAGGTCGTCTCGATCACCGACGTGACACCCATTCCGCACAACGGCTGTCGCCCACCGAAGCGCCGCCGCGTGTAGTCGTCTTGGCGCCTGCGCGGGTTGCCCGCGCGGATGGCCGACCTTCGGGATGCCGCTCCCGTCCGAGCGGCGTGGGCGCCTTCGCGGCGCCCGCGGCCGTGTGTAGCCCACGGTCCTGTATCTCGGCCGCATCCTCCCGGCGCCAGAGCGCGAGTCGCGAGACCGTGCCGCTGTGGGGGCGATGCGTAACGCACCGTCCGGAGCGCCGCGTCTGTTCCCCAGTTTGCCGCTGCGGCTGGCGGTGGACCAATGGGAGCAGTCAGGCGTGCGATCCAGAGTCCACAGTGGGCCGGTCGCCCGCGAGCCGCGTCTAGCGCCGACATTCGATCCAGCATCCTAGCCTACTCTCATCCCATCGCATCAGCCCACCACTCATCAGGAGGACGATACAGAACACATGGCCCGATACACCGGCCCCGTCTGCCGGCTCTGCCGGCGCGAAGGCATGAAGCTCTTCCTCAAGGGCGACAAGTGCATGAGCCCGAAGTGCGCCATCGAGCGGCGCAACACGCGCCCCGGCCAGCATGGCACCGCCCGCGCGCGCAAGATCTCGGGCCGCGGCTTGCAGTTGCGCGAGAAGCAGAAGGTGCGTCGCACGTATGGCGTGCTGGAGCGCCAGTTCCACCGCTATTTCACGATGGCACTCTCGCGCCCCGGCAAGACCGGCGAGAACCTGCTGCAATTGCTCGAGATGCGCGCCGATAACCTGGTCTATCGCCTCGGCTTTGGCGATTCGCGCGCCCAGGCTCGCCAGCTCGTGATGCACGGCCACTTCCAGGTCAACGGCCGCAAGCACGACATTCCGTCCGCTGTGCTCAAGCCCGGTGATGAGATCGCGGTGCGCGAGCGCTCCAAGAAGCTCGAATATTTCAAGACCCGCGCTCTGATGCTCAACCAGCGGGGTGTCCCGTCCTGGCTGCAGCTCGACACCACTGCGCTCTCCGGTCGCGTGATGGCCGTACCCACCCGCCAGGATCTCGAAGTGCCCTTCGATGAGGCCCTGGTGGTCGAGTACTACCAGCGCTAAGAGGAGGGGATCCCGTGCTAGACATCGCCGTTCCGCAAATTACCGCTACAACTTCCGAGCCCAGCTACGCCAGCTACGACATCGAGCCGCTGGAGGCCGGCTACGGCCAGACGCTGGGCAATGCGCTGCGTCGTGTGTTGCTCTCGTCGCTCTCCGGCGCCGCCGTCACCTCCATCCGCATTGACGGCGTCAAGCACGAGTTCCAGGACATCCCCGGCGTCAAAGAGGATGTCACCGATATCGTGCTCAACGTCAAGAAGCTGCGCCTGCGCTCCTTTTCTGATCGCCCCGTCACCATGCATCTGGAGGTCTCGGGCGAGCACGAGAACGTGACCGCCGCCGACATCCAGGCCCCCAGCACGGTGGAGATCGTCAACCCCGAGCTCCACATCTGCACGATTGACGACCCCGATGCCCATCTCGACATGGATCTGACCGTCGAGACCGGCAAAGGCTACGTCCCCGCCGAGTCCAAGGAGGATCAGCCCATCGGCGTGATCCCCGTAGATGCCATCTTTACCCCGGTCATGCGCGTGAACTATGCCGTGGAGCATACGCGCGTCGGGCAGATGACCAACTACGACAAGATCATTCTCCAGATCTGGACCGACGGCACCATCACCCCTGACCAGGCGCTGCGCCAGGCCGCCAACGTCCTCGTCGCTCACTTTCAGATGATCTCCGGCTTCGGTCCGGAGGTCGAGAAGATCGAGCAGGGCTTCGGCGGCGTCCTCGCCCCGCAGCCCGAGCCGGGCCGCGGCGAGACCAGCTACCTGATCCCGCAGCGCATCTATGACATGCCCATCGAAGAGCTCGACTTGACTGTGCGGGCGTATAACTGCCTCAAGCGCAGCAACATTACGCGCGTGGGGCAGGTGCTCACCATGAACCGCGACGACCTGCTGGCCGTACGCAACTTTGGTGAGAAGAGCCTCACCGAGCTCGAAGAGAAGCTGCTCGAGCGCCACCTCCTGCCGCAGATCGGCCCCGGAGACCAGTCTGGCGCCGAAGAGGAGGAGGAGTAATCCATGCGGCATCGTGTCGCGGGAAACCGCATCAACATGCCGGAGCCTAAGCGCCGGGCGGCGTTCCGTAACATGATTGATGGGCTCTTTACCCATGAGCACATCGTCACCACCACGGCCCGCGCCAAGGCGGTGCAGGGCGAGGCGGAACATCTCATCGCGCTGGCGATCCGCGGCCATAACAAGGCCTGGACCCACCTCAAAGAGGTCGTCCCCGACGACTACCTCGCCGAGCAGGTGCTGGCTGTCGCGCGCAGGGCGCGTTTCTCGCTCGACGAGACCATCCAGAGCAACGAAGAGCGGGCGGCCGCTGGCAAGTATCCCTTGAGCGACACGGCTCGGCAGCTCAAGCAGCAGCGGCTCGACGCGCTGAAGAAAGATCTGCTCGATCTGATTCGCGACCGCGCGGAGGCCCAGCGCGCGCTGACGGCGGCCCGCGAGGCGATGGCGATCGAGCTGCACGCCCGGCGCACGATCCTCAAACGCTTGCCCTACGAGCTGCGGGTGAAGAAGATCTTCGACCAGTTCGTGCCGCGCTATGCCGGCCGCCAGGGCGGCTACACGCGCATCACCAAGCTCGGCTATCGTCAGGGTGATGCGTCGGAGATGGCCAAGCTGGAGTTGGTCTAGGCTGTCCTCTGTGGTTGTTGTTCCCGCCGATGGCGGCTTGGTCGTGGTGTAGGGGCCTCCGGTGGAGGCCCTCGGCCTCGCGAGCTGGTCCGCCGGAGGCCGTTCACGGATTCGCCCGGTGAATCTTGCGGCGCTCGTCGAGTACGATGGCACCGGCTTCGCGGGCTTCCAGCGCCAGCCCCACGAGCGGGGGCCGACGGTGCAGGGGGCGCTGGAAGCGGCCATCGCGCGTGTCGCCGGTGAAGCGGTGACGCTGGAGGCGGCGGGCCGGACCGACCGTGGGGTCCACGCCACCGGCCAGGTGGTGAACTTCCACGTGCCGGCGCGGCACGATCCGGCGACCTGGCAGCACGCCCTCAACGCGCTGCTGCCACCGGATATCGCGGTGCGTGCGGTGCGTGAGGTAGCCGAGGATTTCCGCGCGCGCTGGAGCGCGGTCAGCCGGAGCTATCGCTATCGCATCCTCAGCGCGTCCGTGCGCGCGCCGCTGCGCGAGCGTTACGTCTGGCGGGTTCCGCACTCGCTGGACGTCACCGCGATGGCGACGGCCGCGGCGCTCACGCTGGGCGAGCACGACTTCGGCGCGTTCGGCAGCAGCCCGCGCGATCAGCGGGCGACGGGCGTTCGCGCACACACCGTGCGCACGATGCTGAGCGTTGCGGTTGCCGTGCTGGCCAGCCAGCTCGACGAGATCGCGTGCGACTTCACCGGCAACGCCTTCCTGACGGGGATGGTCCGGCGGCTGGTCGCCACGCTGGTTCAGGTTGGCACGGGGCAGCGCTCTGTTGCTGAGTTCGTTGCGGCGCTGGCCGCGGCGGACAAGACACTGGCCGCGCCGGCGGCGCCCGCCTGCGGGCTCTGCCTGGTCGGCGTTACGTACCCCTCCGGCGCCCTGGTGTGGTAAGATACATGCTTGGGCCGCCGGCTCGACATATCCCGCCGGCTCGCGCCGTTCGCGCTCGTCTGAGCGTGTGGCGCACGTCGTTCGTCGAGGCGCCCGGCAGGACGCCTACTCGTGTGGCACACGCCCGCCTGCTCGTTGGAGAACATCCTATGCATCCCAACCCCAAGACCTACAGCGCCAAGCGCGACGAGCTCGATCCGCATTGGTACGTGATTGATGCCGATGACCAGATTCTCGGTCGCCTCGCCACCGAGGTCGCCACGATCCTGCGTGGCAAGCACAAGCCGACCTACACGCCCCACCTGCTCAGCGGCGACTTCGTCATCGTCATCAACGCCGCCAAGGTGGCCGTCACGCGCAACCGCCTCGACCAGAAGGTGTACTATCGCCATTCGCAGTATCCTGGGGGCCTCAAACAGGAGACGCTCCGGCAGGCAATGCAGAAGCACCCTCAGCGCGTGATCGAGCTGGCCGTGAAGGGCATGCTGCCCAAGAACCGTCTCGCCGACCAGATGCTGCACCGACTGAAAGTCTACGCAGGGCCTGAGCATCCGCACGAGGCGCAGCAGCCGATCCCCTGGGTGCGGCCGAACGCCGAGGCGTAAGCGAGCGCTGTCACGCATCAGGTATCTCACGTTTCTCTCGTGTTCTGTTTCCTCTCCCAGCATCGCATTGGAGGCATACCCTTGGCGGAACAACGCAGCAGGTACTTCTACGGCACGGGCCGGCGCAAGACCGCCGTGGCTCGCGTGCGCATCTACCCCACCGGCAACGGGCGTATCGTGGTCAACGGCCGGACCGCCGACAAGTATTTCGGCCGTGAGGTGCTCAGCAGCCTCGTGCGCAGTCCGCTCCGTGTGCTGGAGGTCGGCGACCGCTATGACATTCGTGCCAAAGTGGCGGGCGGCGGCGTGAGCGGCCAGGCCGGCGCGGTGCGCCATGGCCTGGCGCGGGCGCTGGTGCGGCTGGACGAGAGCTTCCGCCCGGCGCTGCGCCGCGCCGGCTTCCTCACGCGCGACCCGCGCATGAAAGAGCGCAAGAAGTACGGCCTCAAGCGCGCCCGCAAGGCCCCGCAGTACACCAAGCGCTAGTCACTCGCCCCAGCGGCTGGAACGGCGGAGGAGGGCCGAGAACCGGCCGCCCTGCCGATGGCCCCGCGAACCTGCGACCGGGAACTCCTCGTACATCACCGGGCGCGCGCCAAATCGCTCCTTCCAGCGGATGAGCGATGCCACGCCGCCCGACTCGCCCATCAGGAACCACCGGCAACCCTCGGCGCCCGCTTCCTCGATCGCGAGCTTCATGAGGAGGTCATTCGCGCGCGTGAGGTTCGCCAGTGCTTTGTCTGAGGCGCCCCGCCAGTAGATCGCGTTCCCGCCCGCCGAGAGGATGATGAGCGAGGCGACAGGCTGCCCATGTAGCAGCGCCACCCACGTGCGACACGCGTCGCCCAGCGCAGCCGCCACCGCGCGGTACCGCCGCAGCGGCTCGCGCCGCTCACCCCGCCAGCGGATGATCGCCCGCGGCAGCCTCTGCTCGTCGGCTCGGCGGTCGAGCCATGATCGGTACAAGTCGTAGAACGTCTCGATCGATTGGCCTGAGGTGTCGCGGCGGATCTCCAGGCCAGCGCGCTCGGCCTTGCGCACGGCAGTCCTCAACGAGCCCTCGAAACGGCCCTTCCAGATCGCCTTGAATCCGCCCGCGAGTTCGAGAAGATGCACCTCGTGGTGGACGCGAGGCGTGGCGGGCGTCGGGATGGCGGCCGCCCACATGGCCTGGGCGAGTGGACCGGGGCGGAGCGACACCTGCCCCACCGGCAGCTCCGCGAGATCCGCGGCAATGGCGGCAATCTCCTCGGCACGGACGATGCCAGGGCCGATGATGCCGCCAAACCCCCAGTTCGGCGGGAGAGAAGCAGCCCATCCGGGGCCGAGTGGGCGTCCCGAAGGTCGCGCCAGCGGCAGCACGAGCATGCGGCCGTCGGACATCTCGTACAGACGACTGGCGTCGCCGTAGCCGCCCACGGCGCACGCTACGTCGAGCCACGCTGGCAGGTGGTACGCGCAGGACTCGGCGCTCTCGGACACCACCGCGCGCCACGCGTCCCGCGGGGCCGGGCTGGAAACACGGGCAATCGTCGAAGCAGGCGCGCCGGCATGCTCGTCTCGATGCTCGCGCAGTATGGTCATATGGCGGGCCTCTCCAGCGCGCTGTCAACGCACGCGCTGGCCGCCTCATCCCGCAGGTTGTATGCCGAAGATGGCAGATGACCGCACAAGACGCGTAGCCCGAGAACCCATGGCGCTTTAGCCCTCGTGGCGTGCCAGAACGAGGAATGCAGCGTCGCCGATCGAACGGCCGCAAGCGCGGCTCTCGCTCAGGGCGCCGGCGAGCTCTTGGCTTGGCTGCGTGACCGGGGCTCGCCGATGAGCGGTGCCAGATATCCTCGCAGAACCTTCTTGAGCTCGCCGATGATCGCCCCCTGTTCCTCCGTGCCCGCCGACAAGACGAGCGGCAGGACTGCCCGGAAGATCTGGACGCTGACCACCGCGGCACGCGTGCGCTGGTCGGCGGGCAGATCCGGAGCACGAGCGGCCATCATCGCTTCGACCCGCCCCAGCACGGCGTCGTGCAGTCGCAGCGGAGCGGACGCCACCTGGCGCGGCACGCCTGCGTCGGCGAAGAGCACCTGGAAGCCGGGGTTGGCGATGTTGAAGCGGACGAGCGGATCGACGATATGGTCGAGCAGCTCATCAAGCGAGACGTCCGCAAGATTGGCGCTGAACGCGGTTGCCTGGGCCAGCGTGAGCTGCTCGACGTAGCGATCGGCCAATGCCTCGGCGATGGCTTCTTTGTGCGGGAAGAACTGATAGAGCGACCCAGGGGACATCTTCGCACGGGCGGCGATAGCATTCGTCGTCGCCGCTTCATAGCCCACATCCGCGAACACCTGGGCTGCCTCGGCGAGGATTTGCTCGATGCGCCGCATGCCCCGCGCTTGTCGGCGGCGGGGCCGTTGATCCGCCATGTATACCTCAGCTTCCCGCTCGCCGAGTGCCTCACCCTTGACAAACACGAATGTCCACTCGTATTATTTACGACGCGAGCATTTGCTCGCGTTTGTGGGCAGCGCGCCCATGAAGCACCCATCATGAGTCTATCATCCAGGAGGCTAGGAGATGCGGACTGCTGAGATTATCGAGGCGCATCGCCAGGCGGGCCGTCCATTCACGGCGGCAGGGGTGCGAAGCTTTGTGCGTGAAGAGGGGAGCGGCCCGGCGGTGTTCTGCGTGCATGGCATGTGGGGATCGTCGTTCCTCTATCGCAAGGTGCTGCACGAGCTGGCAGCACGCGGCCTGCGCGCGATCGCTGTGGACATGCCAGGCTTCGGCCTTGCAGAGCGTCCGCCTGCCTACGACTACAGTTGGAGCGGACTTGGCCGGTTCTGCGTGGCCGCCGTAGAAGCGCTCGGGCTCGACCGAATCCATCTGATCGTGCATGATATCGGCGGGCCGGTTGGATTTGAGCTTGCCACCGCCGGGCCGGAGCGCGTGCTATCGCTGACGATACTCAACACGATGATTGATGTGACCGCGTTCAAGCCGCCCTGGTCCATGGAGCCGTTCCGGCATCGCGGGATCGGCGAGCTTTGGCTCGCGGGGATGAGCAAGCCGCTCTTCCGCCGTCTCATGAAGCTGCAGGGCATCGGCGACACCGCGCATGTATCCAATGCCGAGCTCGACACGTATCTCGAACTGATGAAAGGTGATGACAGAGGGCGCGCGTTCTTGCGGATCATGCGCAGCACCGAGCGCACGCCTGAGAAGCAAGCCCTCTATCGCCGCGCCGTGCGCGACGTGCCCTATCCGGTGCAGATCGTATGGGCGGCCGATGATCCGGCGCTCAAGCTCGCCGAGTACGGTGAGCGGGCGCGGGCCGCCGCCGGGCTGGACACCGTCTCTACGGTCCGGGCGAAACACTTCCTCCAGGAGGACCAGGCGGCGGCGATCGCCGATCACGTGGCGAGACTGGCTCGGTCAGTGGCGGCCTGATGCCGCGCGATGTGGCTGCTCTGTAATGGGGATGAGCAAGCCTCGCTCAGGCGCACCCGTAGAGCACTGACGCGCAGCTCATTCCATGTGAGACGGCCGGCAGAGGCAACGGCAGCGGTCTAAGCCCATCGGTATCACTCGGCGCGGGTCGCCTCGGCGGGCATGGCGGGTGACGGCTGCTGGCCCCAGTAATGCGCTTCGAGCAAGATGCGCTTGCGCCGCTTGTCGTTGCCGTACTTCAGGTCCGGCCACTGCGCGCGGCTGCGCTCGGCATAGTCATCAACCGTGGTGATGAACCGCGCGGGGTTGCCGGCGTGCACCTCGCCGGGCGGCACGTCTTTCGTCACCACCGCTCCAGCGCCGACCACCGAGTTGGGGCCGATCGTCACGCCCGGTAGGATGATCGCGCGGGCGCCTATGAAGCAGTTATCGAGGATGCGGATGGCGCCGAAGCGCGAGACGCCGCGGTACTCTGGTCGCGTGCGAAATACCCACGTCCCGCCGTCGTGCGTCACCAGGATGCAGTCGTTCGAGATGGTGACGTGCCTGCCGATCTCGACCAGATAGGGCTCGCTGCCCCAGATCGTCCGGCGGCCGATGATACGGCAGTCGGACGCGATGCGCATGCCGCGGCGGCGCAGACGCCAGATTAAGAGCTTCTTCCAGAGTTGTCCCGCCCGGGCGCGCATCCTCTCACACTCCCTTCGGAATGTCCCATGATCCCGGCGCTAGCCGCGGCCGCCGTAGCGCTGCAGCAGGAACGAGATGACCGCCGCGACGATGACGCCGATGGCGCCGGACACCAGCAACTCCACTGGCCCGAACGAGCCGCGGCCGAAGATGGCCGCCAGCGCGAAGAGCGCCAGCACCAGCCCCGCGACACCCGCCACCACCGGGCCGATCAACCCCAGCACGCGCATGCTGCCGCCCGGCAGGAAGCGCCCCGCGATCTGGCGGACCGCGCCGAAGGCGAAGAGGCCCACCAGCCCGAGCAGCAGCACCACCACAATCCAGCCGCCGACCACCGGGATGAAGGACAGCCCGAAGAGGATGAGCACCGCCAGCACCGCCAGCAGCACGACGAGCGCGACCTGTGAATCCTGCCCGAACTGGCCCACCAGCAGCATGCTGATCGCCGCCGTCACCGGAGCGGCCCAGCGGAAGCGCGGCTGCCCAGATTGGAGCGCGCGGAACGTGCGGTACGACTGCCGGAATTTCCGCTGCTTGTAGTAGATGCGACCGCGCAGGCCCTCCGAGCTTTGGCCGCCCAGGAACGGCGCCTGGCGGTCAAGGGTATCCAGCGCTTTGAGGGCGTCGTCATACTGCTTGAGATCGAGGTAGGCGTTGGCGCGAATCAGCTCGGCCTGGGCGACGTTGCGGTCGGCCCGCAGCGCCGCGTCGGCGGAGGCCAGCGCGCCCTGGGGGTCTTTGTCCGACAGCAGCACCACCGCTCGCATGAGCTGCGCACCCGCCAGCCGCGGCTCCAGCCGGCAGGCTTCGTCCGCTTCGGCGCGCGCGCCCGCCAGATCGCGCTTGGCCGCCAGCACCTCGGCGAGCTGTACGTGTGTCTTGGCGGCCTTTGGCTGGAGCTGCACCGCTTTTCGAGCGGCGCGCTCGGCCTCCGGCGGGATGCGTCCCAGCGGGCCACCCTTCTGCAGATACGCCGCCGAGAGCACGAGCTGAGCATCGGTATTCGACGACTGGATATCGGTCGCCCGCTTCGCTTCGGCGACTGCATCGTCCACCTGGCGCTGCTGCAGGAGCACCTGCGCCAGCAGCGTTCGTGCGCTGACGTCGTCGGGATTCTTTTCCAGCCGCTTGCGGCAGATGCTCTCCGCCTTCTCCAGATTGCCGGTCGCCAGGGCATAGCGCGCCTGGCCCAGCGGACCGCCCACGATCTGCTCGCCCCGTCCGCCGCGATAGACCATCCGGTTCATGAGGCCGTCTTCATCCTTCCGCGCCTGCCCGTGCGGCCTGCGGGCCAGCCGGAGCGCTCTATTGCTCGTCGCGTACGCCGTTTGCCGCGCGCGCGAGCCAAGGCAACGAATTCTCAGGGACCAATGTGTCCATTATATCCCGCTCTCCAACACATGGCAGCCTCTACCGGACAGTTAGCTCACGGTACGCGGCACGCAAAGATGATGGTGTGAACCATCTGGAGGTCATACCGCCCTTCCGGATGTCACGTGTGCGCCCGTAACGTAAACGAAGGTAGGCAGTCGAGCCGGCGCTGATGCGCCCGCTGGTCAACGACGCGAGGTGTCCGATGGCTGAGGTCCTGCTGCTCACAGACGACCAGATGGTAGGGACCATGCTCCGCGAGATGCTCGATCAGGAGGGACATCGGGTGGTTGCCGTGGAGGAGGGCGAGCATGCGCTGATTCAGCTTCGCGCCACACTGCATCCGGTCGTCGCCATCCTGTTCGATGTGCCACTAGGGCCGACACTCGCGGAGCTGCTGACCACCCTCCATGCCGAGCGCCAGGAGCTTGCGCCACACGCCTATATTGCCGTCATTACCACCTCTCGCTCGCTCAACCTGGCTGAGGACATCCCACCGGTAATGCGGGATCTCGACGTGTCGCTGCTCATCCCGCCCTATGACCTCAATCGGCTGTTGGCAGAGGTACAGCGACTGACTGAGCGCTTCCCCGAGCGCTGGCGGTGAGCGAGACATGCCAACGTGGAGGCAGTACAAATGTTCAAAAGTGTCCCGATTTGGTGGACAACTGGGGCTGACTGTGGAAAACTTGTTCTACATGGCGCGCTGAGAAACCGCCTGCTCGGCCTATCTGCGTACTGCGCTACTGAGCGAGTACCAGTACCGCGATGCTGCACACGCCGCAGGCGAGGAGGACACTGCCCCCTGCGATGAACAGCCAGCCCCACCAGGGAATGCCCTTCTTTGCCGGGGTCTGAGACTGAGGCGGCGCGTAACTCGCGGGATAGGCAAGTGGTTGGCTGTAGGGCTGCTGCTGGCCGTAGGGCTGCTGCTGGCCGTAGGGCTGCTGTTGGCTGTAGGGCTGCTGTTGGCCGTAAGATGGTGGCTGCTGTCCGTATGGAAGGACATTAGGAGCGTTAGGAGGCCACCCTGTTTGTTCCGCGTGGATAAGGCCCACCTGCATGAGCACCGGCGCCCATTGCTCGAACTTCGGGCCAGAAAACAGCAGCTCCTCACCGCTTCTCGTTCGGATGGGAAGAACTTTCCGGGACGATACGACCCTCACCTGAGAGAACGAGGCTAATTGTCCTAAGGGCAGGTTGATAACGATGTTGCGCGGCATCGCAGTGTCGGCGAGCGACCCCGCGACGCCAAACTGAGAGAGTATTGCAGATTGGATGATAGAGCGCTGTTCGAATGCAAGGCGTTGATTCGTGAGCACGAGCTTGCCGACCACGTTATTGAGCTTCCCCCTGACCCAAACTGCGTTATCTTGCTGCTTGATCAGTTGCTCGCCATTCTGAAGTTTCACGCCATCCCCCGCGAAGCCGCGTAATCCCAGGACTCTGCTGTGTGTCAGCGAGGTCGTCGCCCAACGGCCAGCGCTGTAGCAAAGCGCCGCTGTCTCGTGCAACGACCGTGTTCTTGCTCACGTTACCAGTCCGCTGATACGAGGTCCGGCCGGACCGTTGGCATTTCTTGATACGCAGTGGGATACGGCGTCTAGCGGCATCCGCGTTTACACTATTGACTCCAGGCAGCTTCAGGACCGGCGTGCGAGGCGACTCTTGCACAGGCCCACGGCGTGTGCTATGATGGGGGAGCCGGCGCACCGGGGCGACTGGTGCGGCGAGTCCTCCGGGCCTGTGGCGCAGCTGGGAGCGCGTCTGCATGGCATGCAGAAGGTCAGGGGTTCGAGTCCCCTCAGGTCCACCAGCCAG
>DASUBU010000243.1:0-11038 GCA_035763125.1 Ktedonobacterales bacterium
GGCGCGGCGCCGATCTGGAACCGCAGCATGGTGGCAGCCATTCAGCGGTACAATCTCAAACCCCATAACTGCAACACAGTTCTTCCAGGCGACTGCCTGCTCGTCAACCCATCGAACAATCAGCCGCCGCTTGGCGTCAAGAAGCTGACCTATACCTCGAACGGCGTCAGCAGCAGCGACTGGGTCATCGTGGGCGACACGCTGCCCAAGAACAGCGGCAGCGCCGGGCCGACCACCCTGCCGTGCATCAACATTCCCAACGACGGGTCGCCGTGGCAGTATTCGTCGCCGCCGCACTGCGCGGGCTTGCACTTTAAGAAGTAGGTGGTTCGCGGCGCCACAGGTTACGGCGAGGGCCGTCGGGGAAACCGGCGGCCCTCATCATTGCCTGTCCTACTTCGTCACAGTCAGTCTCCGGCGCCGCTGGCAAAAGGGCAGGCAGTGGCACGGTGCACACGGGCCCAGGCTAGGCGGATGAGGGCGGGTCGTCCTTGAGGCGCGGGCGGGGCGTGGAGAAGAGGGCTCGGAAGTCACCAGAGAAGGAGGCCAGGAACTCGCGCATGTCGGCGACGTCGGCGGCGGTGATGGAGATGGGCGCGCTGGAAGAAGAAGAAGAGGAAGCGGAAGGAGAGCGGCTGGGGCTGGCGGTCTGCGATTGAGTGGCGGGTGCTGAAGGGAGCGGCGGCAGGGCTAGGGGCAGATCAGCTTCGGTGGCGAGGGCTCCGGCGTCGAGCGTGGGGGCGTCATGCCCATCGCTAAACGAGACGACGAAGACGTTCCGCTGCTGGCAGTGCGGGCAACTGACCATCACCATCCAGTGGGCCGTCCGGCGGGCGAGTATCAATACGTTCTCGGGCGCGTAGGGCGCCCCGCAGCGTCCGCAGGACCGCTCGGAGAAGCGGTCTCGAACAATGCGCTCGCGCGTGCGCATGGAAGTCTCCCTATCCAGCAGCGGAAGCGGCGCCGTCGGCGCGGCGAGCCAGCGCTGTTGGTAGTCGGCCCGCGGCGAGCGGGCGAATGCGACAGCGCCGACTAGTCCTGCTTGCCGAACTCGTCGAGCGCGTCGAGACTGTTGATGAAGTCGCGGTAGACGTCCAGGTTATCGGCATCGCTCTCGCTCCCGCTCTCGACGATCCGCCTGCTACGTGTGGGCGGCTCATCGAGCTCGGCGGGATTCTGCAGCGTCACCCCGGCCAGATCGAGCACGCGCTCGGTGACGTAGATCGGCACCTTGGCGCGCACGGCCAGCGCGATGGCGTCGCTGGGGCGCGAGTCCACCTCCACATGGCGGCCCTCGGCGTCCAGCACCAGCCGCGCGTAGAAGATGTCGTCGCTGAGGTCGTTGACGATCACGCTGACGATCTTGCCGCCCAGCTCGGCGATCACCGACTTGAGCAGATCGTGGGTCAGCGGGCGCATCGCGGCGGTCCCCTGGAGCTCCATCGCAATCGAGTAGGCCTCGGCGGTGGCGATCCAGATGAAGAGGTAGCGGTCGCCCTGTCCATCCTTGAGGATGACCACCCGCTGATTGGTGGCGAGGTTGATACGCACGCTCTCGACCGACATCTCCACCATGGGATGCTCCCTCCTGCGACGGGTCCCCCGCGGCGCCCGGGCATGCGCCAGCGACGGCCTCATTGTACACCGTGGCGGCGGCGGGCGCAAACGCGGCCAGCCATCATCCAAGCAGACGCATTGCAGGCCACGTGCGCGTTCTTTCGCAGGGGCATTGACAGAACGTGGCGGGTGCTGCTACACTGTAGAACGTGAGTTCTATGCCCGCTCCGTATGCTGTGAAGGAGGTCGCCAATGGGCGCCCAGCTGAGCGATCCACAAACCCGGATATACCAATTCATCACCAGGTACATGGCCGAGCACGGCCGCCCGCCAACCAACCGCGACATCGGCCGGGCGGTCGGTATCAGCTCGACTGGCCATGTGGATTACCACCTGACGATTCTGGAGAAGAAGGGCTACATCCGCCGCGAGCGTAAGACCAGCCGCGGCATCGTGCTGACCCACGAGACGCCGCGCGGGCTGCGCATCGAAGGCACTATCGCCGCTGGCGCCCCGCTCGGCATCTATGCCGCCGACCAGCAAGAGACGCTCGACCTCGGCACCCACCAGCATCCGCGCGAATACGTCTTGCGAGTGCGCGGACAATCTATGATCGAGGATCACATCGCCGACGGCGACTTCGTGCTGGTGGACCGCGAGGCGACGATCGGCGACGGCGATATCGTCGTGGCGACGCACCTCGACGACACCGGCGAGCGCGGCAACGCGACGCTCAAACGCTTCTACAAGGAGCAGGACCGCGTGCGCTTGCAGCCTGCCAACGCCGAGATGGAGCCGATCTACATCACAGGCGACGAGTGGGGGCGCGAGTGGGAGGTGCAGGGCAAGGTAACGGCGGTTTATCGCCGCTGCTAGCACGGGCCAGCAGAGGCCAGCAGAGGCCAGCGCGTAAACCAGCGCCGAAAGGCCTGGCGCCACGAAGCGCGCCTATGCGGCGCTGGAGGCAGGCGCTGGCTGGGCGCCTCGACCGTGGCGGCCCACTGATAGCGCTCGCGCGAGCAGGAGGTCCCAGAGCGGCTTGCCAATTGCACTGGGGCGTGGTAGGAAAGCAGAGTACGCGCCACGGGTACGCTTCATGCGCTGCTCGCTGGTGGCGTTCGCGGTGGTGTGCGGCCCGGTCGTGCCGCGTCAGACGCCGCACGGATTCACAAGCCACGCCGCGTGCGAAAGACAGCAGCGAAGGGAGACACCGTTGGGTGGTATCGAGCAAGCGCTTTTCGAGCTCATCAAGAACTGGTATCTGACGACCGGGTATCTCGGCATCGTGCTGGCGATGGCACTCGAAAGCTGCTGTATCCCGCTGCCGAGCGAGATCGTGATGCCGCTGGCCGGGTACGTCGTCTACAAGTACGGCGACCAATTCTCGCTGCCGGGCGTGGCCATCGCGGGGGCGGTGGGCTGCGTGATCGGTTCGGCGGCGGCGTACTGGATCGGCGCGACAGGTGGGCGCCCGCTGCTGCTGAAATATGGCCGGTATATTCTGGTCTCGAAGGCCGACTCTGACCGCGCCGACCGCTGGTTTGCGCACTACGGAGCGCCGGTGGCGTTCTTCTCACGTTTGCTGCCGGTGGTGCGCACGTACATCTCGCTGCCGGCGGGGATCGCCCGTATGCCGTTCGGGCAGTTCACCGTGTTCACACTGCTCGGCTCGCTGCCCTGGACGTTCCTGCTGGCGCTGGTCGGCCTGCGGCTGGGCGACAAGATTGACCAGGCCACACAGCTCGGCACGATCTTCCATGGCCTGGATGTGGCGATTCTGATCGTGCTGGTGGGGGCGGTCGCCTACTACGTCTACCACCACGTCAAGCGCGACCGGGCCGCGCGCGCCGCCGAGACGGCCGGCGAGTCCCGCACGCCGCAGTTGCCGCGCTATCCACGGTAGGGGCGGTCCTCACCGCGGCTCCTCCCAGTCCGGCCTGCTTCGTGCGAATGGCCTGCGGATGGGAGTATCCGGGCTGCCTCTGGCAAGGACGCCCGGCGGAGGCGGCGATGAGTGACGAGGAAATGGCGAGGAGCGCGCGTCCCGCCGATAGCGCGGCGCGCGACCATCTGGCAAACGAGCGAACGCTGCTGGCCTGGGCACGCGCCAGCATCGCGGTGATGGCGCTGGGCTTCGTCGTCGCGCGCTTTGGCCTGCTGATCCGCGAGCTGGGTGCGCTGCCGCCGCGGGCGCTGCCGACCGGCGCCTCGACGGCATTCGGCGTGGCGCTGACCGTTGCCGGCGCACTGCTGATGGGCACCGCGACGGTGCGCTACGGGCGCATCGGACGCATGATCGAGCGCGGGGAGTTTCGCTGGTCGCCGGGTCTGGGCCTTGCGTTGGGATCGCTGCTCGTTGTGGTGGCGCTGTTGCTCGCGGCGTACCTGCTCATCTCGGCGTGAGCTGGTGGTGGCAGGCGGCAGGTGGCAGGTGGCAGTGCCTGCAAGGGATATCTCTAGCGATGATTGTGCTCGCGGTCGAGCCATCACCCCTCTCGGCTGGCATCTGCGCCGCCGTGCTGGCCGCTGGGTTGCCCGGCATGGGTCTCTATCCGCATTTAGGGGCATGGTGACTGCATTTATTGGCTGAGAGTTGACGGTTGACGCACAAGATCAATTCGTGTATGCTTGGATTTAGAAATGCGATTTCAAATGTGAAATCACCGACCGGGGCCCGGTGGGAGAGCGTGCCGTGGAATATCACGTCCCGTCCGTCGCGCTGGCCGCGCAAGTGCTCAAGCTGCTGAGTCGCGACAAATACAAGGCCAGCACGCTGAAGTGCATCGCGCAGAAGCTCGATGCCAGCCCCACCACTTGTCTGCGCGTGCTGCGCACGCTCGAGCAGGAGGAATTCATCCACTGCGACAGCGAGACCAAGCGCTACAGCCTGGGCCCCTATCTCGTACCGCTGGGCAACCGAGCGGCCGAGTTGAACGACACGGTCGCGCGTGCTGGCCGCGAGATCAAGCGCATCGCGGCAGTGACGGGGCTGACCACCGCGGTGATTCAGCGCTGGGATGACCGGCCCGTCTTCATTGGCGCGGCCCAGCCACCCGAAGAGGACGGCCGCCTGACGCGACTCTCGATCACCGTCGGCCAGCCAACGCCGCTGACCAGCGGCGCGCATGGCCGGTGCTTCTTGGCATTCGAATACGACGAGGCGGAGTGGCGACGGCTGGCGGCTGCCGGGCTGCGGCCTCTGACCCCGAATACAATCACCGATCCGGAGCGGTTCGTCGAGGCACTGCGCGAGGTGCGGCGCAACGGCTACGCCATCTCGCACGGTGAGTTCTATGCGGGCACGTCCGCCGTGGATGTGCCGGTGTTCGATGCGGGCGGGCGAGTGGCGCTGGTCATCTCGATCATGTATGTCACCTCACAGATGAGCGAGAGCCATCTGGCGGGCATCGTAGACGTCCTGCGCGAGGCGGCGCGCAAACTCTCGCAGTGGAACGGCTACACCGCCCACGTGGGAGATGGCGCGCAGCGGGCGGCGCCAGCCACGGCAGGCTGATGCGCGGGCTGCGCGGATCCAGGGCGGAACGCTGCCAGCGCCTGGCAGAATCGGCATCGGCGGCGGGATAGTGGCGTGTTGAGTAGCGCGGACATGACTGGGAGCGAGCGTTGAGCGAAAGCCGCCGGGCCGGAAGGCACGATGGCCGGGCTGGAGGTCTGCGATGGACTTTACCCTGAGCTCCGAAGAGCGCATGATCCAACAAACGGTGCGCGAGTTCGTGCGGCGCGAGCTGATCCCGCTGGAGGGTGACGTGCTGCGCAACGAGCGCGAGGGCCGGCCTGGCCTCGATCCGGAGCAGTCGGGTGAGCTGCAAGCCAAGGCCAGGCGGCTCGGCTTCTGGGGCATCAACACGCCGGAGGAGTACGGCGGCGCCAACCTCGGCTCGGTTGCCACTTGTCTCACCCACATGGAGCTTGGCCGCACGTTTGTGCCGTTCTCCTTCGGCGGCTCGGCCGACAACATCCTCTACGCCTGCAACGAGGAGCAGAAGCAGCGCTACCTGCTGCCGACCATCGAGGGTACACGGCGCTCATGCTTCGCGTTGACTGAGCCGGGCGCAGGCTCAGATGCCGGAGCGATCCGCATGTCGGCGGTGAAGGACGGCAATGAGTGGGTGCTCAACGGCGAGAAGATCTTCATCACCAACGGCAACGAGGCCGACTTCGCGATGGTCTTCGCCGTCACCGACAAAGAGAAGGGCGCGCATGAGGGTGTCACGTGCTTTCTGGTAGATCGTGAGATGGGCTGGCGCTCCGAGCGCGTACATACGATGGGGGAGTGGGATCCGGCGGCACTCATCTTCGAGGATGTGCGCGTGCCGGAGGAGAACATCCTCGGCGAGCTGGGGCATGGCTTCACGCTGGGCCTGCGCTGGATCGGCGCGGCGCGCTGGGTGATTCCGGCGCGGGCGGTGGGCGCGGCCGAGCGCCTGCTGGGGATGGCGATCGAGCATGCCAAGCAGCGCGTCACCTTCGGCAAGCCCATCGCCGAGCGGCAGGCGATCCAGTGGATGATCGCCGACTCGGCGGTCGAGATCGAAGCGACGCGCTGGATCACATTGCGGGCGGCGTGGCTGGCCGATCAGGGCCTCGATAACCGCCACCAGGCCTCGATGGCCAAGCTCTATGGGGCTAACATGGCGAACGAGGTGGTGGACCGGGTGCTTCAGATTCACGGCGGCATGGGCTACACCAAAGAGTTGCCCATCGAGCGCTGGTACCGCGAGATGCGTGTCTTCCGCATCTTCGATGGCACCGACGAGATCCAGCGCTTCATCATCGCGCGCAATCTGCTCAAGGGTCATGTGAAGCTGGGAGACTGACATGCTGGCGGTCCAGGAGCTTGCGGTCAGCTATCAGGGGGTCATCCAGGCCGTGCGCGGCGTCTCACTGGAGGTGCCCGACCGTGGCGTGGTGGCGCTACTGGGCGCCAACGGCGCCGGCAAGACGACCATCTTGCGTGCTATCTCGGGGCTGCTGCCCATCCACGGCGGCCGTGTGGCCCGTGGCGCTGTGCTCTTCGACGGCCGGCCAATCACCGCGCTGGACGCCACGCAGATCGTCCGGCTGGGCATCGCGCAGGTGCTGGAGGGGCGCCGCCTCTTCGCGGAGCTGAGCGTGGACGAGAATCTGCGCACGGGCGCGCTCGCCTCGCGCGATACCGCTGCCCAGCGGCGCGCCTACGACCGCGTGATGGAGCTCTTCCCCGCGCTTCGCGGCCGGCGGAGCAGCCCCGCCGGCTACCTCTCGGGTGGCGAGCAGCAGATGGTGGCGATTGGCCGCGCGCTGATGGCCAGCCCCCGCCTGCTGCTGCTCGACGAGCCGTCGCTGGGGCTGTCGCCGGTGATGGTCCAGCAGATTGGCGCGATCATCGCGGAGATCAGCGCCGGTGGGACGGCCGTCTTGCTGGTGGAGCAGAATGCGCAGATGGCCCTGGCCCACGCCACCCACGGCTACGTGCTGGAGACGGGGCGCGTGGTGCTGGATAAGCCGGCTGCCGACCTGTTGCGCGACGAGACGGTGCGGACCTTCTATCTCGGCCTGCACGAAGAGGGCGAGCACGCCAACTTCGCCGCCCTGCGGCAGAAGCGCCCGGCGAGGGAGTGGTCCTTATGAGCGCGATCTCCGCTGCCAGCGCCGATCGGTCCGGCGCGTCGTCCGGCGAGCCACTGTTGACCGTGCGGGGCATCACGGTGCGCTTCGCGGGCGTCACCGCGCTGGCCGATGTGTCGTTCGCCGTGCGGCCGGGCGAGCTCTTCGCGGTGATCGGCCCCAACGGCGCCGGCAAGACGTCGCTCTTCAACGTGCTATCGCGGGTGTACCAGCCGGTTGCGGGCAGTGTGAGCTACGACGGGCGAGATCTGTTGCGCCTCAAGCCGCATCAGATAGCCGGCGCCAGCATCGCGCGGACCTTCCAGAATCTAGGGCAATTCCCACACACGACGGTGCTCGACTATCTGCTGCTGGGCCGCCACAGCCGCATGCGCAGCGGTGTGCTGCTCGGTGGCATCTACCTGGGGCCGGCACGCGCCGAGGAGCGCGAGAACCGCGACTATTGCCAGCGCCTGATGGCCCTGCTTGGGCTGGAGCGTTATCGCGATCATCCGCTGGGCAGCCTGCCGTTCGGCCTACAAAAGCGCGCCGATCTGGCGCGCGCACTGGCGCCGCGGCCGCGGCTGCTGCTGCTGGATGAGCCGGTGGCCGGCATGAGCCTGGAGGAGTCGCAAGACCTGGCGGCCGTGCTGCTGGATATCAAAGAGCAGCTCGGCATCACGCAGATTTTGGTCGAGCACGATATGGCGATGGTGATGGGCATCGCAGACCGGGTGCTCGTGCTCGACTTCGGTCGGGCTATCGCGGAGGGCGTGCCCGCCGATATCCAGGCAAATCCAGAGGTCATCAAAGCTTATCTGGGCGAGGAGATCGCCGACAAACCACCCGCGGCCGGTGCGGTGGGGGTAGAGACGAACGGCTGAGCGTGCGGCGTGGCGTCCGCCGTGCGCCGAGGCGCGGCGAGGAGGAGTGGCAGTGACGACATTCATCCAGCTGATATTCTCTGGTCTTGCGCTGGGCTGCGGCTACGCATTGATCGCGCTGGGGTTCACCATCATCTACAAGGCCAGCGAGGTCATCAACTTCGCGCAGGGCGAGTTCCTGCTGGTCGGGACGTTCATCGTCGCGGTCGCTATGTTCTCCTGGCGGGTGGGATTCATCCTGGCGCTCTTGATCGGCATTGCCGCCACCGCAGTTATCGGTGTGGTGTTCGAGCGGATTGTGCTCCAACGTATGATCGGACGCCCACCGTTTACCATCATCATGGTGACCATCGGCCTCGACGTGCTGCTGCTGACTGTGGTCACGATCTTAGTGGGTGGGACACCTCCAGCCGCGCCAGCGCCGTTCGACTCGTTGAACGCCATCACCGTCGGCGAGGTAAAGTTCGGCCTCAACGCCATCGCGAGCATGATCGTCACCGCCCTGGTCTGCGCCGCCCTGTACGCCTTCCTGCGCTTCACACGCTACGGCCTGGCGATGCGCGCCACGGCGATTGATCAGGAGGCGGCGCTGGCGATGGGGATCAACATCCGCACCGTGTACGCGCTCGCCTGGGGCATCGCGGGAGCCATCGCGACCATCGGCGGCGTCTTCCTCTCCGCGAGCTCGAACAACGCGCTCTTCGACGTGGGATTAGGCCAGAGTGCGCTGGCGGCGTTTCCTGCCATCATTCTCGGCGGACTCGACTCGATCCTTGGTGCCGTGGTGGGCGGCATCACTATCGGACTCGTCTATATGCTCACGCAGGGATACGAGTCGAGCGGCTTCCTCGGCACCAACTTCCACCTCATCGCGCCCTACCTCGTCATGATCGTGGTTCTGCTGATTCGTCCGTATGGGCTCTTCGGCAAGCGAAAGGTGGAGCGGATATGAGCACGCCCACACCTGTTGCCTCTCCGGCTCCGGCGTCCATGCCGGCACACAGCGGGCTATTTCGCTCATCGCGCAATCGTGGCTTGCTACTTGGCGGACTGATTGTGCTGGGGGTGATCTTCCTCTTTGGCGGGGATGGCTGGGTCTCGGTGCTCAATTTCACGATGGTGATGGCGATCGCGGCGCTTGGCCTGAACGTGCTCTCCGGCTACGCGGGGCAGATCTCCCTGGGCATCGCCTTCTTCATGGGCGTTGGCGCCTACACCGCAGGCTGGCTTGGTGGCGGCAAGCCGCTGTTCCCTGGCGACCCGTCCGGCCTGGGCCTCTCGTTTCTGATCTGGCTGCCCGCATCTGGCATTGCGGCGGCGCTAATTGGCGCGCTCATCGGCCCAACGGCGCTGCGCCTCAAGGGCTTTTACCTGGCGATCGTCACGCTGGCGCTGATCTTCATCGGCCAGTACCTGTTCATCAATCTGCAATCCATCACCGGTGGCACGCAGGGCCGCTACAACTTCCCAACGCCTGGCTTCGGCGACTTTACCTTCGCCAGCCCGGTACCGATACTTGGCCTGGAGTTCACCACGAACCAGTGGTTCTTCCTGCTCCTGCTGCCATTACTGGCGCTCGCGGCGCTATTCGTCGGCAATGTGGCGCGCACGCGCACTGGGCGTGCGTGGCAGGCGGTGCGGGATAACGAGGTCGCGGCCTCCATCATGGGCGTCAACTTGTTCGAGGCGAAGATGGGCGCGTTCATCCTCTCCTCCTT
Source organism: Ktedonobacterales bacterium (assembly GCA_035763125.1). GTDB lineage: Bacteria > Chloroflexota > Ktedonobacteria > Ktedonobacterales > JADMIN01 > SMAG-U1939. Next base: position 9,767 of record DASUBU010000243.1, read on the forward strand.
CCTGGCGGGTATCGCGGGCGCGCTCTATGCCTCTCTTACGGGCATCGCCACGCCCACTACCTGGAATCTGCTGCTCTCCATTCAGCTCATCGCCGCCATCTTGATCGGTGGAGTTGCCAGCGTCTGGGGTTCCATCCTGGGCGCGGCCTTCGTCTTCGCGGTGCCCGTCGCGCTCAATACCTTCTCGCTCCTGCCGCAGAGCGCCAGCTCGACAGGGGTCTCCGGCGGCGATCTGAGCGCCATCTTCTACGGGTTGCTCATTATCGTCTTTCTGCTGTTCGAGCCAGCGGGCCTAGTCGGCCTGATCCGCCGACTCCGCACGGCATCTCAGCGCTTTGATGCGCGACGCAAAGGAGGTGAGACGGCCGCGGCAATGGCCTCCTCGGAGCACGAGACCCCGCTCGAAGTCGAACGTATGGACCTGGCACGGCAAACTGGCGTTTCACAACTGCCCGACCAGTGACGCCCTGCTGGGGCGCCACGCGCGAGTGGTTTTCGACCCATCGAGCATCCGTCACCGTCCATCTGTCATCAAGGGGGAATCCTATGGCAACTCACCTGACACGTCGGGCACGCACTCATGCGTTGAGTCTGCTCATCGTGCTCGCGGTCATCGGCACGTTCTTCTCGGCCTGTGGCACGTCCGGAGGAGGAGGAATCAAGGCGGGACCTGGGGTAGACCTCGACAAGAAAGTCATCAATCTTGGCATCCTGACGCCGCTCTCCGGCCCGGTTGCGGCGCCGATTGGCATTCCGTTAACCAAGGGCATCGAGACCTACTTCAAGGCGGTCAACGACGGCGGCGGCATTAATGGCTTCAAGATCAACCTGATCGAGAAGGACTCGCAATACAGCACGCAGACCCAGGTTCAGGTGTATAACGAGATCCACAATCAGGTGCTGATGCTGGCAGAGAGCCTCGGCTCGCCGACGACGCAGGCTATCGTAAGCCTCTCCGAGCGCGACAAGATGCTCGTCTCCGCCGCCACCCTGGACTCGCTCCTGGCCCGCCAGCAGTACATGATTCTGATCGGCACGCCCTATCGCTTGCAGGTCGAGAACGGCCTCGAGTTCGCGATCAAGGCAGCCGCTCAGTTGGGCGTGACGAATCCCAAACTGGGCATCATCTACCAGAACGACGCCTATGGGAAGGATGGTCTTGCCGGCTATACCGAGTCACTGGGCTGCTACAGCAATTTGAGCGATGTCGCCCAGGCAACGTACGAGGTGACGGATACATCGTTTGTGGCGCAAGTCACCAAGATGAAGCAG
>DASUBU010000244.1:0-35047 GCA_035763125.1 Ktedonobacterales bacterium
GGTTGCGATGTCTGAGCTCGCGCCGTAGGCAAAGCAGCCCGGCAGATCGAGAACCTGGGCGAGCGTCTCGCCGTTCGGCAACACCTCCAGATACGCGTCGTAGGTGGCGGCCTCGTCCATACACTCCTCGTCTACTCCGCGCTACTCCAGCACAGCGCGGCGCAGCTCGACGATCTGGTCGCGCAGCGCCGCCGCCTTCTCGAACTCTAGCTCCTTGGCCGCCCGGCGCATCTGCGACTCCAGATCCTTGACGAGACGCATCGCCTCGTCTTTGGGCATCGCGGCGATGGCGACCGCGCCGCCCGCGCCTGCCTCGGTCCCATCCGCCGCGCGGATGCGGTCGGAGAGCGCACGGACCTCTTTCTTGATGCCCACCGGCGTGATGCCATGCTGCTCGTTGTAGGCGCGCTGGACACCGCGGCGGCGGTTAGTCTCGCCGATCGCGCGGCGCATCGAGTCGGTCACCCTGTCGGCGTACATGATAACGGAGCCTTCAACGTGGCGGGCCGCACGGCCGATGGTCTGAATCAACGAGCCCTCGGAGCGCAAGAAGCCTTCCTTGTCGGCGTCGAGGATGGCCACCAGCGACACCTCTGGCAGATCGAGCCCCTCGCGCAGCAGGTTGATGCCTACCACCACATCGTAAACGCCCAGCCGCAGGTCGCGCAGAATCTCGACCCGTTCGAGCGTGTCGATCTCGGAGTGCAGGTAGTGGACCTTGACGCCCATCTCCTGCAGGTAATCGGCGAGGTCCTCGGACATCTTCTTGGTGAGCGTGGTGATCAGGCAGCGCTGACCCTTCGCCACGCGCTCGCGCACCTCGGCCAGCAGGTCGTCTATTTGTCCTTCCGTCGGCCGCACCGAGATGTCGGGATCAATCAGGCCGGTCGGGCGGATGAGCTGCTCGACCACCGTCGCGCTGTGCTGGAACTCGTAGGGGCCGGGGGTGGCGGAGACAAAGACCGCCTGATGCAGATGATCCTCGAACTCCGAAAACGTCAGCGGGCGGTTGTCCAGCGCGGAGGGCAGGCGGAAGCCGTAGTCCACCAGCACCTGCTTGCGCGAGCGGTCGCCGTTGAACATGCCGCGCACCTGCGGCAGCGCGATGTGGCTCTCGTCCACCACCAGCAGGAAGTCGTCGGGCATGTAGTCCAGCAGCGTCCAGGGCTGCTCGCCCGCCTCGCGGCCGGCCAGGTGGCGCGAGTAGTTCTCGATGCCGGAGCACAACCCCGTCTCGCTGAGCATCTCGATGTCGAAGTTGGTGCGCTGGCGCAGCCGCGCCGCCTCCAGCAGCTTGCCCTCGGCCTCCAGCTCTTGCAGCCGGCAAGCCAGCTCATCCTTGATCTTGACAATGGCCTGATTGAGGCGCTCCTGCGTCGTCACCCAGTGCTTGGCGGGGTAGATGTCCAGGCGGGCGCGCGTGCCGAGGATCTCGCCGGTCAGCGGATCAATCTCGACCATGCGCTCGATCTCGTCGCCGAAGAACTCGACGCGCACCGCCAGATCCTCATAAGAGGGGTAAATCTCGAGCGTGTCGCCGCGCACGCGGAACTTGCCACGCGTGAAGTTCTGGTCGTTGCGCTCGTACTGGATGTTGGTGAGGTGGCGCAGGACGTGATCGCGGCGGCGCGTCTCGCCAGTCTTGAGCGTCAGGACGACCTCGCCATACTCTTCGGGCGAGCCCAGGCCGTAGATGCACGAGACCGAGGCGACGATCACCACGTCGCGCCGCTCGAAGAGGCTGCGCGTGGCCGAAAGCCGCAGCTTCTCGATCTCCTCGTTGATCTGGCTGTCCTTCTCGACGTAGGTATCGGTGCGCGGGATGTAGGCCTCGGGCTGGTAGTAGTCGTAGTAGCTGACGAAGTACTCGACGGCGTTCTCAGGAAAGAACTCCTTGTACTCGGCGTACAGCTGAGCGGCAAGGGTCTTGTTGGGCGCTAGCACCAGCGTGGGCCGGCCCAGCCGCGCGATGGCGTGGGCGATGGTGTAGGTCTTGCCGCTGCCGGTAACGCCCAGCAGCGTCTGATACTTGGTCCCCGAATCGAGGCTGCTCACAAGCTGTTCGATGGCCTGGGGCTGATCGCCGGTCGGCTCGAAGGGCGCGACAACCTGGAAGTCTGGCATGGGGGAGGGCCTCAATTGTTGCGTTGGGATTAGGAAGGGAACCGGCTGCACAAACGCCGAGCGGGCAATGCGCGCATCGCCACTGCCTCATTCTCAGCGACCACCGTGTGAACGGCAATGGGCTGCGTGTACGCGTACGAAGATGCCCCGCTCGCGCAGCGCACGGCAGGAATCAGGGACGCTTCAGTATACCACCTGGCGGCTGGCGGACGGCGCCGCTCATCCCCCCGGCGCCTGCTCTGTGGCGGTCGGCTGCGGGGTGCCGGTGTCCTGGCCGTTGATCTTCTGCTGCAGTGCCTTGAGATACGCCTCGGCGGCCGTGACGTCGGTCACGAGATACTTGCCCAGTGGATCGCCGGCGACCGCCTCGTGCCATTGATTGAGCACGTTTGCCAGCGCGGTAAGCGAGCTGTGGACGTCAAGACCCAGGATATTGGCGTCGGGCGTATGGTCGCGGGCGAAGGAGACGACATTGGCGAGGCCGGCCAGCGCGTCGCCGGCCAGCGTCGAGACCAGATCGGCGAGCGGCTTGACGTAGAACGTGACGCCGCGCCGCGTGAGATCCGCCACGATGATGGCGTCTTCAATGGCAAGGCCTTCGAGATTGCGCAGCTCGGCCAGCACCGCCTGGCGCCCCTGCTGAATGCCAGCCTGGAGCGCGTCGTCGAGCTGCTGCTGCGTATAGAGGCCGATCTTCTGGACGGCGATGGGGGCAGCGGCGGCCGCCCCGCAGCAGAGACCCAGCCCGGCGACACCCAGCAGCGCGCGGCGACCAAACTGGCGCTTGGACTTCTCGCGCTCGACGGCCCGCACAGCCTCGGCGAGCTGGGCAGGTGAGATCGTGGGCGCCGTGGTCGCCGGGAGGGTGGTGGGCTGCTGAATTGGGGTGCTGGATGGTGGCTGTGTGGGCTGCTGCGGCGGCGCGCCGTCGGGGGTCGTCATGGCGGAGGCTCCCTTCGGGGAAACAGCGGGAGTGGGCCGGCAGGATCGCACGGCAGCAACGGCATGCCGTGCGCCCGACGGAGGACTTCGGCGCCCGCCGCACACAAGAGCGAGCGCCGGGCGCTTCAAGATGTATGAAGTGCTACGCGCCGCGCCAAGGCAGGGTTGTGCGCGGCGTGGCCCCCAGTATAGGCAGAAGCGGGCGCTGCGTCAATCAGGCGCGAGGCGGGGTGCGGCCGGCCCAGGGCAGCGCCTGCTCGAGCTGCGCCCCCAACGCCAGCAGCAGATCTTCACGCAGCGGCCCCGCGATGAGCTGGACGCCCATCGGCAGGCCATCGGCGCCCTGGTAGAGCGGCAGCGAGATGGCCGGCTGGCCGGTAACATTCGCGAGCGCCGAGAAGGGCGTGAAGACCTCGACCTTGAGAAATTCGGCGCGCGGATCGGGGCCGGAGGTGTTAATCATGCCCAGCGGAACCGGCCGGTGGGCGAGCATCGGCGTGAGCAGGATGTCGTAGGTGTTGAAGAAGGCGATGAAGTTGCGCGCGAAGGCCTGAAGCTGTGCCAGCGCCTCCAGCAGCTCGGCGGCGCTCTTCGCCATGCCCTGCTCGTAGAACGCCCAGGTCAGCGGCTCGACCAGCGCGGGGTCGGGCGCGCGGCCGGTGAGCGAGGCGCCATAGCGCACGCCCGTGGCGACGCCCGCGCCCCACAACGCGGTGAACGCCGGTTCGAGCGCGTTCGCCTGCCAGACCGGCGGCGTCAGCTCTTCGACGTTGTGGCCGAGCGAGGCGAGCAGCTTGCCGGCGTCCAGCGCGGCCTGCGCGCAGATTGGGTCCACCGGCGTGCCGAGCGGCGAGACGGTGGTGACGGCGACGCGCAGCGTCTGCGGCGGGCGCGCGGCGGCCACGGCGTAGGGCTCGGCGGGCGGCGGCGCCCAGGTGGTGTCGCCGACCTCGTAGCCGGCCATCACGTCCAGCAGCGCGCCACAGTCGGCGATGGTGCGGGTCAGCGCGCCCTGCGTCGAGAAGAAGTTGTCGCCGGCATCGGGACCAGACGAGATGCGTCCACGGCTGGCCTTGAGACCGACCAGCCCACAGCACGCCGCGGGGATACGGATCGAGCCGCCGCCGTCGCTGGCGTGGGCGACCGGCAAGATGCCAGATGCAACCGCGGCCGCCGCCCCGCCCGACGAGCCGCCGGTGGTGTGCTTGGGATTCCAGGGATTGCGCGCGGGACCGAAGCGGCGCGACTCGGTGGTGCAGACAATGCCCAGCTCGGGCGCGTTGGTGCGGCCGACAAAAACGAACCCGGCGTCGCGCAGCCGGCGGACGGCGTATGCGTCGTAGGGGGCGCGATAGTCGCCGTAGATATCGGAGGCCATCGTCAGCGGCTGACCCACAGCGGCATGCAGCTCTTTGATCGCGATCGGCACGCCCGCGAAGGGGCGCGGGTCGCCCGGCCCGATGGCGTCAGCGGCGGCGAGTGCGGCCTCGGCATCAACATAGGTGAACGCATTGAGGTCGCGCCGGGCCTCGATCATGCCAAGCGCCGCCTCGGTCAGTGCGCGCGCCGTGACCTCACCACGCCGGATCATCGCCGCCAGCTCGACAGCCGGCCTCGTGAGCAGCGTCGCCGTGTCAACCGCCATGCCCTGCCTCCTCGCACGTCGCATCAGGGGCGGCGCACCAGAAAGCCGCCCACGCTGACTGTCAGTCACCGCTTCTGCTGGCGGCAGTGTAGCATGCGCGGGCTGGGAGCGTCCAGCGGCCGTGGCGTGCCGGCAGCGCTGGCGATTAGCCCTCGACGGTCTGGTAGTGGCGAGCGACGATCGCGCCTTCGACGAGACCAGCGATCTGCGCGCGGTACTGCGGGAAGAGCGGACCACCGCGAAACGTCACCGTGTGGTCCTCGATGGTTTCCCACTCGATGGTGAAGATGAAGCGCTCCGGCTCCTCGACGCAGCGGCGCAGTGCAATCGCGCGGCAGCCCTGGGCTCCACGGATGATCTCGCGCGCGCGGGCCAGTCCCGCTTGCAGCTCCTCGGCCTTGCCTGGCGCGGCGGTGTATTCGGCGATCTCCAGCACCATGCGTCCCATCCCCTTGTCGTCTGAGCGTGCGCCCGGCCCTCTTGGCATACGCTCGCATGCGCTAGCCATGGAAGTGCACGCGGCTATAGTGTACCATTGCGACAACCGCTCTTCCGCGGCAACGGCACTGCGCACAATGGCTGAGGCGATGCACGCCAAAGTCTTGTCTCGTGCCGTGACAAGCGTGATACCATGTACACAGGCAAACGCTATTGCCTCGCGGACGCGCGTGTTCGCTGGGGCGGACGAGTGCCCCTGGCTCGACGGCAGCCGGGCGCTGGGACGGAAGGACGCCGCTCGGCGGTCGAGGCCGCACACCTGGGCACGCCACGACAACGGAAGAGGTGTCGCATGCGATCTCTCGGCAATCATCGGTCGGGCGGGGCGGCACGGCGAGATGAGGGGCGGCGACGTCCGGGCGCCAGATGGGGCGCGCGGGCAGTAGCGGTGCCACTCTGCGCGCTGCTGGCGCTTGCGCTGGCGGGCCTCGCCGGCTGCGGCAGTACCGGCGGCGGCGGCTCGGACACCATCACCTTCGGCGCTCCGATCTCGCTGACGGGCAGCCTCTCACACGAAGGCACCGACACGCTGAACGGTTACCAATTGTGGGTAGATACCGTCAACCAGCACGGCGGCCTGAAGGTGGGCGACAAGACGTACAAGGTGGCGCTGAAGCACTACGACGACGGCAGCAGCGCGACCAAGAGCGCCCAGCTTACGCAGACGCTCGTCTCGACCGACAAGGTCAATTTCCTCTTCGGCCCGTACGGCACGGCGGCGACGCTACAAGACGAGACCATCGCGGCGCAGTTCCAGATCCCGATGGTGGAAGGCAACGGCGCGGCGCACGCCATCTTCGCCAAGGGCAATCAGTACATCTTTGGGGTGCTGAGCCCCGCCTCTGAGTACGCCAAGACCATGGTGCAGGCGGCGCTGGCGCAGCCTACGCCACCCAAGACCATCGCCATCATCTACGCTAACGACTCGTTCTCGGTGGAAGTGGCACAGGCGGCGCACGACTTCGCGCAGACCGCCGGCATGAACATCGTCGCCTACACGGAGTATCCGGCCAACGCGCCTGATCTCACCAACGTGCTGACGCCGCTCAAGACCATCGTCAACGGTGGGCCGCCCGACATGATCCTCGGCTCAGGCCACGAGAACGAGGCGGTCGTGACGATGAAGCAGGCCAAGCAGCTCGGCATCAACGCCAAGCTCTATGCCTTCACCGTCGGGCCCGCACTGCCCGACTTCGCCACCACACTGGGCGGCGACGCCAACTACGTGATCGGCAGCTCACAGTGGACGCCGCAGCTCAAGTACCAGGGCACGGACTTCTGGAGCACGCCGGCCGCTTACGAGGCGGCCTACAAGGCGAAGTACAACGTCGAGCCGTCGTACCAGGCCGCGGAGTCTACGGCGGTCGGCCTGGCATTCCAGTACGCGCTGCAGAAGGCTGGCTCGATTGATCCGAAGCAGGTCCGCGATGCCCTGGCGGGCCTGGATATCCAGACCTTCTACGGGCCAATCAAGTTCGACTCGACCGGCGCCAACGTCACCAAGCCGATGGTGACGATCCAGATCCAAAACGGCCAGGTGCAGACGGTCTTCCCGGCCAGCGTGGCCAACGCGCAGTTCATGTATCCGACGCCGCCGTTCGGCAGCCGGTAGTCTCGACCCTCTCTCACTGCCCCCTCCCCCCGCACAGGGGAGGGGGTAGCGAGGCTAGGCAAGGCAAGGCAAGGCGCGGCACGGCTCTGGCGCGCGAAGATCGGGAATCCACGCTGCTCTCCGCCATGCGGAGAGGGGCATCGCACACTCTGTGATGGGAGGAGGTCACGCCATGGCACTCGCCTCGGTGGCCGTTGGCCAGATCGTGGTGAACTTCCTGCTCGTCGGCTGCTTCTATGCGGCGCTGGGGGTGGGCTTTTCGCTCGTCTGGGGCATCATGAACATCGTCAACCTGGCGCACGGCGCGCTGTTGATCGTGGGCGCCTATGTGTCGTACTGGCTCTTTACCCAGGTGCACATTGACCCCTTCGTCGCTATCTTCCTCACGATGATCGTCCTTTTCGCCGTGGGCTGGGTGATCCAGTACCTGATCATCAACCGGGTGATCCGCGGGCCGCTGTTGGTGACGTTCATGCTGACCTTCGGCCTAGATCTGCTGATTACCAACCTGGTTCAGCTCTTCTTCACCGGCAATATCCGCTCGATCAATGTCCCGTACGCCAACGTCGCCGTGACGATTGGCGAGACGCGCATCCCATTCGTCAACGTGGCCGTGGCGCTGGTCGCGGTGGGGCTGACGGTGGCACTGGCGCAGTTCCTCACGCGGACGCGCACGGGCAACGCGATCCTGGCAACCGGCATGGATAGCGATGCCGCCCGGCTGATGGGCATCAGCGTGCGCCGCACCTACGCGCTGACCTTCGCGCTGGGCGCAGCACTGGCGGGGGCGGCGGGAGCGATGCTGGCGATGACGCTTCAGTTCCAGCCGGTGGATAGCGGCAAGTACACGCTCTATGCCTTCGTGATCGTCGCACTAGGGGGACTTGGCACGCCGTACGGCGCGCTGGCCGGTGGGTTCGTCTTCTCGCTGGCTGAGACGGTCGCGGCGTATATCCCCGGCATCGGCGTCAGCCTGGAGATCGCGGTCGCGTTCGCCGTGCTGGTGCTGGTGCTGATTCTGCGGCCCAACGGTATCCTCGGCAAGGCCTATTACTCGTAAGAGGGGAGGGCGGGCATGGCATCCGAAGCAGAGGTGCGTGGCCAGGTGGTGGTCGGCGCGCCCGTCCCCGCTCCGCGCGAGAGCCGCGGGTGGCTGTGGTCCACACTGGTCGGCCTGGGCATCCTGGCCTTGATCGGCATTCTGGCGCCGCTGGCCGGCGACTTTGGCGTGCTGCGCATGTGGACGCTGATCGTCATGTACATCGTGCTGGCGCAGGGCTGGAACTTCATCGGTGGCTTTGTGGGCTATGCGGCCTTTGGCAACGTCGTCTTCTTCGGCATCGGAGCGTACTCTGTCGGCATCTTCCTGCTCAACGGTAAGCCGTTCTTGCTAGGGGTAGCGGCTGGGTTTGTCGCGGCGGGTCTCTTCGCGTTCCTGCTGGGGCTGCCGGTGCTGCGGCTGCGCGGCCACTACTTCGCGATTGCTACCCTCGGCATCGCCGAGGCACTGGGCGAGTTTATCGCCGCCAAAGACATTGGCGGGCCGGGCGGCGAGGTCTCGCTGACGCCGCCGGGTGGCGGCCTGGGCGTCTTCACGCTCTTCTTCTACGCCTTCCTGGGGCTGGCGGTGCTCACGCTGCTGGGCACCACACTCCTGACGCGTTCGCGTTTCGGCTACGCGCTGGTCGCCATCCGCGAGAATGAGGAGGCGGCCGAGTCGCTGGGAATCGCGACGTATTGGTATAAGGTAGGCGCGTTCGTGCTGAGTGCGCTGCCGACGGCCATCGCGGGCGGGCTGTGGGCGTACTGGTCGCTGGGCTTCGAGCCGGGCGGCGAGGGCGGCGCGTTCGACGTGAACATCTCGGTGGCGATGGTGCTGATGACGTTCCTGGGCGGAGCCGGCACAATCGTCGGGCCGGTGCTGGGCGCGATCATCATCGAATGGCTGGATCTGCAGACGACCCTCTCGGCCACACAGATCCACGGGCCGCTGCTGGGCCTCTTGATCGTGCTGGTGACGCTCTTCCTGCCGCAGGGGCTGATCCGGCTGGTGCAGGAATTGGTGCCAGGCGCCTCCGGCACGGGCGAGCGCCTGAGCTGGTCCGCGCAGCTACGAAGGGGGATGCGCCGTGTCCGACGCTTCATCGCCGCCAACGGTGTCTGATACCCAGCCGGCACTGCTCGAGCTGACCAACGTCACCAAGCGCTTCGGTGGTCTGCCAGCGGTGGACGCGCTCAGCTTCCACGTGAGGCAGGGTGAGGTGCTGGGCATCATCGGCCCCAACGGCGCCGGGAAGTCCACGCTGATCGGCCTGATCGGCGGAGCTATCACCCCGACCACCGGCACGATTCGTTACGACGGCCGCGACATCGGAGGCCTCGCGCCCCATCAGCGGGCCCACGCTGGCATCGCCCGCACGTTCCAGATCACGCAGCCGTTCGTCGGGCTGGACGTGCGAGAGAACGTGGTGGTGGGGGCGCTGTTTGGCCGTCGCGGGCTGAGCCGGGCGGCGGCCGTGCGCGTGGCCGATGAGGTGCTCACACGCGTCCATCTGATCCACAAGGCGCAGAACAAAGGCGACCAGCTGACCGTGGCGGACCGCAAGCGGCTGGAGATGGCCCGTGCGCTGGCGACCAGTCCGCGGCTGCTGCTGCTGGACGAGGTGATGGCGGGGCTGACCTCCACCGAGATCGAGGAGGCTGTGGCGCTCATCCGCGAGATCAACCGCTCGGGCGTGACGGTGCTGGTGGTCGAGCACATCATGAAGGCCATCAAGGGCGTCTCGGACCGCATCCTCGTGCTGCACCACGGCCGCAAGATTGCCGAAGACCTGCCGAATGCCGTCCTCTCCGACCCGCGCGTGATCGAGGCGTATCTGGGCGAGCGCTACGCCCGCGGTCAGCAGAGCGCACAGACGTTGAAGGAGCTGGAAGGAGAGATCATATGAGTGCCGCGGGCGACGCCACACCCGCTCCGACGTCAGCTCAGCCGCTGCTGGCCGTGCGCGACCTGAGCACTGGCTACGGCGACACGCAGGTGCTGTGGGGCGTCTCGCTGGAGCTGGGCCGCGGCGAAGTGGTGGCGTTGGTGGGCGCCAACGGCGCTGGCAAATCCACGCTGCTCTCGGCGCTCTCGGGCCTGCTGCCGGCCTGGAGCGGCGCCATCACATTTGCCGGCCGCGACATCACCCGCACGAGCGCCGAGCGCACGGTGAAGATGGGACTGGCTCAGGTGCCACAGGGTCGCCGCCTCTTCGCGGGGCTTTCGGTCGAAGAAAACCTGCGCCTGGGTGCCTACACGCGCCGTGCCGGCTCGCGACAGGCGATTGATACCGATCTGGAGCGGGTCTACACGCTGCTGCCCAAGCTGCGCGAGCGGCGCACGCAGGTGGCTGGCTCGCTCTCTGGTGGCGAGCAGCAGATGGTGGCCATCGGTCGCGGACTGATGGCACGGCCGCTGGCGCTGCTGGTGGATGAGCTGTCGCTGGGGCTGGCCCCGAACCTTGTGGACGACCTGCTGGAAGCCGTGGACACCATCCACCGCACAGAGGGGCTGAGCTTCTTGCTGGTCGAGCAGGATGTGCAGATCGCGCTGGAGCGCGCCGACCGGGGCTACGTGATCGAGAACGGGCGCATCGTGCTGAGCGGCACAGGGCGCGAGCTGCTGGGCAGCGAGGCGGTGCGCCAGGCGTACCTGGGGGCGTAGGGTCCTCGCCCCATGGTCTCTCGCCGCCGGGCACCCGCTCCGCACGGGCCGGGCGGCCACCGGACGTCCCTGCGAGCGGTGCGCAGCGTGGGGCGTGCGCACCATGCTCCGACGAGCTATCTTGGGGCGGGGCCTGCCTGGCCTGGCGCGGGGATAGGTGGCGACAGGAATCGAGGCAAGCGTGACGTCCAAGGCGGGAGTGCCACCGGGAACCGGCGGCCAGCGGGAGCCGAGAGACGGTGCTGGCGATGCGACAGGAGCGGGGACGACCGCAGACGCTGAGCGAGGCAGGCAGCCGGGTGCGGCGGGGGCCGGCGTCCGGGCGGAGGGGCCAGCAGAGAGCCGGATAGGCGGCAAGCGGCTGGCGGGCTTCGTGGCGACGAACATCGGCGCCTCGGTCGCTTTCACCGCGATGTACGCCACCCAGCCAGTGCTGCCGCAGATCGGGGCTGAGTTCAACGTGGGTGCGGCGCAGGCCGGGCTGACGCTGCTGAGCGTGACGTTCGGGCTGGCGTTCGCCTCGCTTGGTGCCGGGCGGCTCGCGGATCGCTTCGGCAGCCGGCGCGTGATGCTGGTGTGCAGTGCGGCGCTGACGGTGCTCTGCTATCTGGTCGCGGCGGCGCCCGCGTTCTGGCTGCTGGTGGGGCTGCGGGCGGCGCAAGGGTTGGTGGTGCCAGGAATCACCGTGGCAGGGCTGGCCTACCTGCACAACGAACTGCCGGCAAGTTGGCGTGGGCGCGTCAGCGGCTTCTACATCTCGGCCAATACAATCGGCGGCCTGCTGGGGCGGCTCGGCGTTGGCCTCTCGGTGCTGGCGATCGGCTGGCGCGGCGGGCTGCTGCTGGTAGCGTTCGCCGCGACGGCGGGGATGGTCGTGCTGGCGGTTGGGATGCCGCGTGGGGAGGGGGTCCTCACTGACCAGCGAGGGCGTGCGCAATTGGCAGGGCGTGTGCAGCACGCCCCTACGACCCAGCAGCCAGACGCCGATATGCGTAGGGGCGCCTTGCGGATGCCCGCTACCGGCCTGCGGACGCCCTCCAGTCACTTGGTGAACGCGCGCCCGGGAGAAGGCGCCGCCGCCACGCGGGAGCAGCCGGTGGCCTTCAGAGATGTCGCCCGCCGGCTGTGGTGGGCGCCGCTGATCGGCGGGACGGTCTTCTTCCCCTTCCTGACAGTCTTCACCTACACACCCTACCGGCTGGAGAATGCGCCGTTCAACCTGGCGGCGAGCGTGACCAGTCTGGTGTACCTGGTCTATGTGCTGGGCGCGGTCGCCTCGCCCCTCGCCGGACAGCTCTCGGATCGCATCGGGCGGCGTCCGGCGATCTGGGGCGGGCTGGTGGTGTCAACGCTGGGCCTCGCGCTGAGCCTGGTCAGCTCGCTGCCACTGGCGATAGCCGCGCTGGGGATGGTCTGCGTCGGCAGCCTTTCGGCGCATGTGGTGGCCAACGCCTCGGTCAGCGACAGCGCCAATCCGCTGGGCGCGCACGCGCGGGCCACGGCCCTCTCGCTCTATACGCTCGGCTTCTACCTCGGCGGAGGGCTTGGCTCGTTCATTCCGGGCTACGGCTGGGAGCGCTTCGGCTGGCCGGGTGTGCTGGCGCCATGTGCTATCGCGGTGAGTGCGGCGGCAGTGATGGCTCTCAAGACGCCCGCCCGTAGGCTGCGAACGCCGCCGGAGCCGCTCGCCCCACTCGACGTACCGTAACCGCGTGAGACGCGCTGGGTTACACCCCATGGGCCGGCCCGTTTGTAAAGCCGAAGAGCGGACGGTCGAGCCACACCGTGCGATCCAGCGCAGCGCGCATGCCCGTGGCCCATGCCGTGCGCTATCGTTTGGATGGCGGACCAGCCCGGTGTACCCTCAACGGTCCGCCCGTTTCGAAGAATAGAAGTCGAGGTTTGCACGCTATGTCCGGCTCGAATACACCGCCGCCAATCTATCCGCCCCAATCGGAGCCACCTGTGCCGGCACCCGGCGCCTCTCCTGGCTACCCTCCTGCCCCTGGCTACCCCGTCTATCCCCAGTATCCGGCCTACCCGGGCTATCCACCGCAGCCGCAGGCGCAGGCTGGGCAGGGATGGTCACCGAATCCAGCCGAGGCGGCGCACTACGGGCAGGTGGGGCGCGTGCCCTGGTCGCTGCGACAGACGGTGATCGGCGCGACGCTCACCATCGTCCCCTGGCTGGCGATCATTGTGGTGTTCCAACTGCTGCCGAGCGCGACAGGCGGCAAGCTCTCGCGTCTGCCGACGGCCGTAGACTTGATCAGCGGGCTTGTCGCACTGGCATTTACGGCAATCGTCGAAGGCGCGTTCGTGCTGGCACCGCTCTACTTCGCCGTCTGGCGCCGGGCGCCGGGCCTCTCGGCACGCGATGGTCTGCGGGCGCTGGGCCTGCGCAAAGCGCCACTCTGGCCATCCGTGGGCTGGGTCGTGCTGGGCTTCGTGATCGTACTGGCGGCCAGCGTGATCTACGGGCTGCTCGTAGAGCACTTCAACCTGCCGCTGCAGACCAATGGTCAGGCGCTCGAGAATCAGGTGCGCTACGCGCCGATCACCGTGACGGCAACGTTGATCGGAGCGGTATTCGTCGCGCCGTTCTGCGAAGAGCTCTTCTTCCGCGGCTATCTCTTCGGCGGGCTGCTGCGTGGCATGAATGTCTGGCTGGCGGTGCCGCTCTCGGCGCTGCTTTTCACGCTGGTGCATGGCGATATCGGCTCGGCGGCGCTGCTGCTGGTGATCGGCCTGGTGCTGGCGGCGATGCGCTACCGGCTCGGCTCGATCTGGCCGGGCATCGCGCTGCACGCGCTCAACAACGGGCTGGCGGCGGTCAGCGTGCTGCTGATCTTGACGCGGCCGTAGCAGCAGCAGCGCGACGCGCGAAGTTGGCGCCGCGGCGAGCGCAGAGAAGCGCACTCGCCGCGGCAGAGCGTGGCGCCACGCACACTGGAGCGCGGCGCCAGACAGTAGCGTTGGGACGGGAACGAGGGGCTGACCGGTAAGGTGTGCGTCGCCGCGCATCCTGCGCAGGGCTGCGAGCGCACCACACACGTCTGCGTCAGCAGGCTAGTAGATGAAGCTCACGCCGCCGCCCGTGTGGACGTAGCGGTAATCTACGCGACCCCAGCCGCCGCCATTGGCATAGAAATTCATCTCGCTGACGAGGAACCAGCCGTTGCCATAGACCGCCTCGACATGGGCGACATGGCCAATCCCGCTGGCGCCCTGGACGCCTCCCTGGAAGACGGCGGTCGCGCCGACGGCCGGCGTGCTGCCGGTGCGGAGCCCGTGGGCGGACGCGCTGTAGGCCCACTGAGCCGCGTTGCCAAGCTGCATCAGCGGCTCGCCCTGATGGCGGTACCAGGCGTACCAGGTGCATTGGCCGAACAAGCCGGAGTACGCATCACCACCGAAGTCGCGCATGGCGTAGGCTCCGCGACCCGTATTGGCCCATGCGCTGATGCCACTCGGCGCGGCGCCCAGGTGACTGCTGCTGGAGGTGTTGGCAGGAGCGAGATGGCCGCCGCCGAATGCGCTTGCGCTTGCGGCGCCAGAGTTGGGCACCCAGCTCGGATTGAGCGAAATGTAGCTGCTGCCACTGCGATACCAATTGTGCGTGCAGTGGACGGTGCCGTTGCTCCAGCCATAGCAGAGCCAGCCCTGCTGTACGGAATAGCCGGAGGAGTAGTGGAACGCGGCACTGGCGTGTGCGGTGGGGGTGGCGCCGATCTGTCCGGCGACAATGCCGACCCCGAGGACTCCGGCAAGGGTGGCGGCGATGCGCGCCGCGCGGTGTGTGTGCTGCAAGTGTGACGTTAGCGTTGCGAGAGACAAGTCTGGAACCTCCTTAGGCTTCCCTCCGGCGCGTGGCCTGGACGTGGAAGCCGTCGCGGCTGCGATACCGCGATTGTTAAGCCCTCCTCGAGGGGCAGCGCTTCCCAGCGGCCCCTCGTGCGACTGCCGGCGGCCCCAATTGAAGCCACCGTAAACGAAATCCAGTGTGATCCCGTCTGTGTACGTTCAGGCGCACATTAGCCTTACCGGCCGGCTGGTGCCCGAACACACGAAGGGGAATGTACCTGATCGCGTCAAGGTGGTGCCCCCGTTTCAGGCCGCAACTGGTACTTATGTCCTATTCACCGCTCGCATTGTTACTATCGCCGTCCGCCACGTTATGGCTGGCCCTGAGTCAGGGCCAGCGCGGAAAATCGCAACCCTTGCGCGTTGTCTCTACCATGGGGTGTAATGCTGTCAGAGGGAAACGGAGGGCGGGCACGATGAGCAAAGAGCGAGACCTAATCATGCCGGGCATTCCGGTGCCGGGGGGCGTGTGGGCTGAGCTCGGCTCAGGCAGCGGAATCTTCACGCTCGCTCTGCTCGAAGTTGCCGGCCCGCAGATCGAGCTATACTCCGTAGATCGCGACGCCAAAGCGCTCGAAAAGCAGCGTCGCGCTGTCTCCGCGCGTTATCCGCAGTCGCGCGTCACCTACCTGCACACCGACTTCTCCCGCCCGATCGGGCTGCCCGCGCTCGACGGCATCCTGATGGCGAACGCGCTGCACTTTACCAAGTTTGATCAACAGCAGGCGGTGTTGCAGCGGATCTGCACCTACCTCAAGCCCGCGGGCGGCAAACTGATCATCGTCGAGTATGAGGCGCGTCGCGGCAATCCCTGGGTGCCGTATCCGGTGGACTTCGAATCGTTCCAGTATCTCGCCGGCGAGGCGGGCCTGAGCGAGGTCCGGCGCCTGGCGATGATCCCCTCCAGCTTCATGGGCTCGATGTATTCGGCGATTGGCGTGCGCCACCCACGCTGAAGCTCCGCGCCGCGTGGCAGTGTCTTGCAGCTACACGGCGGTGGGTGATTCTGCGGCGGGAAAGCGGCGCTCAGCCGCGGAAGACGTTGCCGGCGATGAACATCAGGTTGGCTGGGCGCTCGGCCATGCGGCGGGTGAGATAGGGATACCATTGCGTGCCGTAGGGCACGTAGACGCGCACGTTGTACCCGTCGCGCGCCAGCCGCGTTTGCAGGTCGCGCCGGATGCCGTAGAGCATCTGGAACTCGAAGCGCGCCGGATCAATCTCCTTCTCGGCGGCGAAGCGGCAGGCCTCGGCGACGATGCGCTCGTCGTGGGTGGCGATCGCTGGGTAGACGCCGCACTCGAGCAGAGTGTGCATGCACTCGACGTAGTGTGAGTCCACCTCGGCCTTCTTGGGATACGCCAGATTGGGCGGCTCCAGGTACGCGCCTTTGACCAGGCGAACGCGCGTCTTGCTCTCGATCAGCCGTGCGACATCCTCCGGCGTGCGGTAGAGCATAGACTGCACGACGGTGCCGATGTTGTCGAATTCGCGGCGCAGCGCCAGCACCAGATCAATCGTCGCCTGGGTGTAGGCGGAGCCTTCCATGTCAACGCGAACGAAGATCTCGTGCTCGGCCGCGCGGCGCATGAGCCGGGTGAGGTTCTCGCGGCAGAGGTCGGCGCTCAGGTCGAGGCCGAGCGCGGTGAGCTTGACGGAGACATTGGCGTCGGCGCCGGCAGCGGTGATGCGGTCAAGAATGGTGATATAGTCCTGGGCGGCGGCGCATGCCTCGGCGGCATCGCTGACGTTCTCGCCCAGGTGATCGAGCGACACACCGATGCGCTGGCGGTTGAGCTGCGCTGCGACGCTCATCGCCTCGTCAAGCGACTCCCCCGCGACGAAACGGCGCGCGCTGCGGCGGGCGAGGCCGTTGTGGGTGATGAAGTGGCGAATGCCCTCTTGGCGGGCCAGATACAACAGCGTGTCTTTCAGCATGCCATGCGCTCCTCGGCGTCGAGTGCGAACGGGCCGCGCGAGTGCGACGCCGGCCCAACGGCAGTGCGGGCGACGATGCCCACTACACGAGATTATACGCCTGCCGGGCGCCGCTGTGGATAGCGCACAGATTCGGAGCGCGTAGCGAACGCGACCTAGCGAACATGCATAGGTATGCTCGGCCGTAGCCCGTTTGCACCACCCGCTTGACGACATAATGTCCATGTTGGACCGTAAGAGTACGAATTCGCTCCGGCACGACGCCCGCTCGCAGGCGCTAGGGACGAGGCCTCCGCTATGATGGACTACCCGCAGACGCATTCGGCCGCCAACGACCTGAATACATCGCGGAGGCCACACGGGCGGGCGCCGCGCTCGATTCATCTGCACGAGCGTTTCGTGCCCCTGCTGCTCGCCCTCACCCTCTTGAGCTCGCTGGGTCTGGCGGGGCTGGCGTATCTGGCGGCACGCAATGCGGCGCTGGCCGATGCTCAGACGCGCACCGCGCAGGACGTACGCACGCTGCGCCAGCTCATGGCGGACCAGGGCGGCGCCCTGACCCTGCGCGACGGGAAGCTGGTGATGGTGGGCGGCCAGCCGAGCGATGGATTGGTGCTCAACGGCGATACGATGCTCGTGGACCGCGCGCGAACACTCTTCGACGCCGGCGCGACGATCTATCAGCTTCAGGGGCCGGCGCTCACGGCGATCGCGACCACGGTGCCGGTCTCTGGTGATACTGGTCGCGCCCAACCTGGCTCGCGGGCGCTGGGCGACACCCTCAGCGGGGCGGCCTATGATACCCTGTTGGGCGGCTGTGGCGGGGTGGATACTCGCGCCTGCCACCACACCTTCACAGGGACCACGACCATCCGCGGCATCTCGTACGTCGTGACCGACGAGCCGCTCTACGACGGCAACGGCGCGTTTGTGGGGGCGCTGGGCGTGGCGTTGCCGTTCGAGACTGTGCTGGCGCCAGCGACGCAGCAGGCCGTGCTGCTGCTGCTGGTGGGGATGTTGATCTGGCTGGTCGGGGTGGTCGGCGGCTACTGGGTCTTCGAGAGGCTGGCGAAGCGAACCGAGGCGACGCTGGCGCGCCAGCTCGACGGCGTGAGCCAGGGCGCGCTGGCGCTCGCGGCTCTAGCCCGCATGCAGGTTGTGCGGACCACCCGGCAGGGACCGATCCGCCGCCAGGTGGTCGAGCAGGCGCAGGCGCTGGACACACTGGCTCGCAACATTGAGCAGGTGCAGATGGGCCTGCGCGACACGGCGAGCGAGCTGTGGGCAGAGATGTCGCAGCCAGGAACCGCTCCTGATCCGACGCAGGTGCTCCGGTCGGCGCAGCGCGCCGCCGTGGTGGCCGCGCGCATGGGGACCGGCGCGATGCAGGTGCAGGAATTCTGCCGCCAGATCGTCGCGCTGATGCGCCAGGGCGCTCGTGACTGCGACGCCGTGGCGGACCACGGCCGCGAGCTGGACGCGCAGGCGACGGATCTGCGGGCGCTCATCGAGCAGGCCGAGGCAGATCGCGAGGAGGATGTGCCGGGATGGCTCAGGAACCTGCGCAAGCTGCCCTGGCTGCGGCGCCAACACCTGGCGGAGGTGACGCTGGCAGAGGCGCAAGCGCAGGCGGGCGCGCCAGCTAACCGGCCAAATCCTCCGCGTATGGCCGCTGGGAGTGTGCGCGCCACGACCGGGCAGTATCGTGTGACCGGGCAGTATCGCGCAGTGGGGCTGAGCGGGATCCGCGCTCCGCAGCCGGGGAGCGCGGGGCCGACACCGCCGCCGGCAGGGAGGCAGCCAGAGGGCCGCTGGCCGGCGGCCGATGCTCGCAACGAGCGCGACACATCAGGGC
The DNA here is from genome assembly GCA_035763125.1 of Ktedonobacterales bacterium. Classification (GTDB taxonomy): domain Bacteria; phylum Chloroflexota; class Ktedonobacteria; order Ktedonobacterales; family JADMIN01; genus SMAG-U1939. The sequence continues at coordinate 18,185 of DASUBU010000244.1, forward strand.
GGCACCCGCCCGTGGTGGGGCCGAACGTGCCCGGCATGTCGGGCTGGACGGGCGAGCATCGTGGAGCGCTGCAGCGTGGAACGGGTGCCCAGAGCCGCGTGCCCAATCCTGCCAGCCAGACATTCGGACCCTTGTGGGGAACGCCCGATCCTCGCGGCCAGTTTCCAGCTTCGCCCGACCGCTTTCCCAATCCTCGTAGCGGGTATCCGAATCCGCCGAGTCGGTTCCCCAATCCGCCCAGCCAGTTCCCGTACCCACCGGGTCATCTCCCCAATCCGCCCAGCCAGATCGCGCTCGACCGCGATGGGACGCCAGTTGCGCCCTTCGGCGCCGGGCCGGTGGGGCGGGCTGGCCGATGGTACGTGCCGTCGCCGCAAGCAGAGCGGACCCCTGGCGAGCAACGGCCGACCGATCAACCGCCAGGTACGCTTGGGTTGCCCAGCCTTTCTGGCGACGACGACCACATCCCCAACTGGCTGAACGGCGGTCAGGGCGGTCAGGGCAGCGAGGGCAGTCAGGAAGCGTAGGTCGCCTGCCTTCTCTTGACGGTGCAGCGGCGCAGTTCCTATAATCCGCGCGGGGCGTCTGGCTATTCGCCAGGCTCCGCGCGGCGTCATGTGCTGTGCAGCAGCCCCCGCGCTGCGCGAGGTGCCCAGCCGATGCGGGAGCAGGCGCCCGTTTCGACGCGGCAACGCAGGGATACTGAGGAGGCACGGCGTGGTCCCCATCAGCGACGAGACAATCATCGAGGATATCCATGCGCGGGAGGTGCTGGATTCGCGCGGGAACCCCACCATCGAGGTGACGGTGACGCTGATGGGCGGCGCGCGAGGCATCGCGATGGTGCCCTCCGGGGCCTCCACCGGGGTCCACGAGGCGGTAGAGCTGCGCGATGGCGACCAGCAGCGCTATGGCGGCAAGGGTGTGCTGACGGCGGTCAACAACGTCAACGAGACGCTGCAAGACGCCCTGACGGGGCTCGATGCGCTCGACCAGGCGGCTATTGATCAGCAGATGATCGAGATGGACGACACGGCCAACAAGGGCAACCTGGGCGCCAATGCGATTCTGGGCGTCTCGTTGGCAGTCTCGCGGGCGGCGGCGGCGGCGTGTGAGCTGCCGCTCTACCGCTACATCGGCGGTGTGACGAGCCGGACGATGCCGGTGCCGATGATGAACATCCTCAATGGTGGCAAGCACGCCGAGGACTCGACCGATCTGCAGGAGTTCATGATTCTGCCGGTGGGCGCGCCCAGCGAGGCCGAGGCGGTGCGCTGGGGCGCCGAGGTCTATCACGCGCTCAAGAAGGTGCTGCACGACAAAGGGCTGAATACCAACGTCGGCGACGAAGGCGGCTTCGCCCCCTCGCTTGGCTCCAACCGCGAGGCGCTGGAGGTGATCGTGGCGGCCATTGACGCGGCTGGCTACAAAGCTGGCGAGCAGATCTGCCTCGGCCTCGACCCCGCGGCCAGCGAGTTCTATCAAGACGGCAAGTACGTGCTGGCGCGCGAGGGCAAGACGCTGACCGCCAGCGAGATGATCGGCCTCTATGAGCAGTGGATCGGCGCATACCCGATTATCTCCATCGAAGACGGACTGGCCGAAGACGACTGGCAGGGCTGGGCCGAGCTAACCCGACGACTGGGCGGCCGCGTGCAGTTGGTGGGCGACGACCTCTTTGTGACGAACACCGAGCGGCTGAGCAGAGGTATCCGCGAGGACGTCGCCAACTCGATCCTGGTGAAGCTGAACCAGATCGGCACGCTGACCGAGACGCTGGCGGCCATCGAGATGGCGACGCGAGCGCGCTACACGCCGGTGATCTCGCATCGCTCCGGCGAGACCGAAGACGCCTTCATCGCGGACCTGGCGGTGGCGACCAACGCCGGACAGATCAAGACCGGGGCGCCGGCGCGCTCGGAGCGCGTGGCGAAGTACAACCGGCTGCTGGCGATTGAGGCGGAGCTGGGCACCGCGGCGCGCTACGCCGGCTTCGCGGCGTTCTACAACGTGCCGGCGCTCGCCGCGCGGGCATAACCGCTGCCGGCGGCAGACGGCGATTCAAGAGGGAAGGGGCGCGAGTCGTATGGGCTACCCAGGGGACGAGCCAGAGGCCGTCCAGCCGGCGGAAGAGCAGCCAAAGCCGGCGGCCGGGATGACTGCCGGACCAGGCGAGACACCGGCCCCGCCTGTCAAGGATGTGGTCAGCAGCGAGGCGACCGGGCCAACCGGCCGTGCAGCCAGAGCGGTGCGCGCGCAGGCCAATCGCGGCGTTGTGCGCTCGATCCACTATCAGATGAGCTACGTCGTGCGCAACGAGAGTGCGGGGCCGCGCGGAGCGGTGGTGCTGCTGCACGATCTGCCGGGCGGCGCGTTCACGTGGGCCGAGGCGGCGGCGCAGCTCGACGGTATACAGCGCTCGGTCTACGCCTTCGACCTGCTCGGCTACGGCGACTCCGACCATCCCTGGCCGTCAGATACCTCGATCTGGGGCCAGGCCGATTGCCTCTCGTATGCGCTGAAGGGCGTGGGGCTCACTGAGATCGTGCTGGTGGGCGTGGGCCTCGGCGGCGGCGTGGCGCAGGTGCTGGCGACGCGCCTGCTGCGCGAGCGGGTGGCGAAGCTCTCGCTGATCAACACGTACGCCTACGAGTATGCCTTCGCGCCGAACTGGCCGCTGACCGAGATGGCGAAGCGGCAAGATCCCGAGGCGCCCAAGCACACGCCGGAAGACCAGGTGCTTGCGGATCTGCGCACGACCTTGCCGCAAGGCTCAGCCAAGCCGAGATTCCTGACTGGCAGCAAACTTGACGCCTACGTGAACGAGTGGCAGGGGCACATCGGCATGGAATTGCTCTTCCAGCACGTGCGCTTGATGATGCCGCTCTACATGAACTCGATCACGCCGGGCATGCGCATGCTCGAGATTCCGGTGCAGATCATTTGGGGCGCCGAGGATAGCGTCACGCCGTTGTCTCTGGGCGAGCGGCTGCGCCGCGATGTGTCGGGCGCGCGGCTGGATGTGGTGCCGGGCGCGGGGCATCTGATCCTGGACGACGCGCCCGAAGCGGTGGGCAAGCTGGTCGCCGAGTTCGCGGGCGTGCCGAGCGCGAGCAATTTCGTGGTGGCAAGATAGGGTGCTCTCCTGAGGGAAGGCTACGGATTCGCGAGGATATTGCGGCCGCCAATACGGCGCCAGATGATGTGGACCGCACCCGATCAGCAGGGTGCTGGTGCTGCGTGGCAGGGCACGACCAGCCGCACCCAATGGAGCACTGCACCTTCGATAGGTTGCTCTAGCAGGTACATCGCAACAATGAGCGCCAACGCGGCAAGACTCCATACGACTGGGTCGAGCATCACCCTACACCAACCAAGTATTGTAGGGTGATAGTCTTTCAAGGGGTATTCTCCTAAACGCGGGAAATATTACAGGTAGGTTGTTTGTAAGATCCGCTGTGGCCATCAATGCCGAGGCCCGCCGTGTATACGCGAGACTCTCACATCGCTCTGGCGTTGCCAGGTGTGCGTCGCTGGCGCGGGGCTGCCCGACCGCATGATACGGCAGCTCGCTTGCGGTAGGCAGCAGACGCGAGAGAGAGGCTACCCTGCGTAACGATGATGGCGCGCGGCACCCGGTCACTGCGGCGGTGCGACATGGCCGTCTAAGATCCGCGTTTCCCCGCCTGCGCTCCTGCACGTTTGTACGACAAGCCGAGCCGGTGCCCTGAAGCGATGATGCTCCAAGGCACCGGCTCGGTGATCGTCTCCGCCTGCTCTCGTTGTGCCGCACGCTATGCCATGCGGATTCGCTCCGCCTGCGTTCCCGCCTCCGCGGAACTCTCAGGCCGCCGCGGCACTCCCGCATCGTCCCGCCGTGCCCCTCTAGGCCGCTCGGTTGGCGCCAGAGGGGAGACGGCCGCCATCAGCGGGCGGCAGCCGGAATGCCCATCTCGATCCGCCCTTTGAGCGTATACATGCTCAACTCACTCGCCAGGTCGAGGTACTTCATGAGGAAGGTCTCGTCGAACTTCGTCGTGAATCCTCCCTCGTGGAAGTTGTACTCCGTGGTAGCAACCACGCGGGTCTTGCCTCCCTGCACGGACTCGAACCTGGTGGGGATTGTCATGTCAACGCCGGGGATGTGCAGCTTCAAGATCGCCCGCTCATTGAGGACGCGGCCGACGCACTCACCCGTCCCCTCAGCCGGGATGCCAAACGTCTGGGTAGTGTAGGCGAAGGTGTAGTCCCCATTGGGCAGGCGCTTCACGTCCCTGACTCCGAGTATGCTCACGAAGTACTCAGGTAGGTGCTCGGGATCAATGGTGTAGGCGTAGACCTCCTCCACGGGTGCATCAATGGTCATGCTCTTCTCGATCTTCAACATCGCTGTCATGCCTCACTTTGCTGTGGGCAGCGGTCTGGGGTAACGTCCTGCGCTGGATGCCATCCAGGCTGTTGCCCGTCCTTGCCTTGGACGACAGACTCACTCCTCAGGGGGGCGTCGCACTCGGCGCTCCGTGCGCTCATTCTCTAGGCACACCTTCATTGACACACACCGGCGGCACATCCCTGTCACATCCGCGACTCAAGCGCCGCACACATTCGCTCGGATGGATCACAGTCATCGCACGAACGGGGCATATGGCCCCGCTGGAACCGCCACCGGCGGTGGTCGTGCTTTTCTGTGTGTATAGAATCTCTCTATGATCTCAACGCGCGTCGAGCGCGACCCACGCGGACAGCACGGAGCGCACGTCTGCTGAGCTATCCGTTGCAGCCCCCGAGAGGAGACGGTGATGGCTATCCCTTCTTGGCTCGGCCTCCTTGCGGTCCTTGCGCTGGTGGGCACCAACGGCTTCTTCGTGGCCGCCGAGTTCGCCCTGGTCAAAGTGCGCGCCACACGGGTGGAGCAGCTCGTCCTGGAGGGCAACACCGTCGCGCGCATCCTGCAGAAGCAGACGGCGCATCTGGACAGCTACATCGCGGCGACTCAGCTCGGCATTACTCTCGCCAGCCTTGCCCTTGGCTGGATCGGCGAGCCAGCCCTTGCTCACCTCATTGAGCCGCTCTTCGGCTGGGTCGGCGGCGCGGTCGCCGCCGATGTCGCCGGCAGTGCCGCCGTCGCGATCAGCTTCGCGCTCATCACCGGCTTTCATATCGTGCTGGGCGAGCTGGTGCCCAAGTCCATTGCCTTGCAGCGTACTGAGCGGGTATCACTTCTCGTGGCCGCGCCGCTGCTGCTCTTTGCGCGCGTGTTCCGCCCTTTCATCGTGCTCATGAACGGCGCGGGCAATGCGGTCGTGCGCCTGCTGGGCCTCTCGGCGGTGGGTGAGGCGGGCGCCGTTCACTCGGTGGAAGAGCTGGAGCTGCTCGTGGCCCAAAGCCGGCAGGCCGGAGTCCTGGATCTGCAGGAAGAGGCACTGCTGCGGCATGTCTTCGATTTCGGCGACAAGCGCGCGCGCGACGCGATGACCCCGCGCGGCGACATCGTCGCGCTGGACGAGCACACAACGGTGGAGGCAGCCGCACGCGAATGCCTCTCCTCCGGCGTGACACGCCTGCCGGTGTATCGCGGCACGCTCGACCAGATCGTGGGCATGCTGCACGCCAAGGATCTCGTGCGCCTGTGCCTCGATCAGACCATGCTCACGCCTTCAGCAATAGCTCCGCGCACGGCTGAGGGCGGTGCCGAGGTGGCGGCAGGAGATGCCGCCAGGGGTCCACTCGCGCCGCTGCTGCGCTCGGCGACCTTCGTGCTGGAGCAGCAGCACCTCGGCGATGTGCTCACCACGTTTCGCCGGGAAGCCGCCCACCTCGCGCTGGTGGTGGATGAGTACGGGCAGATTGCCGGGCTGCTCACGCTGGAGGATGTGCTCGAAGAGCTGGTCGGCGAGATTCAGGACGAATACGATATCGGCGAAGAGGCGCCGATTGTCCAGCGGCCAGATGGCAACTGGCTGGTGGCTGGCACGGAGTCCTACGAGAACGTGCGCGCGGTGGCGGGATTGCCGCCGATGCCGGAGGAGGAGCACGGCCGGTACACCACTCTGCCTGGACTGGTGATGCTGCGTCTGGGGCGCGTGCCGCAGGTGGGCGACCGGGTGCTTCTGGATACAGACTGGGAGGTCGAAGTGACCGACTTGGAAGGCCGCAGCGTCACCCGGCTCCTGCTACGACGCCGCGCCGTGGACGCGCAAGGCGAGGTTGAGGGAGCCGCGCCTGGCACTCCAGCCGAACGGTGATACGGTGATTGGAGCGCGCAGCCGGTCGCCTCCGCCCGGCCGCCCGCTACTCCTCCTGCGCGCCGTGCCACTTGCCGTCCGCGGCGCGGCGATCGTGATGCAGGTGCGCGCCGATCAGTGCGGCGGCCATCCAGATAATAGCGACCAGGAAGAGCGCCGTTGAGGCCTGGTGCAGGAGCATGCGCGGCGGCAGGGCCAGCCCGATCCAGGCGGCCAGCGTGAGAACCGGCGCCGCGATGATGCCGCCCGCCACACAAAGTGTCGCACCGGTCTCGGCCAGCCAGTGCCGGGTCTGTGGCGCGGCCAACGCGAGCAGCGGCAGGGCGAGCGCGGCGAACGCCTGGGGTGTGCGCGATAAACTGGCGCCTGGGCGCGGCGACATGTAATGCCCGTGCTGGGGATGATGATCGCGCTCCCCCTCTGCCCGAACGCCACGCATGCGTGGAAGCGTTGTTGGACCCACCGATTCCCTCCAATGTTGCGAGCTTGGCGCCTGCCCAGGGGCCGGTCTGCCGGCCGCGCTGGCGAGCCTCCTGGTACCGCTCTGAACCACCCCTGAGCCCACCAGATCGGTGGCTCGGGGTCGCGCTGCCTCGGAAGCAGAGCACCGTTGCCCGATCCTTAGCGTCCCCCCCATACGTAACGTCTTCGGCAGCCGCGTGTAACGAGGCATGCCTGCCCTCCGTCTAGCTCCCGGCTGCCACGAGTTCCCAGTAATACCGGCACCGCGCCCGTAGGGAACACCGTTCACAGAGCGGATTCCGCGCATGGCACACTTGTCTCCCGTGCCGGATCATCGTGACGTGCAGCGTGTGGCGCCAGTCCGGCGGAATCAGCCGGGTCAGCTCGGCATGGGCCGCAGCGGCCGTTGTGCGCCCGCCGATCAGCCCCAGCCGCCGCGCCACGCGCCAGACGTGCGTATCCACCGGAAACGCCGGCTGACCAAGCGAGAAGAGCAAGACGCATGCCGCCGTCTTCGGCCCCACGCCTGGCAGTGCCTCCAGCCGGGCCAGAGCCGCCTCCAGCGGCATCGCGCCCAGCCCATCGAGCGCGTGCTCCAGGCTTCCATACTCCCCCGCGCCGCCGCTTCCGTCCTTCGCTGCGTCGGGAAGAGGGTCGGCGGGGGGAGTGAGCGCCCGCAAGATCGCCTGGATGCGCGGCGCTTTCTGCTCCGCCAGCCCGCCAGGGCGTATCGCATCGGCGACTTCGGCCACCGGCGCGTCGCGCACTGCCTCCCAGGTCGGAAGTCGCTCGCGCAGTCGCGCGTAGGCCCGCTCGGAGTTGACGTCGGAGGTGTGCTGCGAGAGCACTGTGCCGATGAGGCCGCCCAGCGCGTCGCCATCGGGCTCCCACGCCGGCACGCCGTACGTTTCGATCAGCCGCTCGTAGACCCACGCCACCTGCTCGCGCCGCTCGGTCTCGCTCTCGACGGCCGTCACCGATCCCGCGCCGTCCGCGTCCGCTCTCATGGTCGCTGTGTCCCTCGACATCCGACGTTGCTTACGGCCCCAAAACCCTATTGACGCACGTCACGAGGGAGCGGCGCAAGCCGCGTGACGATGGTCCGGCTCACAGCTCGCCCGGCACGGCCAATGAGCGACCGGTTTGCATTACTTTGACGCTTCCATTATTGTATATTTAGCACTCTAAAACTGTATTTCTTGCCGAAGAAAAAGAGAGCGTCGCCCATGAAGGCTGGCCTATCCACCTCACCACCGTTGTCCCCCAGTGTTGCCGTGGCGGGCCGCCGCACCCTCCTCCTGGTCAGCGGAATCGCCACACTCGCCGGAATCGCGGGCATTGTCGCCGATCTGGCGCTGGAGTACACGTCACAGCAGAGCGCCTTGTTCTCGTCCACGTACCAGTATCTCGCCGACGTCCCACAGTGGCGCCTGCTCCTGGGGCACTTTCTGGGCATCGCGGCGATCACGCTTGAGATCTCGGGTTTCTGGGTCGTTTTCCAGATCGCTCGCGCTAACGGGGTCCGCTCGGCTCAGATCATGTGGCTGATCGTCGCTTATGGGACCGTCGTGGGGGTTGCCTTCCACGGCAGCGCCGCGCTGACCGCGCTGATCGTCCAGGCGCAGCAGGCCGCCCCGCCTGATGCCGCGCCGCTGCTCGCCGCCACGGTTGCGCGCGTGAGCGCCTTCACCAGTCCATTAGCTCTGGTCGCCCTTGCCAGCCTGACGGGGTGGTCCGTCTGGTACGCCGTCATCATCGCGCGCAGCCAGACGGCGCTGCCGCGCTGGCTGGCACTCTGCAATCCGCTGGTCGTCGCGCTCCTGACCCGTATCGTCTCCGCTCTGTCTCCACTAGCCCGCCTGGTGCTGGCACCCACCACGCTCAACGTCTCCACCACTGCCACCTTCCTGGCCCTCACCGTAGCCCTCTACTTCGGCTTCCGTAGCAGAGCGGCGTCGTGAGAGGGAGAAGCCGAGCGCATCGCCGGGTGTGCTGCGCGTTAGCTGGCGAGTAGTCCGCTCGTGCAGCCGGGTAGCCACAGCGGGCGCCCCAAAGCACGCGCTCGGCCGGTGGTACAATTGCCGGACGGGGATAGGTGCTCTTACGCTGTGCTGGAACTGCTGCGGCCCCACCTTTGGGATTCGCCCCGGCGCTTCAGGCCGGGACCCAGCACCACCGCGGCAGCCCAAGGTAACGCGGCACCACTGGCTCTCGGTTCCCGCCGATTCCGCCGATTCCTCTGCGGCGTTGATCAGGTCTCTTCAACAGAGCGGGAGGCATGCGCACATGGCCGACGATCAGCGGACGATACCAGGCTTCCTTGATGCGCTTGCCTCGGATGCGCCCGCGCCGGGTGGGGGAGCTGCCGCCGCGCTGGCCGGTGCGCTGGCCGCTGCCTGCGCCGAGATGGTCGCCCGCTTCACCGCCGGCAGGCCGAAGTTCGCCGCCGTCGGGCAGACGGTGCGCGACGCGATTGCGGATCTGGTCGCCGCGCGGGCCGCGCTGCTGGCGCTGGTGGAGGCCGACGCCGCCGCCTTCGCCACCGTCTCTGCTGCCTACAGACTGCCCCGTTTGAGTGAAGAGGAGCACGCGGCGCGCGAGGCTGCCATCCAGGCCGCGCTGCATACCGCGATGGAGCCCCCGCTCGCCGTGATGCGCCAGACCTGCGACGTGCTGACGATCGCCGAGACGTTGGCTGGCGTGGGCAATCCGACGGTCGCCAGCGACGCCGCCTGCGCCGCGCTGCTGGGCGAGGGGGCCGTCCGCGCGGCGGCGGTGAACGTGCTCGCGAACGTGGCGCTGTTGCGTGACGAGGCCGCGGCGGGCGAGGCGCGCCAGGCCATCACGCAGCTTGAGGAGCGCGCCGGCGCGCTGCGCGAGCGGACGATGGCGGCTTTCCACGCGCGGCTGAAGGGATGACCCGCCGATGAGCGCTCGCATTCTCGACGGCAGACGCATCGCCCAGGAGGTGCGCGCAGACCTGGCGCGGCTGGCGACGGCGTATGTCGAGCGGCACGACCGGCCAGCGGGGCTGGCCATCGTGCGGGCGGGCGTGGATCCCGCTTCATCCGTCTACGCGCAGGCGCTCCAGCGGGCTGCCGAGGCGATTGGCGTGCAGGCGGCGCTGCTCGATCTGCCGGCCGATGTGGATGACGCGGGACTGGCGAGCTGCCTGGACGCACTCAACGCCGACGAGGACGTGCAGGGCATTCTGGTGCAGTTGCCGCTCCCGCCACAGCTCTCGCAATTCACGGTGGCCGCCGTGATTGACCCGCGCAAGGATGTGGATGGCATTAGCCTGCGCAGCGCGGGCAATCTCTTCCTACGGCTGCCGACCTTCGTGCCCTCCACCTGCGCCGCGGTGATAGAGATGCTGGACCGCGCCGAGATCGGGTTGGCAGGCCGTCGGGCGGTGGTGGTGGGGGCGAGCAACGTGGTGGGCAAGCCGCTGGCGTTCTTGCTGCTGCACCGCGACGCGACGGTGACGGTCTGCCACATCCACACGCGCGACCTGGCCCACTGGACCCGCCAGGCCGATGTGCTGGTGGTGGCGGCAGGCAAGCCGGGGCTGGTGACGGGCGCGATGGTCAAGCCGGGCGCGGCCGTGATTGACGTCGGCATCAACGTCCAGGCAAGCGGCGCGCTGCTGGGCGACGTGGACTTCGCCAGCGTCGAGCCGGTGGCAGGCGCGCTCAGTCCCGTGCCGGGCGGTGTCGGCCAGCTCACCAATCTGATGCTGCTCAAGCAGACCCTGCTGGCCGGCGAGCTGCACTCCGCGCCCGAGCAATGAGGCACATGCGAGGGGGTGCAGCCTGCCGTCCGGTGTCGCGATCGTTACTGGCAGGCGTTGTGCGTCAAGTCGCACATTTGCGGATACACACCCTGCCCATTGTTGACATGCCGGTAGGGCACGCTGAAAGTGAAGTGCCAGCCTGAGCTATCAGCGTCCTCTTGCGCCTGTCCCTCCTTCAGAAGCCACACCGTGTGAATATCCCACGTCAGGGTGAGCTTGTCGCCAGCGATGCCGAAGGAGGGCATGTCCAGCAAGCAGTAGATCGGGCCGTCGCCCCTGGGCAGCGGCGTACATTCTGCCGTCGTGCCCTGGGGGGCATGGGCGTCTTGATCCACGAGATCCCATGACGCAACGATTACGTGATCATAGCGCTGCCGGAGCTCGGCGGATGGCGCGATGGTATAGGCGATGAACGTACGGCCCTCGTCGGCATAGACGTTCGTGACGGTGATCGTCAGGCCTCCCGCTGTCTGGCTCTGGTTGACGGTCGTGTAGAGGTGCTGGTTGCCGATGAGGGTCAGCTCACTGCCAAAGCCCCAGAATGGACCGGCCCAAAAGCCGTACCCAGCCCCCATCAGCAAGATGGCAAGCGCCAGCGCCGCCGCGATTGTGGGTAGTGTCGCCATCCGCCTCCAGAGGGGCACTCCATGCCGCGCGGCTCGCCGTGTCTGCGGGCTGGCGGTGGGGGCGACGATGCGCTGCGAAAATGCCGTCCACGAGCGCTCGATGGCGATGTCGCTGTCGGCGGGTGCCGCGTCGGCCAGCGCCGCTCGCAGCAGGGCCTCGTCTTCGGGTGTGACCTCGGGTGTGGTGCGGATACCGTGGATGTCTCCCATGATCTTATTCTCCTGTGCGTGATACGCCGATCACTTGGTCGGAAAGAGGTTGCTCTATCGTTGAAGGCAACGGATGATCATCGGTGTGTCCGTGCACGTTGAGCCGTAGCTGGGCAAGTGCGCGGTGGATGGTCACGCGCACGGTCCCTTCGCGCATGCCAGTCGCCTCGGCCACCTCGCGCATCGAGAGGTTGGCGTAGTAGCGCAGCACGAGCGGCACGCGGTAGTGCGGCGGCAAGGTCGCCAGGCGCCGGAGCACCTCAGCGCGCCGCTCTGCCTCGATGGTGATCTCGTCGGGCTGAGCCGGGCGATTGCGCAGCCAGTCCTCTGCCAGCTCGTCGCCCTCTTGCAAGGGTGTTGTAGCCGTGAGCCGGCGCGCGGAGAGCGTATCCATGATCTGGCGCGTCACAATGCGGTGAAACCACAGCGGGAACGCCTTGGGATCACGCAGCTGCGTGCGCCGCTCGAAGGCACGCGCGGAGGCTTCCTGGGCGCAATCATGCGCTTCGTCCAGTGAGAGGCCGCTCAGCACTGCCAGGCGCACCGCCAACGGATAATGTGCCTCGAATACAGCACGCACGCCGTTCTCGTCGCCTCTGCGCCATGCCTCGATCATCGCCGTATCGTCTGCTGCCATCGGTGCTCCTTTTCCTGATGTGCGCACAACCGCAGAGAGGACGCGACCGGTCAGCAAAACGTTACACGCCATGCGACAGCGGACGCACGCATACGCCCCGCATCACTACGGGATCGGTCACGTCGGCAGCCGTGGGAGTGGTAGACCGCAGGGCGACAGCTCAGCATGGCGCTGTCGAGCAAGCGGGCGCAACCAGCCCAGGTGCCGGTGATACGGTGGGGCGGCGTGGGGAAACGCGATTAGTAACCCGGTGCTTCAGCCGCAGGTGATAAGCTACAAAACGGCGCTACAACGCTGCGGGCAGCCAGGCGTAGAAGGAGTATATCGAGGGCAGAGCGCGACGAGGCTTTGCCCAGGCGATCAGTCTGCGCCGAGTGGGAGTGGCGGTCGAGGAGGAGCCGGAGGCATGCATGCGGATGCAACAGGCGGTCCGCATACCGCGTGCATGCGCATCAGCTGTGTGCGCGCCTCTTCGCAGGCGCCGCGGACTCGAAGGCCCGCCGGGCGGCACGCACGACCTGATGAGGGCTGTTCTACACATTACTGCGCGTGTGCTCACCCCAGAGCGCGTCTACCACCTGTTCGCGGTGCTGGCGGCGGCGCGGCGCCAGCGCGAGCAGCTTGACGAGGGTGCGTGCGCGCCGCCGCCGCCAGGCGTCGTCCACGACGGCTATCGGGCAAGAGCGCGCTGCTCCGTCAGTGTCGCCCGCCTTTCGTGCACCGCATGCTCATAGGTCATCCGGGCCTGGACAGTTTGCCCATCGGCTCCTGTTTCGCTATTATGAAGCTCTATATATACGGACGATCTGGCCACCGCATGTGCTTAGTGGGGTGACGGCACCTCCTGGAGGGAGCAGCCTGTGCACGACAACGGACCGACAGTGCCGGATCTGCGCCGCTATGAGCCAGGGGCGTCAGCGGACCCACACGCAGCCGCCGCTAGACCCGCTTGGCCATTAACAGGAGAGCGGGCGCTCGGCCGCGGGCGTCTCTTTGGCAAGGACGCGCGCAGCATAGCGCTTGGAATCAGCCTCGGGGCCAACATCGTGCTGCTGGTAAGCCTGCTGAGCCTGCTTGTGCTGGGCCGCGTCGGCCAGCCTTCTCCGGGTGGGGCGGGAGCTGGCACAGCCCTCGGCACGCCGACGGCCTCCGCCAGCGCTCAGCCGCTCGCGGGTTGGCTGCGGGTGACCCCTAGCAGCGTGCGGTTGGGCTGTCAGGACGGGCAACAGACCCAATTCGTGACCCTGGAGAACAGCGGGCCGAAGAGAGTGCAGTGGCAGGCCGTGCTTTCCGTATCCGGCGATCAAGCCGGTGTCGAGGTTGATCCTCACGAGGGCAGACTGGCACCCGGCGCGAGTGTTTCCATCAGGATCCAAAACAGAACCCATGCTGGCGACTCCCAAGGCGGCGCCTCCAGCCAGCAGGGCGTCATGCGCTTCGAGTCCGATACGCCCGATGCCGGTGCGGGCCCCAGCCTTGGCTATACGGCTGAGGGCTGCTGATGGGCATGTCCGTTTAGCTGGCGTCGCCGCTCGGCATGCTCGGCAGCACCTCATAGAATTCGATGCCGGCGCCCTGGCCCTGTGGACCACGAGCATGTCCGGCGGCGAACTGCGGGCTGTTGGCCCACCGCTCGAAGTCCTCGCGGCTAGCCCAGCGCGTCAGCACGAGATACTTGCCGGGCTCCTGCGCGTTCTTGAGCACGTCGAGGCCCTGGAAGCCGGGCATCTGGTCCACCAGCCCAGCGCGCTTGGTCCAGCTCGCCTCGAAACCGGTCGCGGCCTCCGCCGGCACCTGCACATGGAACAAAGAGACAATCATCGCTGGTCACTCCTCGTCAATCTTCATCACTTCGCCAGCGCAGCGCGTCGGGCAGCGCCTCTTCGATGCCCAGCGCGGCCAGCGCACGGCGGGCGATGCTATCAATCACATCGTCGAGCGTCTGCGGGCGCAGATAGAACTGTGGCACTGGCGGGACGATCTTAATGCCCAGCCGTGCCAACTTGAGCAGATTCTCCAGATGGATCGCCGAGAGCGGCGCCTCGCGCGGCACCAGCACCAGCGGCCGTCCCTCTTTGATCGCCACGTCGCCCGCGCGCTCGACCAGATTGGAGGAGGCGCCGACGGCCAGCGCCGAGACGGTGCGCATCGAGCAGGGCACAATGAGCATGCCGGCGGTGCGGAAGCTGCCGCTCGACATCGGCGCGCGGAAGTCGTCGGGATTGAAGATGCGCGCGCCGAAGCGTTGCTTCCAGGCGGCCAGGTCGTCGGCGATAGGGTGACCGACCTCGTCGGGCCAGACCTGCTTGCAGGCGGCGGTATAGGCGATGTGCATGGGGATGCCGAGCGTGCCGAGCACCTCGACCGCGCGCAGGGCCAGCGCCGCGCCGCTGGAGCCGGTGATGCCGACGACGACCGGCGGCCGTTTCGCCGCGTCAGGGGGAGCGTTCATGGTGCTGGCTCCAGCTCCAAAGTAAAGGTGGCGTCGCCGTCAATCTCGGCCGCGACGACGACCTTGCCATCCGCCTCGCGCCGCCAGGACAGCGCGCTCGCCCTGCCCGTGGCCGTCAGCCCGCGCGGCGAGAGTCCCACCGGCAGCCAGAGCGTAAACGTGCCCGCCGCGCGACGGCCCAGCGACGCCTGCCAGCGGATGGCGAGCGCCGCGCGGTCGTACTCCCACGCCGCAATCTCCGCGGCGCCCTGACTGATGTGGAAGCTGGTCGAGAGCAATTGCGGCTCGCCGGTCGTGCGCCGGATGGCCAGCGCCGCGGCACCGTGAGGCGCCACCCGCAGCGTGACACCCTCCGCCGAGCAGCCAAGATAGCGCCCCGACCAGAACTCTACCGCGTGATACTCGCCAGCCGCCAGACCCAGCTCGCGCCAGCGGACGGTCATCTCGTGCTCGGCCTGCTCGCCGTTGAAGAGACCGGCCAGCAGCCAGTGTCCCCATGGCCGCACGATCTCGACCGCCGCGCGCTGCGGGATGCCGGCGGCGAAATACTCCGATAGGCGGGCGCGCTCGCGCAGCGGCGGCAGCAGCGCGGCAAGGATCTGGCGACGCTCGGCCCCTAGCGCGGACAGGCGGTCCGAATCTACCACCATGCCACCGGTCAGCCCGATGGCGGTGGCGAACGCGCGTACCTCGTCCAGGCTCAGCTCGGAGTCGTGTTCGCGTACGAGCAGGCAGTCGGGGTCGTTGATCCACCAGGCAGGGTCGGTCCAGGCGCGGGTAAGCGTATTGCGGATCGCGCCCTGGGTGCTGGGCAGCGGGTGGCCCTCGCTAAAGGGCATCGGCAGACGACGGTAGCGCGGAGCCCAGTACGGCGCGCAATCAGGGCCGATGCGCATGGCGTCCACGATGCCCACGGCGCTCAGTAGCGGACAGCCGCAGCCGAGGATGAAGACGTCCGGGCCGGCGGCCTCGCGGATCAGCGCCAGACCGTCGCGTAGCGCCTGCGCCCGCGGCACCGCCGAATCGTGACGGTGGCCGCGCACCGCGCCTGAAACGAGGAAGTCGAGCTTGAGGTAGTCGAAGCCCCACTCGTGGACAATCGTCGAGATGACGCGTTGCAGCCAGTCACGCGCGCTAGGATGGGTGAGGTCCAGCCCGCGCAGGTCCACGCCCCAGTTGTGCCCGGCGACCACCAGCTTCCCGGCGGCGTCACGCACCAGCCAATCAGGATGCTCGCGGGCGAGCCGGCTATCGCTGCCAACGGTGAAAGGCGCCAACCACAGGCCAGGGCGGCGGCCGCTCGCACGGATGCGCGCGGCAAGCGCGGCGGGGCCGTCCGGGAATTTGGCGTTGACGTCGAGCCAGTCGCCGATGGCAGCCTGGTAGCCGTCGTCAATCTGTACCACGTCGAGCGGCAGCTCGCGCTCTAGCCGCTGGACAGCATCGAGATTTTCGAGCATCGCCGCCTGGCTGGCGTTGGTGAAGTAGTAGTACCAGCTGCACCAGCCGGTGGGAATCCATGCATCGCGCGGTCGCGTGGTCACGTCATGTTCGCCTGCGACCGCAGCGGCATAGCGCTCGGGGAGCGTCGCCTGCGCGCCCAGCGCCAGCAGCAGCGGCGGCGCCTCGATCCGTGCGCCGGGGGCCAGCAGCAGATCGTCCAGCAGGGCGGCTGCCGCCAGCGTCCCGGCATCGCGGTCCACGTAGACCTGGCCGAGCCAGCGCCGCGCGTCGAGGAAGCCAGCCAGCAGGGCGGCGGACTCGCCAGCGTGACCCAGCATCACCAGCTCCTCGCTGACCACGTCCGCCCGATGGGCGCCAGCGAAGGGCAGGCGGGCATGCCGGCCAGCGGGGAGCTGAAAGGCCACGTTGGTGGGCACGCGCGGGCGGGGATCGGGCACGCCAGGCGGCAGCCCGCCGGCGTAGCTCCATGACTGCCAGCCCTGCTTGTAGACGGCGAAGGCGCGCGTGCGTCCGCTGAGTGCGATAGCTCCGCGCGCACTCCACCATTTGCCGGCCACGAATGGGAAAAGCCGGCGGACGGCTATCGCTTCGGAGCCATCGTTGCGCAGCGCGACCTCCAGGCGCACGGTGCTGGTGTCGCGGTAGATCGCGACGGCAAGCTCCAGCGCCAGCGGATAGCCCTCCAGCGGCACTGTGCGACTCCAGCGCGAGCCGCTTCCCAACGCGTCGGCGAATGGCTCGCCAGCTGAGATGGGCCCGTTGGAAAACGCTGGCCGCACCACCTGCCCGCGGCGCCTGCTGGCCCGTGGCGCCAGCTCGACCAGTGGACCGCCCACGATGCGCGTCGTCGGCGACTGTGGATCGGTCAGAATGAGCATGCCGTCCGCTGCCCAATGCAGTGTGATCGCGCCAGTCCATGCTTGGGCGGCGCCCGCTTCCGCCATCCCGCCCGCGTCAGGAGCGTATTGAGTTCC
>DASUBU010000245.1:0-4295 GCA_035763125.1 Ktedonobacterales bacterium
GGACGGCAACCGGAGGGCCTGCCGGGCTACTTCGTCGAGCCGACGATCTTCGATGCTGTCGCGCCGGGCAGCCGCATCTTCCGCGAGGAGATCTTCGGCCCCGTGCTGGCCGTCACCACCGCTGGCTCGCTGGCCGAGGCGCTGGAGTATGCCAACGGTGTCGAGTTCGGCCTCTCCGCCTCGATCTTCACGCAGGATATCGACAACGCCCTGCGCTTCGCCGAAGACGCCGAGGTCGGCATGGTCCATATCAACGAGGCCACCGTCGGCGGCGAGGCGCAGTTGCCCTTCGGCGGCAGCAAGGCGACCGGCATCGGCGAGCGCGAGATGTCGGAGGAGGGGCTCAACTTCTTCACCGAGCTCAAGACGGTGTTCATCAACTACGGCCAGACCGGCAAGCCGACCGCCATGCGCTAGAGATTCACCACAGAGGACGCAGAGTTGCACGGAGGGCGGACAGAGAGAGATTTACACGGAGGAAACGGAGGGCACAACAGAGGGACAGCACGTCCGCTTGATACCTCACGAGCTTGTCTCGCTGTTGTATCTTCGCCTCGGGATTCCCCTGGGTTCCTTCAGGCCGGGCGAGGATCCTACTCCCTCCGTTCCCTCGGCGGTGAAATCTGAGTTGGGTGTGAGGACCCGCGAAAGAAGGGGTAAGCGCGCATGGCCGATTCGATCGTCGGGGCGATGCTGGAGCACGCGCGTGAGGCGCCCGAGCGGCCCGCTCTCTACTTTGAGGGCCAGACGCTCAGCTACGGCGTGCTGGCCGCCGAGGTCGAGCGCTGCGCCCGCGCGCTGCTGGCGTGGGGACTGCGGCCGGGTGATCGGGTTGCGCTGTTCCTGGAGAACAGCCCCCTTTTCGCCGTCGCGTACCTCGGCACACACCTGGCCGGCGGCATCGTCGTGCTGGTCAACACGCAGTACCGCCAGACGGAGCTGAGCCACATCCTGAACGATGCTGGCGTGCGGCTCTGTGTGACCGACGCGGCTGGGGCACGCGAGCTGGCGCGTGTGGCGGCGCCGGATCTGGAATCGCTGGTGATCGTCGGGGGCGCAGCGGGCAAGGCGCGCGGGAAGTCCTCGCCCCCGTCCGAAGGCGCGCCGCAGCGCATTGCGTGGAGCGACTTCCTGGCGCACGCACGCGACGGGGTGGACACCCTCGCCCCGCCTGAACCCGATGCCCCCGCGCTCATCGGCTACACCTCTGGCACGACGGGCCGCGCGAAGGGAGCGCTGCTGCTGCATCGCAACCTCGCCGCGAACGCGGCAGCCGTCACCCAAGCCTGGCGCTGGACATGCGAGGACCGGCTGCTGCTCGTCTTGCCGCTCTTCCACGCGCACGGGCTGATGGTCGGCCTGCACGGCACGCTACTGACGGGCGGCAGTGCAATCCTGCGGCGCAAATTCGACGCGGCGGACGTGCTCGCCACGCTGCGCGATGATCCGACCATCACGCTCTTCTTCGGCGTGCCCACCATGTACGCGCGGCTGCTGGCTGAGGCCGAGCGTCCGGAAGGGGCAGGCGTGCCGGCGTACCGGCCGCGGCTCTTCGTCTCCGGCTCGGCGCCGCTCAGCCGGCAGATGTTTGAAGATTTCGAGCGCGTCTTCGGCCAGCGCATTCTCGAACGCTACGGCATGACCGAGACGATCATGAATCTGACCAATCCCTACGACGGCGAGCGGCGCCCCGGCACCGTTGGCGGACCGTTCCCAGGCCAGGAGGCGCGCGTGGTGGATGTGGCGGAGCGTTTTCCGCTGCCGCCGGCCGTGGTCGGCGAGATCGAGGTGCGCGGCCCGCACGTCTTCTCCGGCTACTGGAATCGTGCCGATGCCACAGCCGAAGCCTTCAGCCCCGATGGCTGGTTCAAGACCGGCGATCTCGGTTGGGTCAGCGACGACGGCTACTACACGATCACCGGGCGTGCGCGCGAGCTGATTATCAGCGGCGGCTACAACGTCTATCCGCGCGAAGTGGAGGAGGTGCTGGCGATGCATCCAGCGGTGGCGGAGGTGGCCGTGCTGGGCGCGCCGGATGCCGATCTGGGCGAGCAGGTGGTGGCGATGGTGGTGCCGAAAGCGGATGCCCCTGCCCTGGCCGAGGAGGAGCTGGTCGCCTTTTGTCGCGAGCAGCTCGCCAGCTACAAGAAGCCACGCCGCATCGTCTTCACTGACGCCCTGCCCCGCAATGCGCTTGGCAAGGTGCAGAAGCACTTGCTCGCCGCACGCCTCCCCACCTAGCGCTGCCCAGGCGTCAGCACGCCATCGTTGATATCGTAGACCCGATCGGCGACCGCCGAGGCCTGCGGGTCGTGTGTGGTGATGATGAAGGCGATGCCGGCGGCGTGGGCGACGTTGATCAGCAGATCGAGGATCGCCAGGCCGGTGTGCGAGTCGAGGTTGCCGGTCGGCTCGTCGGCCAGCACCATGCGTGGCGCGTGGACCAGCGCGCGGGCGATTGCCACGCGCTGCTGCTCGCCGCCAGAAAGCTCCGGCGCGCGGTGCTGCTCGCGCTCGGCCAGCCCGACCAGAGCAAGCGCCTCGCGTGAGCGGCGCTCGCGCTCAGCGCGCGGGGTGCGCGCCAGCCGCAGCGGCACCTCCACGTTCTCGCGCGCCGTGAGCGCCGGCACCAAATGCGCCGACTGGAAGACGAAGCCGAGCTCGGTGCGGCGAATCTGGGTGCGCTCGCGCTCGCCAAGCTGGCGCAGGTCGCGACCGAATAGCACCACATGTCCCTCGGTGGGATCGTCCAGGCCGGCGATCAGGTTGAGCAGGGTGGTCTTGCCGGCGCCGGAGCGGCCGCGGATAGCAATCACCTGGCCCTCTGTCACGCTGAGATTGACGTGCCGTAGGGCATTGACGGTGCCGCTGCCCACCTTGAACTGCTTCACCAGATCTTGCACGATCAGCAGCGCCCGGCCGGCGGGAACCGCGCTGTTGTTGCCGCCGGCGATGCCGGGATACGCGCCGCCCGTGTTCACCTGCCGCACGCCGCTATGCATCCGCACGTCTCCATCTTCTGCGCAACCCTGCCGCCATTATCCGTCGCTATTGTACCGCACACAGTCTCCACGGCCATCTACCCGCTGACCCCGCAGCCTGCCACTGACTCTACGACGGCTGGCGGTGCGAGGAGTTTACGACTGTGGAACACAAGTGCTGTTTGCAGATGGTCAGCACAGTATGGTGCGTAGCATCATCCGCCCCAGCGAGCGGCCCCAGTACATTAGGCGAGGATGCACAGCGCCCGCTTGCTCTCGCCAGGGCAACGTCAGTTGCCCTGGGCAAAGAACAGGCGGCCGGCATGTGCCCGGCCGCCTCACGCTCTGGTCGTGCGCTGCGGTGTGCCTACTCGCGGATGCGCCGGGCCGGCAGTGGCCGCACGAGCGGGTTGGTGCCGAGCGGGTTGTCCTCGCGCTTGCGCGGCACGCGCTGGCGCACCAGGAACGACGGCGCGCGCGCCAGCTCCTCCATCGGCAGGTTCACGTCGCGGCCGAAGCGGTTGTAGAACGACAGCTCGAAGTTGGGCGTCTCGCCTAGCGCGCCATGCGGGCAGACCTCCACGCAGTCGCCACAGAAGATGCAGCGGTCCAGCGCGAAGTCGTAGCGCACCAGCTCGCGCTCGGCCATCATCAGCGACCCCGTCGGGCAGACCTGCACGCAGGCCCCGCATGAGACGCAGTCGGTCGAGAAGAGTGAGACGTTGAACGGCGTCGAGACAATGGTGTCGTAGCCGCGGCCGAACTGGCCGTAGCAGTTGGGGCCGATCACGTCGTGGCAGACGCGCACACACTGCGTGCAGTTGATGCACTTGTTGGGGTCGCGCAGGATGAAGCTGAGCGACAGGTCATACTCGTAGTCGTGGTAATCCTCGGGCTCGCCGTCGTGGAAGCGGTTGTCTTCGAGGTTGTACTCGATGCTGTACTTCTGCAGATCGCACTGCCCAGCCGCCGGGCAGGCGCATTGCAGGCAACGGCCCGACTCGCGCTCGGCCTGCTCCTGCGTGTAGCCCATCTCGATCAGCCGGAAGTTGCGCGTGCGGTCCTCATAGGGCAGCATCGGCATCTTGACCTTCGGCTCGACGGGCTTGTAGGGCACGATGTCGAAGAGGTCGGGCTTGCGCTCCTGGACCTCGATGCGCCGCGAGACGTCGGCCATGTCTTCGCTGCGCAGGTAGGCGTCAATGGCGCGCGAGGCGAGCTTGCCCTGCGCCACGCACTCGATGATCGTCGAAGCGCCGATCACCGCGTCGCCGCCCGCGAAGACGCCCTTGCGCGCCGTCATGAAGTTGTATG
>DASUBU010000246.1:0-2050 GCA_035763125.1 Ktedonobacterales bacterium
TGTGCCTGGCGCTGGCTGGCTGTGAGCTGACCATTGGGGATGGGAACGTGGGGCAGACGACGAGCACTGGCTCGACGACCACGGTGAAGGTGAAGATTCTCAAGGGCCAGGGCGGCGCGACGCTGATCCAGGCGCCGGTGACGATAGATAACAAAGGGCCGTATAACTTCATCCTGGATACGGGGGCGAGCATCAGCGTGGTGGATACGGAGCTGGCCGATATGCTCGCGCTGCCGGTGGTCGGCGCGGGGCAGCCGGTCTCTGGCGTGGGTGGCAAAGAGACGGCCATTCCGATCAAGGTCACGACGTGGAAGCTGGGCGACCTCAAGCTGCCGAGCGCGACGATCACAAAGGGGAATCTGCCCGAATCGGAGCACGGCCAGGGCTTGCAGGGGCTGCTAGGGTCGGATATCCTGAGCCGCTTTGGCAGGATCACGATTGACTATTCCGGCAGCTCGATCACGGTCTATCGCCAGGCGTCGGCGGATGTTCCTGGCAGTGGGCCGTTCGGTGGGCTCTTCGGCGGCGTCTTCGATGCGGCGCGGCGGGTGGCGTGACCTTTCTCTCAGGGTCTTTTCATGCTAACGCGGATCCAGTAGACTGTGTGGCATGAGTAAGACAGACGAGCACTATGAAGCGCCAGCGGGATCGCTGCGGGCAGCGTTGGAGACGTTGCCCGACGTGCGGCGGGGCCAGGGGAAGGTGCATCCCCTCGGCGGGATGTTGGCCCTATCGGTCTGCGCCCTGTTATGCGGCTGCCGCAGCTTGTACGCGATCAGCCAGTGGGGACGCGAGTGTGAGCCAGAGATCCGGGTCGCGCTGGGGCTGCGGCGGGAGCGGGGGCCGAGTGTGGCGACGCTGCACCGCGCCTTTCGCCACCTCGACCACGTCGCGTTCGAGCGGGTGCTGGGACAGTGGTTCGCGGCGCAGGGCCTGGAGCCCGACGAGGCGCTGGCGATTGACGGCAAGACGCTGCGCGGCCTCCACGGCGAAGAGATCCCCGGCGTGCATCTGGTCGCCGCCTTCGCCCACCAGACGCGCGTGGCGCTGGCGCAGGCCGAGACGCTAGGCAAGGGCCATGAACTGGCGGGCGTCCAGGCCGTGCTGGCGGCGCTGCCCACACGCCTGCTCAGCGGACGGGTGGTGACCGGCGATGCGCTGCTGGCGACGCGCGGGCTGTGCCGCCAGATCGTGCGAAAAGGGGGCACTATTTCGTCGTGCTGAAGGAGAATCAACCGCTCACCTTAGAGGCGGTAGCACTGAGCTTCGCCGATCCCTGGACGCCACGCGAGCGGGTCGTGGTCGCAGGCGACCGGCATGGCGACCGGGAAGAGCGGCGCACGTTGGAGGTCTCGACGGAGGTGGTTCCCTACCTTGCCCAGCGTGAGCGGCTGGACCCGGAGGAGGGCGAGGCGGGCACGATTGCGGGCTGGCACGCCCTGGCCCAGGTCTGCCGCATTCACCGCGAAGTCGAGTATGTCAGCGGGGAGCGCGCTGGGGACACCACCAGCGAGTGGGCCTATGCGCTGACCAGTCTGCCGCCGGAGCAGGCGGATGCGGCGCGGCTGGAACAGCTCTGGCGTGGGCATTGGCAGATTGAGAACGGCTTGCATTACGTCCGCGATGTGACGCTGGGTGAGGACGCCTGTCAGGTCCGCGCCGACCGCGCGCCTGCCAATCTGGCCGCCTGTCGTAATGCCGCGCTCAATCTGCTCCGCCAGGCTGGGGTCACCAATGTCGCCGCTGCGTTACGGCGGCATGCGATGTATCCGCGCGAGGCGCTCGCCTTGCTGGAGCTTCATCCAGCATGAAAAGACCCTGTCGTGGGGACTCAGATCAGCCAGCGCCGCTCCACGACGGTGACGCCACGGGCGAGGCAATACTCATGGATCAACGCGCGCATCGTGTTGCGGTCGGCGGTGCTCAGGAGGCCGGGGCCGGGGCAGAGGAGACGGCGCTCGCTACGAAACCGGAGCACCCGCTCATGGGGCGAGCGCTCGATCAGCTCGATCCCCTGCCAGCGCATCGCGTGACGCGCGCCAAAGAGCTG
>DASUBU010000247.1:0-9665 GCA_035763125.1 Ktedonobacterales bacterium
TGATGGACGCCGGCGTGCCCCGCTTCTCGCGTGAGTCGGCCATCGCCAAGACCTACGCCTCCGACATCGCGATGGAGGTCACCAACGACGCGATCCAGGTGCTGGGCGGCTACGGGTACATGAAGGAGTTCCCGGTCGAGCGGATGATGCGCGACGCGAAGATCTGCCAGATCTACGAGGGCACCAACCAGATTCAGCGCATGGTGATCGCCCGCGCCCTGATGAAGAACTAAGTACGGCAGTTCAGAGCGCACGACAGAGGAGGAGCGGCGGCATGGCGGGAATGGATACGGACTCCCCGGTGCTGCCGCTCGTGATTCTGCTGCGCGAGGGCGGCCCGCTCACGCTGGAGTCCGACCGCCTCGCGGTCTCCGGCCTCAGCCTGCCGATTCGCGAGATCGCCCTACCTCATTGTCACCGTCGCCGGTTTCGGAATCTTCGTTGGATTCAGCGAACGTGCGCGGCGGCGGGCGTGGCGCGGTGAGGACTACCACTACCCGCTGCTCGGCCGCTTGTAGTTCACGCGTGTGGTAGCCTTTGAGCGGTGATTACCAGATACACAAACGCGAGGGGGTATTTCGCGCGTGACGAATCCAGATACGGGTAATGCCGGCAACACTACACCACCTCCTCCACTGCCTCCGTTCGGCTATGGCTATCAGGCGCCACCTCCACCTCCGCCACCTGGCTATGGCTACGGTTACGGCCCGTTTCCCTATCCGTATCCCTATCCGCCGTACGCCTACCGTCCGCCGCACCCCTCCGGCATCCCCGACAGTGAGCGCACACTGGCTGGCATCACGCATCTCAGCGTTCTCTTCGCCGGCATCATCATGCCGTTGATTGTCTGGCTGGCGGTGAAGACCAGCATGCCCTACGCCTCGCGCCAGGCCAAGCAGGCGTTCTTCTTCCAGCTCATCCTGTTCATCGTCACGGTCGTGGCCGTCGTACCGTTCTACATCGCGTTCTTCGCCGTCTTCTTCACCACCGAGATACCGGCGCCAGGGCAGCCATACACCATGCCGGGCGCCTTCTATGGTGGCTTTGCCATCATCTGGGGGCTGATCTTCGCGCTCTCGGTCGTCCGGATCGGCTTCGGCATCTATGCCGCGGTCCAGGCGTTCGCCGGCAAGCCATATCACTACCCGCTACTCGGCTGGCTCTAGCTTCAACATGTGGTAGCCTGTGGGCGATGACTGCCGCACATAACCGCCAGAGGGAGGCAACAGACACATGACGAATCCAGGACCAGGCCAGGCGGGCAACACGCCGCCTCCGCCGCCACCATCGTCGCCACCGCCCGGCTACGGCTACCAGGCGCCGCCTCCACCTCCGCCGCCCGGTTATGGCTATGGGCCCTATCCGTACCCCTATCCGCAATACGCCTACCGGCCGCCGCATCCCTCCGGCATCCCCGATGGCGAGCGCACGATGGCCGGCATCGCCCACCTCAGCGTCTTCTTCGCGCCGCTGATCCTGCCGCTGATCTTGTGGCTGGTGGCGCGTGGCACGCAGCCCTACGCCGCGCACCAATCCAAACAGGCGTTCTTCTTCCACCTCATCTTCACCGTGCTGATCCTCGTGCTCGTCCTGCCGCTGTGGCTGGGAGGATTCTTCCTGGCAATCGCGGCTTCCGCTGGCGGCAATCCCAACGACGCAAGCTTCGGCGCGTTTCCGCTCATCTTCTGCGGCGTCTGGCTGGTGGCGGTGGTGCTCGGCATCACGCAGATCGTCTTTGGCATCTACGCTGCGGTCCAGGCCTTCAACGGCCGGCCCTATCGCTATCCATTGCTCGGCGGCATCTAGCACTCGCGCGCTCGCGCGCTTTCTGGCGCCGCAGGACGCGCCTGTTGCATTCCATCGCTCCACACAAGGAGGCCGAGATGGCTCTCTACGTTGATAGCGCCTACGCCGAGGAGGTCGCGCAGATCGTCGCGGCCTACCCCGTCACTGGTGTCACCACCAACCCCACGCTGCGGCTGACCGCGCTCGAGCGCGGCCAGCGCCTCACCGAGGACGACCTGCTGCGGGAGCTGTTACGTGTCACCTCCGGCCCCGTCTTTGTGCAGCCCGCCGCGCCAGATGCCGAGGGCCTCGTCGCCCAGGCCACGCGGCTGGCCAATCTCGACTCCGCACGCGTTGTCATCAAGCTGCCCGCCAATGGCCACGGCCTCGCCGCCGCCCTGCCGCTGGGCCACGCGGGCGTGCGCTTCGCCCTCACCGCCGTCTATGCGCTCGCCCAGGCCTACGCCGGGGCGATGGCCGGCGCTGAATGGCTGATTCCCTACTTCGACCGCATGCGTCGCTCCGGCCTCAACCCTGAGCAGCGACTTGCCGATACGCGCAACCTGCTCGCCGGCCAGGCGCTCCCAGCCAATACGCGCATCCTCGCCGCCAGCCTCAAGTCCGCGGAGGACGTCGTTCAGGCGCTGCTGGCCGGAGCCGACGACATCACCGCCCCGCCCGACGTCATCCGCGCGCTGGCCGAAGATCCGCTGAGTCAGACCGCCATCGCGCGCTTCGACGACGACGCGGCGCGTGTCCGCGACCGGCTGGGCAGCGGCTCGTGAACAGGGGTCTTCCCTCGTACCCGCTCCCCTTCTGGGCGTACGGAGGAGGCTAGGATAAGGATCCCAGGCGGCAACTGGCACATATCCTGCATGCCGTACCATCCGGGCAGTCCAAGCGAGAGGGGAGCGATTCGTGCGCCAGCAGCAGAACGATGAACAGACTCACCCGCCGGACTTCCTGCGCGCCACTGAGCCGCCGGTGCCGCACCCCGCACAGCCGAGGACGCATCCGCCAGGTCTGGTATACGCCGACCTGGCGGCCCTGAGCCATCTGCTCGTCACCGCAGAGCCAGCCGAATCCGCCCTGGCGTCCGCAGTCGAGGCCGCCGCGCGCCTGCTGCCGGCCGCGCGCATGCTGCGGCTCTTCCTCACAACGCCCACTGCCCCAACCGCGATGACTCAGCTCGTCACGGCGTCGCGTGTGCGCTCCGGGACGCCCGCACAGGCCGTGATAGAGCCGGCGCCAGCCGAGACACTCGGCTATGGTGAGCGCGTTGATCGCCAGGTGCTGCGCGACGTGCAGATCGCGCGCCCAGCCGGCGCCATCTGCCTTCCGCTCAGCGATGCCGGCGGCATGGCGCTCGGCGCGCTCGTGATCGAGCTGCCGCCCAGCGGGCCGCGGCCAGACCCCGCCCTGCTCGCCATCCTCGCCGACACGCTCTCCGCGCTGCTGCGCCGGCACGCAGCAGAAGGCGACCACGCCCGCCTGATGCAACTGCTCGATGCACTCCCCGCGCTCGCCCTCCCGCCGGAAAGCGCATCTGAAGGCGCGGCGGAGCTGCCCATCGAGGAGCGCGCGGCGGGGCTGCTGCGCGAGTGTGCGCACGTGCTGGAAGACCTTACCGGCACCGGCACCACCGCCTGCGTGCCACTCGTCCGCGCACCCAACGGCGCCTGGAATGCCCTGCCCGGCAGTACTCTTCCCGGCGATATCGGCCTTACTCCAGAACAAGCCGCTGTCGTGCTGGCTGAAGCGCGGGGCGAGCCGGTGGTCATCACGCCCGACGACGACGATATGCTGTGGAGCGAGTTCGCGCCTCTGCGCCAGCGCGCAGGCTACCCTGTCAGTCGCATCCACTTGCTGCCGGCCGCCACCCCTGACCGTGCGTATGCGCTCTACGCGCTGGCGGAGGCCCCTGACGCGCTTCCTGCCGCGCGCTGGATGCCTCTCGCACGCGCGCTGCTGACCGCCCTCACCGCTGGCCTCGCCACGATCGAGCTGCGCGCCGACGTGCTGGCCGAGGCTCAGGCGCGCGATGCCTACATCTCGCTGGCGGCGCACGAGCTGCGCGGCCCGCTCACCTCCATCAAGGGCTACGCTCAGCTCCTCGCGCGGCAAGCGCGAAAGAATCCGCTGCCAGAGTCCATGATGCGCTCGGTGGAGGCCGTCGAGCAGCAGAGCATGCGCCTCTCCGAGATGCTCGGCGAGCTGCTCGACGCCTCGCGTATTCGTCGTGGATCGTTGCTGCTGACCATTGCGCCGGTCGAGCTGGTGGGCCTCGCCGAGCGCGTTGTCGAGCGACGGCGTGCATTCTTCCCCCTGCACGATATCCAGCTCGACGTGCCCGCCGAGCCGGTGGTGGCGGCTGCGGATGCCACGCGCGTCGAGCAAGTGCTGCGCGACCTCATTGACAACGCCGCACACCACTCCCCCTCGGGCGACCCCATCACGGTCTCGATCTCCCAGGCAAACGGCGGCACGCCACTCGTCTCTGTGCGCGACAATGGCATTGGCATCGCAGCCGAGGACCGCGATCGCCTCTTCGAGTATCTCTATCGCGCCCCTCGCTCCCAGCAGCGCAACCTCTCTGGCCTCGGCCTGGGCCTCTACGTCAGCGCGTACCTCGTGGAGCAGATGGGCGGCCACCTCTGGCTCGAGTCCTCCCGCACGGAATCGCCCGCCGGCAGTGACTTTCGCTTCACCTTGCCGTCCGCCTGATTCCGCGCCGCCACCCGGCATCGCGGCGCGTCCGGCCACCCGCCGTCCGCACGGCGGGTGAAGGTGCCGAGTGGGCAAAGCACGCTTCCCTCGCGCGGCGAATTTCTCTCTCCTCCGGGGCATAGTGCTTGCGCAGCTTCCTGTGCCGGCGTACCATGCGGGAGTAAGCATCGCCAGCGGGAGCAATTACGGGGAAGCGATCATGGATATTGGGCGCATCATTCAGGAGTTGGCGCAGTGGCTCATCGAGTTCTACAACGCCCATCAGCTCCCCGCGCTCTTCCTGCTCGTCTTGATCGAAGAGGCCGGCATCCCCATCCCCATCCCTGGCGATACGCTCGTGATGATCGCCGGTCTCCAGCGGGACCGCGGACTGCTCTATGATGTGACCGTCATTGGCCTCGCCAGCCTGGCCGTCTTCCTGGGCTCGTCGGTGCTCTACTTCGTCATGCGCCGCGGTGGCCGTCCGTTTCTCCTGCGTTTCGGCAAATACCTGCACCTGCACCCCGAGCGCCTCGCGCGCGTGGAGCGCTGGTTTCTCAGACGCGGACGCGTCGCGATTGTGCTGGGCCGGCTGATTCCTGGTATCCGCATCCCCACCACCGTGTTTGCCGGTCTCTCTGGCATGACCTACTCGCAGTATGCTCCCATCAATGCGATAGCTGCCCTGATCTGGTCGGTCGTCTACTTTTACCTGGGCGTGTTGTTCCAGGAGGAAGTGCGGTACGTCCTCACGATCCTTGCCGGCTTCCTGGACGACCTCTCCTCGCCGGCCGTGATCCTGTGGCTGCTGCTGATCCTGACCATCGGGGGCGGAGGCTTCCACATCTTCCGGCGGGTTCGCCGCCACCGGAGCAGAGCCGCCGCACGCATGGCTGAGGAGTCGGGCACCGCTGACGCTCACGGCGCCGTGCAGTCAGGCGAAGTCCATCTGCTGCCACGGCTGCGCCAGCCTGAATCGGAGCAGGAGAAGACACGTCCGCCGGCCACACCGTCTATCAGTTGAGGGCAGCGCGCTCGGTCGCCCGCCGCCTTGGCGGATCGGCGCACCGGGGTGAAATCGCGCCTCGCGCGGGCCGGTCACACTTCGCCGCTGCGTTTCGTCATCCCAGTGGAAGGTGCTCGATGCACCTCACACCACACACCGCGCAGCGTCGAAGGGAGAGCAGCATGTCTCTACACGTGACCGCTATCATGCTGGGCGTGGCGGACCTGGCCCGGTCCAAACAGTTCTATGGGGAGGGCCTGGGCTGTACGATCAACCAGGACCACCCCAATTTCGTGTCGTTCAACCTGGGCGACGGATCGTCGTCGCTGGCTCTCTACGAGCGAGAGGCGGCGGCCCGGGAGGCCGGCGTCTCCTCAGAAGGGTCCGGCTTCCGGGGCGTCTCGTTCCACTATATCGTCTCCTCGCGTGAAGCGGTGGACGAGGTCATGGGCAGCGCCGTGGCGGCCGGTGGCGGCGTCGTGAAGGCGGCAGGAGCCGCCCAGTGGGGGGGATACTTCGGGTACTTCAGCGACCCCGACGGCTACCTCTGGAAAGTCGCGTCCGCCTCGTAGATCACGAGCTGATGCTCATCTTGCCTCGGCGGGCCTGGCACCAGGCGCGCCGAGGTGCTCTGGCGCGCCGCGCGTCATAGCGCGAAGGCCGGAGCCAGCACCGCATGCAGCAGCCGCCCGGCATCGTGGCGGACGAAGTGGCCACCGTGGACGGCCAGCAGCGGCTCGACGATCACGTCCGGCACGAGCTGGCGGACCTCGTCTACGTCCGGCTGGACGGAGTGCTGCTGCTTGGCGGCGTAGAGATCGAGCAGGTCCGGCGGGAATGAGCCGTCGTGCAGGATCACGCGATCCACACGCCCGCCGAGGTAGCGATGAATCTCGCGCACGAAGTCCGAGGCGCGGAAACCATCGGTCTCGCCATGCTTGGTCATCAGGTTGCAGACGTAGACCTTCTGTGCCTCGGATGCGCGGATCGCGTCGGCGACGCCCTGCACGAGCAACCCCGGTAAGACGCTGGTGTAGAGGTCGCCGGGACCGATGATGATCACGTCGGCGCGGCGGATCGCCCGGATCGCTTCGTTGCAGGCAGGTGGATCCTCTTCCAGGTAAACGCTCGTAATGCGCGGCAGCGGCCCAGACTCGCGCTCGCCGCGCGTGTCAATCTCGCTTTCCCTGCTGATGTGCGTGCCGTCCTCCAGCCCGGCGGCGAGCGTGGCTTGCGCCAGCGTCACGGGCAGCACCATGCCGGCAGTGTCGAGGATCTCCTGGGCGTCTTGGATCGCCCAGAGCAGGTTGCCCTCGTTGATATCCTGCAGGGCCGAGATGAGCAGATTGCCGAGACTATGGCCGCCCACACCGTTGCGCGCGGCACCATCGGCGCCCGGCGGACCCTCGCGGAAGCGATAGGCGAAGAGGTCGCGCCAGAGCGTGCCCTTGCGCGAGAGCGCGACGAGCGCCTGGCGCAGATCGCCGAGTGGGAGCTGGCCGAATTCGTCCATCAGGCGGCGCGAGCTGCCGCCGCTATCGGCCATGCTCACAATCGCGGTGATCGCGCAGGGGTAGTGCTTGAGGTGTGAGAGCAGCGCGAAAGGGCCAGTGCCCCCACCAATCGTCACCACGCGCTTGTCACGCAGACGCTGCGCCGCCTGGCTGTCAGCCGCCGCATCCTCCTGCCCAGTCGGATCCATCGCTGCCCCCTCTTTGCGCGCGCCTGGCCGCCGGCATGCCCGCCGCCGCACGTATGCGCGGCGCGCAGCCCATTATGCGACCGGCGCGCGGAGCAGTGATAGCCCGCCACCCGAAAAGGCCACCGCCTACTCGCTCGGTTGGCGTTGCTGCGCTTCGATGGTATGCAGGCGCGCTTTGGCCTCGTCGAGCGACATATCAGGCGCGGGGACGATGAGATCCGACGCAACCACCTCGTCAATCGGCAGTGGCTGGCCGTTCGCTTTGACATAGTCAACCAGGCGGTCCAGCGCGGAAGCGAAGGCAGCCTGGTCGCCCGCAGCCATCGCCGCATCCATCGCATCGTCGAGCTGATCTATCTGCGCAAGCTTGCTATCGTCGAGGCGGTACTGGTTATCGGCCATGATACGCACGATCATCTGGCGCCTCCCCTCGCTTAGCCCTGCTGCTGGGTCTGGCCATCAGCGGAAGCCGGTGGCAGTTGTTGCGGCTGGTCCTGGCCCGCGGGGAGCTGCATCTGCGACTTCAACTCGGCGAGCTGGCGGTCTACCTCGGTCTTGCTGGTGAGCGCGGCGAGCTGCGCATCAATCTGGTCGCCGCCGGCGCCGATCTGCGGCAGTGCGCCTTCCTCGGTGAGCTGGTCCAGCGCCTGGGCACGCGCCTGCATCTGCAGCACGCGGTCTTGCGCGCGCTCGACCGCCATATTGACGTCCGACATCTCCTCAGAGAGGCCGGTGGCCGCCTCCTGGATGCGCACCTGCGCCTGGGCCGCGCCGTACTGCGCCTTGACCATCTCCTTCTGCGTGCGGAAGGACTCGACACGCGACTCCAGCCGCTGCTGCATCACCAGGAACTTCTCCTGCTGCTCCTTGAGCTGGCCGATCTGCTGCTCGAAGCCGACGAGCTGCGACTGCAACGCCTGCTTGCGCTCCAGCGCGGCGCGCGCGAGGTCTTCGCGGCTCATCGAGAGCGCCTGGCGGGCCTGGCTGTCGTACTTGTCAATGTCGGCCTGAGTCTTGGCCTGCTGCAGCTCCAGGCGCTTCTCGCTGGTGACGACGTCGGCGATGCTGCGACGCAGGTTCTGGAGCTGCTCGAGCTGCTTCTGGTAGGAGTAGTCCAGCGTCGCGCCGGGATCCTCCGCGCGATCCAGGAAGCTACTCATCATGGTCTTGATGTAGTTGGTGAAGCGAGAGAGTACGCCCACTGCGGTGCCTCCTCCAGGCGGGAAATTCGTCGTCGTCACATTGGCTGGCGCGCGGGCGCGGTCATCGCGCCCCTACGGGGTGGGCGTCCGGTGGACGCCCCTACAGTGGTACGTCTGCGATTCGATCAGGGTTGCCTGATGTGGGTCGCCTCGCAGCGTCTCAGGCGTGGCGGATCAGCGCGAGCAGCTCGTCGCGGCGCTGCTCCATCTCCGCGCTGCTGTCGGCCTCCACATTCAGACGCAAGAACGGTTCCGTGTTTGACGGGCGAATGTTGGCCCACCACGTCGGGAACGAGATGGTGATGCCGTCGAGCTTGTCAATCTCGGCCCCTTGCGCCGCGTAGCGCGCGATCAGCTCGTCCAG
Source organism: Ktedonobacterales bacterium (assembly GCA_035763125.1). Taxonomy (GTDB): domain Bacteria; phylum Chloroflexota; class Ktedonobacteria; order Ktedonobacterales; family JADMIN01; genus SMAG-U1939. Next base: position 8,766 of record DASUBU010000247.1, read on the forward strand.
CTTGGCCTGCTGGTCGGCCACCCGCGAGTTGATCTCGCCGCTGCGGAAACGCTTGTCCACGCGCGCCAGCAGCTCCGAGAGCGTCTGACCACTCATGCTGATCAGCTCGATGGCGATCAGCGCGGCGATCAGGCCGGAGTCGGCGTACCAGTTGTCGCGGAAGTAGAAGTGGCCGGAATGCTCGCCGCCGAAGATGGCATTCTCTTGCCGCATCTGCGCTTTGATGAACGAGTGGCCCACCCGCGTGCGGATGCCCTTGCCGCCCTCCGCCAGGATGACCTCCGGCACACTGCGCGAACAGATCGCGTTGTAGAGGACCGTGCTGCCTGGGGCACGACGCAGCAAACTCTGGGCCACCAGCGCCGTCACCATATCGCCGCCAACTAGCGTGCCGTGCTCGTCCACCAGAAACATGCGATCGGCGTCGCCATCGAAGGCGATACCGAGGTCGCAGCGCTCCTCCACCACGCGCTTGCGCAGCTCGCGGGTGTTCTCGGGCTCGATGGGACTGGCCGGATGGTTGGGGAAGGTGCCGTCTAGCTCGAAGTAGAGCGGAACCAGCGTGCAGGGCAAGTGCTCGAAGACCTTGGGCACGATCATGCCAGCCATGCCGTTGCCGGCATCCACCGCCACCTTCAGCGGCTTGACGCGCGCCACGTCAATGAACGAGAGCACGTGACGCACGTAGTCGTCGGCCACATCGCGCGCAATCACCCGGCCGTGACGCGCGGGCGTCTCGAACTGGCCCGCCACAGCCAGATCGCGGATGGCAAAGCCGCCTGTCTCGCTGCTGATTGCCACAGCGTCGGCGCGGCACATCTTGAAGCCGTTGTCCTGCGCGGGATTGTGCGAGGCGGTGATCATCACGCCGGCCGGATAGCCGAACTTGCCGACCGCGAA
>DASUBU010000248.1:0-2396 GCA_035763125.1 Ktedonobacterales bacterium
GCCGAGCGCGTGATTCGCTCGCTGCTGGCTGAGCTGCCCGATGGCGAGCTGCGCGCGGTGGACTATCTCGACGACGACGGGCTAGGCACCGCCGACGTGCGGATCGCGTTGAGCCTGCGCATCGAGGGGGAGAGCGCCACCTTCGACTTCACGGGCACGGCGCCGCAGGTGCGCGGCAGCTTGAACGCCGTCGAGGCGATCACGCTGAGCGCCGTCACGTACGCGCTGCGGCTGGCCGCAGCGGAGGATGTGCCGGTCAACGCGGGCACGTTCCGGCCGATCCGGCTGATTGCCCCGCTTGGCACGCTGGTCAATGCGCGGCCACAGGCGGCGGTGGCTGGCGGCAACGTGGAGACGAGCCAGCGCATCGTGGACGTCGCGCTGGCCGCGCTGGCGCAGGCGCTCCCCGATCGCATCCCAGCCGCCAGCCAGGGCACCATGAACAACGTCACCTTCGGCTCGACCGAGGCCGGTCGCACGTATGCCTACTACGAGACGATTGGCGGCGGCGCTGGCGCCGGGTCTAGCTGGGATGGCACCTCGGGCGTGCAGATCCACATGACGAACACGCTCAACACGCCGGTCGAGGCGATCGAGCGCAGCGCGCCGGTGCGCATCGCGCGCTATGCCCTGCGGCGCGGCACCGGCGGGGCGGGGGCGCATCGTGGCGGGGACGGGATCGAGCGCGTCTATCACTTTCTGGAAGAGGCCGAGGTGAGCGTGTTGAGCGAGCGCCGCACCCACGGCCCATACGGGTTGGCGGGCGGCGAGCCAGGGACGCCGGGCGCGAACTCGGTGCGGCTGCCCGACGGCACGCAGGAGGCGCTGCCAGGCAAGTTCCGCCGCACTCTGCCGGCCGGCGCGGAGCTGACGATTGCCACACCTGGCGGCGGCGGCTGGGGCATCTCTGAGACCGCGTAGCGGTAGACATGGCTCCATACTCAATGCGGCCTCTAGGGAGAACCGGCATGATTTGGGATGTCGCCGTGCGGGAGGCGGGCGAGAAGGGGCTGGGCGTCTTCGCTCTGCGCGACTTCACGCGCGGGAAGTTCATCTTCCGGCGGCGGCACGGCGCGCTGGTCACGAATGACGACATTCCGAAGCTCTCGGAGGAAGACCGCCGGCATCTATGCGAGTTGGATTGGATCACCAGCGCGGTGCTCCTGCCGCCGGGGTGCTATCTCAATCACTCGTGCGAGCCGAACGCGATGCGTCGCGGCGTCAAGGTCTTCGCCTGGAGAGACATCCGCCGCGGAGACGAGATCACGATTGATTATCGGCTCAACGCCTTCGCCGACGATGAGCGCTGGGGCTGCGCCTGCGGCAGCGCGAGCTGCCTCGGCTACGTCATCGGCAGCTTCTTCGCTCTGGACGCGGAACGCCAGCGGCTCTACCTGCCGTACGCGCCGAGGTTCATCCGGCAAGAGTATGCGCGCCGCCATCGGCGTGGAACGAGTGATAAGCGCGGGCACTCAGGTCCAGCTCAGGCGTGATACACTTCCCATCAGACGAGCGCGGGCAGAACGAGGAGGGTCGCATGGCGCACGAGACAGTGGCTCCCTGGGCCGAGGTTGTGCCTGGTGCCAGCTACCCTATGCGGGCTGACGATCTCTTGATGCTACCTGATGACGGAACTACCTATGAGTTGGTCGAAGGGAGACTGGTGAAGATGCCGCCGAGTGGGGTTGGCGCGTCAGGTATGGCTATCACGCTCGCGGCGGCTCTGCATGGCTTCGTACGTGGCAACAAGCTGGGTCACGTGTCGGGCGCAGACGGTGAGTACGTCCTGAGCCGCCCTGATGAGCCTGACACCGCGCTGGCCCCCGACGTGGCATTCGTGCGCGCTGATCGTATGCCTTCGCGAGATTCCACCGAGTGGGATCGGCCCTGGCGGCAGGCTCCCGATCTCGCTGCTGAGATCACCTTGCCCAACCAGTTCAGGCCCGAGATGGCGGAGAAGGCGCGCATCTACTTGAGCGCGGGCACGCGGCTCATCTGGATCATCTGGCCGAAGTACAAGCAGGTGGATGTCTGGAGGCACGGTGCCGACCAGCCCGTGCAAACACTTGGCATTGCTGATAGCCTGGACGGACTCGACGTGCTGCCCGGCTTCAGCTATTCCGTCGCGGATCTCTTCACGTGAGCGCACCAAGCGCGAAAGCGCGTCTCACCACCGAACTGCCGAAGACCGCCGATCTCGTCATCATCGGTGGGGGAATCGTCGGCGCGGCGACCGCCTTCTTCGCCGCGCGCGCCGGCCGGCGGACGGTGGTGATCGAGAAGCGGCCAGCACCCGGCACGCTGACGACGCCCGCCGCGACAGGCGCCTTCCGCCTGCAATTCGACAATCCCGAGGAGATGGCGCTGGTCCGCGAGGGGGTCGCGCTCTATACGCG
>DASUBU010000249.1:0-12033 GCA_035763125.1 Ktedonobacterales bacterium
AGGCGCCGGGACCACGGCGAGGGAAGACAGGTGATCCCTATGTTGCTGGAAGACTACTTCGAGTTCGAGGAAGATACGGGCGCGATTCGCATTAAGGGGCATCGTGTCTGGCTGGAGCACGTCGTCCGACGCTTCAAGGAAGGCCTCAGCCCAGAGCAGATCTGGGAAGATCTCGATACGTTGACTCTCGAGGAGATATATGCCTCGGTCCTTTACTATCTTCGCAACAGAGCACAGGTAGATGCATACATCGCCGCACTCGACCGCGACTTTGAGGAGCGGCGAAGGGAGTCACGAGCGAATCCATCCCCGATTGCGCGGCGCATGATGGCACTTCTTGCACAAAAGAGGGAGCAGGAGGCGCATGAGAATCCGCTTCCTGCTCGATGAGCATATGCCGCGCCGCCTTGTCATAGCGCTCAAGCGGCATGAGCCAGCGATAGATGTGCTGCACATCGGAGACGAGGGAGCTCCTCCAAACAGTACGCCCGATAGTGATATTTTGATCTACTGCGAGGAGGAGCGGCGCATGCTGGTCACCAACAATCGCAGCACCATGCCAGATCATGCCGCCGACCACTTTGCAGCTGGGCGACATCACTGGGGCATATTGGAGACGAAAGACGAGATGTCCTTGGCCCAACTGATCGAGCAGATGCTGATGTTCTGGGGCGCCAGCGAAGCCGAGGAGTGGGTTGACCGCGTGGAGTATCTACCGTATTGAGTATGGTAACGCATGGCGGTCAACGGTCGGAACATAATGCACATGTGCCGCCTCTAAGGCATTGGAGGCGCGAGACGCCATGCTAGTGGTAGCGCGAGGAACGCGACGACGAGCAAGCGCCCGGAGAGCAGGAGCGAGGCGAGGCCAATGACACAGACGAGCAGGTATCTCGATGCGGTGCGCGAGCGCGTGCTGGTCTTCGACGGCGCGATGGGCACCATGCTGCAGGCGCTGGACCTCTCAGCCGCCGACTATGGCGGCGAGCGGCTCGACGGCTGCCCCGAGATCCTCGCCGTCACACGGCCCGACGTCGTGCGCGACATCCACCGCGCCTATCTGGATGCCGGCGCCGACGTGCTGGAGACCGACACCTTCACCGGCACGCGCCTCAAGCTCGACGACTACGGCCTCGGCGACCGCACGCACGAGATCAATCGCGCTGCCGCGCGCCTGGCTCGCGCTGCCGCCGACGAGGCCAGCACGCCGCAGCGTCCGCGCTTCGTCGCCGGCTCGATGGGGCCGACCGGCATGCTGCCCTCCTCCGACGACCCCTCGCTCTCCAACATCACCTACCAGCAGCTTGCCGAGATGTACCGCGAGCAGGCTGCCGCGCTGATCGAAGGCGGCGTGGACCTGCTGCTGATCGAGACCAGCCAGGATATCCTCGAAGTGCGCGCCGCGCTGGCCGGCGCTCGCCGCGCGATGGCGGAAAGCGGCCGCCAGGTGCCGGTCCAGGCGCAGGTGACGCTCGATACGAGCGGACGCATGCTGCTCGGCACCGATATCGCCGCCGCCTCCACCATCCTCTATCACCTTGGCGCGGAGATCGTCGGCCTCAATTGCTCGACTGGTCCCGAGCACATGCGCGAGCCGGTGCGCTACCTCACCGAGAGCCTGCCGCTGCCCATCTCAACCATCCCCAACGCCGGCCTGCCGCTCAACGTCGGTGGCAAGGCAGTCTATCCGATGGAACCGGACCCGCTGGCCGAGGCGCTGGCGAGCTTTGTCGCCGAGTTCGGCGTGAACGTGATCGGCGGGTGCTGCGGCACCACGCCGGAGCATATCAAGCGCGTGGTCGCGCGGCTGGCCGACCTGTCGCCTGCCCAGCGCCGCCGCCCGCAAGAGCGGCTGCACCAGTTCCCGGCGGAGGCACGCCAGCGCGTGAATCTGCTGGTCGCCTCGGCTGTACGCGCCACCGCACTCGTGCAGGATCCCGCGCCGCTGCTGGTGGGCGAGCGCGTCAATGCCCAGGGCAGCCGCAAAGTGAAGACGGCGCTGCTGGCCGACGACTACGACACCCTGCTGGAGGTCGCACGCGAGCAGGTGGCCGGCGGCGCGCACGTGCTGGACGTGCAGACGGCGCTCACCGAGCGCGGCGACGAGGTCGAGCAGATGCGCCGGGCCGTCAAGAAGCTGGAGATGGGCATCGAGGCGCCGCTGGTGATTGATTCCACCGAGGCCAACGTAATTCAGGCCGCGCTGGAGACCTATCCTGGCCGCGCTGTCGTCAACTCGGTGAATCTGGAGAACGGCCGCCAGCGCGTAGACGCGGTGCTGCCGCTGGCGCGCGAGCATGGCTCGGCCGTGGTGGCGCTGACGATTGACGAAGAAGGCATGGCCAAGACCGCCGAGAAGAAGCTTGAAGTTGCCCAGCGCATCCACCAGATCGCGACGACCCAATACGGCCTGCGGCCGGAGGCGCTGCTCTTCGACACGCTGACCTTCCCCGTCACCACCGGCCAGGAGGAGCTGCGCGACAGCGCCGTGCAGACGCTGGAGGGCATTCGGCGCATCAAGGCCGCACTTCCGGGCGTGCTGACCATCCTGGGCGTCAGCAACGTCTCATTCGGCGTCGCGCAGCACGCCCGTGCCGCGCTCAACAGCGTCTTTCTCTATCATGCCGTGCAGGCCGGACTCGACGCCGCAATCGTCAATCCCGCGCACATCACACCCTACGCCGAGATCCCGCCCGAGGAGCGCACGCTCTGCGACGATGTGCTGCTCAACCGCGATGCCGACGCCCTGCCGCGCTTCATCGCCTACTACGAGCAGCATGGCGGCACGGCGAAGAAGGAGGAGCAGGCCGACCCGACGGCGGGCATGACAGTAGACCAGCGGATTCACTATCAGATCCTGCACCGCAAGAAGGAAGGCATCGAGGCGCTGATTGACGCCGCGGTGGCCTATCGGGCGGAAGGCTTGCCCATCGAAGAGGCTGCGCCCGGGCTGCGTCCGGCTGGCGCGCCGGCGCCGGGTGAGCCGCTCGACGGCTGGACGACCACCAGCGAGCTTTCGCGCTACGCCGTGGACGTGCTCAATAACGTGCTGCTGCCGGCCATGAAGGATGTCGGCGACCGCTTCGGCGCGGGCGAGCTGATTCTGCCGTTCGTGCTGCAATCGGCTGAGGTGATGAAGAAGGCCGTCGCACACCTGGAGCGCTATCTGGAACGGACGGAAGGCTACACCAAGGGGCGCGTGGTGCTGGCAACGGTCTTCGGCGACGTGCACGACATCGGCAAGAACCTCGTCAATACGATCCTCTCTAACAACGGCTACACAGTCTACGACCTGGGCAAGCAGGTGCCGCTCAATACGATCATTGATAAGGCGCTGGAGGTGAAGGCTGACGCCATCGGCCTCTCGGCGCTGCTGGTCAGCACCTCGAAGCAGATGCCGCTCTGTGTCCAGGAGCTTTATCGCCGTCAGCTCGATGTCCCGGTGATCGTCGGCGGCGCGGCGATCAATCGTGCCTATGGCCGGCGCATCCTCTACGTCGGAGAGAACGGCCATGCCGAGCCTTTCAAGCCAGGCGTCTTCTACGCCAAGGACGCCTTCGAGGGGCTGGAGCTGATGGATCAGCTGATGGATACCGCGAAGCGCCCGGCGCTGGTGGAGCGCATCCAGCGCGAGGCGGCCACCGCGCGCGAGGCCGAGGCACGGCGCGAAGCCGCCGCGCAGGGGGCCGCCATCGCAGGCAGCTCCGAGCCGCCGAAGCTCGCGCCGGCCCCAGTCGTGCTGGCGCCCTTCTGGGGTCCGCGTAAGGTGGATCGCGTCGCCGTCGAGGATGTGGCGCGTCACCTGGATCTCAACGCTCTCTATCGCGGGCGATGGGGCGGCGTTGCGCATGGCGACGAGTTCACGCGCCTGGTGGAGGAGCAGTTCGCCCCACGGCTGGAGCGCATGCTGCGCGAGGCACGGCAGCGGCGCTGGCTCCGCCCGCAAGCGGTCTACGGCTACTTCCCCGGCCACGCCGAGGGCGACGAGCTGCTGCTGCTCGATCCAGCCGAACGGTCACGCGTCGTCGAACGCTTCCGGTTCCCGCGGCAGCCGGGAGGCGAGCGGCTCTGCCTGGCCGATTACTTCGCGACGGGTGACGGCACGCCGACTGCGGCCGCGTTCCAGGTGGTGACGATGGGCGAACGGGCCGCCGAAGAGATTGCGCGGCTCCAGGCCGCTGGCGACTATGCTGAGGCCTATTTCCTCCACGGGTTGAGCGTGCAGATGGCCGAGGCGATGGCCGAGTACGTCAACGAGCGCATCTGTGGCGAGCTAGGTTACGCCAATGGGCAGGGCAAGCGCTACAGTTGGGGCTACGCCGCGATCCCGGAGCTGGCTGACCACGAGCGCGTGTTCCGGCTGCTGGGCGCTGGTGAGGCGCTTGGCCTCACGCTGACCGAAGCGTATCAGCTCGTGCCGGAGCAATCTACCGTCGCGATCGTCGTGCCGCACCCGGCCGCGTCGTACTTCGCCGTGCGCCCGTAGCTCGCCACGCCTTCGGCAGCCAGCCATCCGGCAGTACCACGCTCCCTACGCGCTGTGCGTCGCGCGTCATCGCCCGCCTCTTTCCCGCGCACCAATCATGTGCTACTATGTGAGCACAGTAGTAGTGGGCTTCTAGTGGAATTGCGGGACGACGATTTCCACTGTAGGCGGCGTAGATGTGGATGTGGCGGGAAGGGACAGCATGAGCAACAGTTGGCCGCCGCCGCGGCTTACCGGCGTTCCCGCGCGCAATCCGCGCGATGGCCTGGCCGTCCTGTTCGTTGATCCGGACATTGTATCTGCTCATCGGCTGGCGATGGCGCTTGGCGGGCTGCTCTCCAACTTTGCGGTGGCGGCGACCGCGCAGGCGGCGGTGGAGGCCATCCGCGCACGTATCCCAGATGTCATTGTGACGGAGCTGGATCTGCTCGATGCACGCGGCGTTGAGCTCATCGCCTGGCTGCATTCCATGCCTGCCACGCGGCACGTGCTGCTGCTCGTGCTGACGGCACAGGCGTCGGTCATGCACAAGGTCGCCGCCTTCCAGGCGGGCGCCGATGACTATCTGGTCAAGCCGGTGGAGGCGGGGACGCTGGCGACGCACCTGCGGCTGCTGATGCGCTTTCGCCAGGTGCTCAGCTGAGGCTGAATCTGGGAGTTCGCGCCGGTCAAGGAGGTCGCGAGGGACTCTCTGCGCTTCGGTGTATGTGGTTGGCGGGGCGCGGGCGTGCCCGCGCCCCGCACCTGGGAAGGCGACGAGGCAGATCATGGAATCACAGGCGCATGCCGCCGGGACGGTGCTGGTCGTGGATGACAATCCGCGGCTGCTGGCGTTCATCGCCGACGCGCTGCAAGAGCTGGGCGACTTCCGCGTGGTGACCGCCGCCAATGGTGCGCGTGGCCTGGAGCTCTTCTACGACGTGCAGCCCGATTGCATGGTGATTGACGTCAAGATGCCAGGGCTGGATGGCTACCAGCTCGTACGGGCGCTGCGTGGCGACCCGACGTCAGCCGCGACGGCGCTCATCATTCTAACCGCCATGACCCAGGAAAAAGATCGCATGGCAGGCATGCTCTCCGGCGCCGATCAATACCTGCTCAAGCCTGTGGATCCGCTTGATCTGGTGGCCGCCATCTCGCGCGCAGTCGCCATGAGCGCCGACGAACGCCGCCACCGCATCCGGACGCTCGCCGAGGAATCGCCCGGCGAGCACTGACCTCCCGGCCATCGGCCAGAGACTGCGATAGTGGAGATCGCCGTGCGCGACTATGGCCTGGGCATCCCGCCGAAGCAGGCGCCGCTGCTCTTCGAGCGCTTCGTGCGGCTGCCGCGCGACCTCGCCTCGACAGTGATCGGCAACGGGCTGGGCCTGCATCTCTGCAAGACGCTGGTGGAGGCGATGGGCGGGCGGATCTGGATCGAGAGCAGCGGCGAGCCGGGCGAAGGCTCGACGTTTCGCTTCACGCTGCCGGAACCGCGGGCAGCGGACGCCGATAAGACGCGCGTGCCGGCCGGGCAGGGCGTCGTCGCGGGCAAGATGTAGTGTCTCGGATTGCTGGTACTCCTCAACTCACGGGAATCCGCCCACGAGATCAGGTCGGCGGCGGCAGCCGGCGCTGGGGGCGCGCGTAGGCGGCGATGACCTGCTCTGCCGAGCGGATGACGCGCTCGCGCAGCGCCTCCGGCGCGAGTACCTCTGCCTCGCCGGAAAATGAGAGTACATGCGCTGTGGCCGCACGCTCCGTCTCGTACTCGATCTCCATCCGCGCCCAGCCGTCGCCATCTGGCGGCTCCTCGCGCAGCACGCGTAGCCGGATATCTGCCTCCGCCAGCTTCTCGCGCGCCTCGGATGAGCAATACAGCGTGGCGCGGTAGCGCGGCAGATGGGCGGCGAACTCCGCCTGCGACCGCTGCCAGAAGGCCGCCAGCTCGAAGCCCTCCGGACGCACGCTCGGCTCTTCCAGCACCGTGGCCGTCTCGATCCGCGAGACCCGATACGTGCGCGGCTGACCCTCGACCGCTGCTACCAGATACCAAGCGTTGCCCTTGGCCACCAGCCCCAGCGGATCAGTCAGGCGCGGGGCAGAGGCGCCGCGGTAGGTCAACCGCAGCTTGCGGTCGCGCCAGATCGCCTCCTGCAGCGCCGGCAGCAGTGGCACCTGCTCTTCTTGCTGGCGCCAGCCCGAGACATCCACATACACCCGCTGGCGGACGCCCTCCGCGCCGCCGCGCGACATGGCTGGCAGCGCCGCCAGCAGCTTGATCAGCGCCGCCTCGGAGGCCTGCTGCAAGCCCAGGTCTGCCAGCACACGCGGCGGCTTGGTCAGGAAGAGCGTCTGAATCTCCGCTTCGTTCAGCCCCGTCAGATTGGTGCGATACTCCTCTATCAACATCCAGCCGCCGCCTACCCCACGGGCAGCCGTGACTGGGATGCCCGCCATACCCAGCGCCTCCATATCGCGATGAATCGTGCGCTGCGAAACCTCCAGCCGCTTGGCCAGCTCGCGCGCCGTCATGCGACGATGGACCTGCAAAAGCAGCAAGATCGAGAGCAGCCGGTCCGCGCGCATAGGCAGCCTCGCTGGTGGAGTGGCAATCGGTGCGTCATTGGCCGGCGGGTCATTGGCGGGGATGTGGCCGCACTGAATAGGACAGCATGCCAGGGTCGGCTGTCAAGATATGGGGTCCGACCACAATGGCCGTCCCTACCGTCTTGTGACCAGCCAGAGCCGGCAGTATAATGGCCGGGGAGCACGAGAAGCAGAGGATCGCCGTATCTCGCTCGCCCGCCAGTACTAGGAGGATGCGCCGCCATGCCCACCGAGCCCGTCATTCAGGGCCTCGCACACGGCACCCCTGTCAGCGCCAACCAGCTCCAGCGCGAGAACGAGCGGCTGCGTCAGCGCAATGCGCTGCTGGAGGAGCAGGTGCGCTCCCTTGTGCGCTTGCAGGCAACCGCCAACGCCCCCGGCGTGGAGGACTCACCGCGCCCACTGTTGCGGCGGATCGCGGCGGCAGCGCTGCGGATGACCGTCTCGCAAGCCAGCGCACTGTACCTGCTCGATGAAGCACGTACGGCGCTCGTCGCGCAGTCGGTCGAGAACGAGCAATCCGCCGCCGACAGCGGGAGCTTTGCGGTCGTGGAGGAGCCAGCAGCAGAAGAGGCTGAAGCGGCCGCACCGAAGCGCATCGAGATGGGGAGCGGCCTCGCCGGTTGGGTCGCCAAGAGCGGCGAGCTGGCGCTGATTGAGGATGTCCAAACGGACTCGCGCTTCTCGGCGGAGACATATGCGGTGGATGGGCAGATGCTGGGCATCGCGCCGGCCGCGCTGCTGGCGGTGCCCCTATTGTGGGCAGGCGACGTGATAGGCGTGCTGGAGGTGGCGCACATCGCAGGGACGCCCAGCTTCGACGCCACCAGTCTTGACATGCTCCAAACACTGGCTGCGCAGGCCGCGGCCGTCGTCGCCAACGCCGAGCGCTATGCCCGCCTGCACAGCGAGCGCGACCGCATCCTCACAGCCCAGGAAGAGGTGAGCCGGCGCCTGGCGCATGAGCTCCATGTCGGCCCGTCCCAGCAGCTTGCGCAGATCGTCATGACCCTCGACTACGCCGAGCAGCTCGGCAAGCACGACCTCAAGCAGGTGCTCGGCGAGGTGCGCCGCGCGCGTGAGTTGGCGCAGACCACCACGCGCGAACTACGCCGTATGCTCTTCGACCTGCGCTCGCTCGCGCTCGAAACCGAAGATGGCGGGCTGGTGGCAGCGATCCAACACTATCTCGATCGGGTCCAGCAGGCCCCAGAGCCGAAGATGCATCTGCACGCCGACTATCCCGAGCCGCTGTCAGAGCGGGTCGAAGCGTCGGTCTTCGCGGTGGTGCAGGAGGCCGTCAGCAACGTTCTCAAGCATGCCAGTGCCAGCAATTGCTGGATTGATTTGCGCGAGACACCCGAGAAGCTGGTGGTGACAGTGCGCGACGACGGGGCCGGCTTCGACGTCAAGCAGGTGCAGGCGGAGTACGAGACGCGCGGCAGTTGGGGTTTGCTGAGCATGCTCGAGCGCGCGAACCTGGTAGACGGCAAGCTCGCCGTCGCCTCACAGCCCGGCCGCGGCACGGCGACCTCGCTGGAAGTCCCGCGTTGACCGCCGCAATCGGCCTATGCTACACTCGGAGAGAGCGCCCTGTATGGCCACTCCTGCTGCTGGCCGCGGGCGCACCGGGCGTATTGAACGTGGGTGCGTTCGGAAGCAGGTTCCATCCGGTGGCGCACGCCGCCTCGGTCTTATTGAGCTGCCACACAGACAGGAAGTGCGTCAGTGCCCAAGGTCACCTTCGTCAACGAGGACCGCACGGTCGAGGTTGAGTCTGGCGCGTCTCTGCGCTACGCCGCGCTGGAGAACGATGTCCCGCTCTACTGCATGTGGTTCGGCCTCTCCAAGTATGCCAACTGCCACGGCAACGGCCTCTGCTGGACGGACCGCGTGCGCATTGAGCCGACGAGCGCGGTGAATCCTCGCACCCCGCTCGAGACGGCGATGAACCGCGTCGGCACCTTCAAGAGGAACCGCAGCCCACAGACTCGGCTGGCCTGTCAGGTTCAGGTATTCGAGGATTGCCAGGTCTACACGCGCTGCAAGCCGAAGCGCTAGGGGTGCCTCATCCGGCCAGGGCGTGCGCGACACGCCCTTACCCCAGCCGGGAGGTGCGCAACACGCCCCCACGAATGTGTAGGGTGAGGGGCAAGGCAGAGCGGCGAGCACACCGCGGGCCGGCGCAAATGTCGCGGCCCCGCCACCAGGAGAGCGTCGAGATGCGTCTGGATCGCGTGTTGACAGAGGGTGAGGCGCAGGTCTCCCTGCGGCAGCTCGGCTTCGACGTACACGAAGCGGAGGGCCGTCCAAACTATTTTGAGATCGCGCACCCCAACCTTGGCGGCGCGCGCACGATGACCATCGAACAGTTGACCGTGTTTGCCGAAGGCGCGGTGCTCGGCGACCAGCTCTGCCGCGGAGTGGCCTCGGTCGAGCCGGCGTAGGCGCGTCATGCGGTGCGACGCGCCAGGCGTCCGCGTGCAACACGCCGACGCGACGTGCCAATCCGCGAAGGGCAAAGGGCGTGCGCGACACGCCCTTACTTCCGCCGAATGGCCCCAGCGCAGCGAGGCGAAGGGAAGCGACAGCAGCGCGCACACAGAGCACTAGACGGGGGGCGCGATGGACCGCTTGATGCTCCAGTCAGCGCTGCGTCGGATGCAGCGCGCGCTTGCCAGCGACGACCTGACCACAACAGGCGATGGACCAATCGCGGATGTGACAGTGCCGTCCGGTGGGTCGCCCCTGGGGGCGACCGAGCCTGCCGAGCCGGTGCTGCCTGCGCCGCCTGCGGAGGTGGACGCTGCGCGCCAGGCTCAGGCCAAGCGCTACGCGCGCCAGCGGCAGCTCCTCTCGCTCGCCAATCTCGTCGTCTCGGCCGCGGTGATCGCCGTGCTGCTCTTCAGCGGCCTCAGCTTCGGTCTGCGCGATGCTCTCTCCAGCGTGCCTGCGTGGCAGCCGGTGGAGGGTTTCCTGCCCTTGCAGGTTGGCGCGTACTTCCTCGTCCTCTTTGCCGCCAGCTATGTGCTGGGCCTGCCGCTCTCCTACTACGGCGGCTATGTGCTGCCGCACCGCTATGGGATGTCCACCCAGCGGCTGGGCGGCTGGCTGTGGGATCTGGTCAAGGGCCTCGTGCTCTCGCTGGTCTTTGATCTGGTGGCGGTCGAGTTCGTCTACTTGCTGCTGGCCGCCACACCTGACTGGTGGTGGCTGTGGACCGGTATCGCTGTGCTCTTCGTGACGGCGATCCTGGCCAATCTGGCGCCGGTGCTGCTGTTGCCGATCTTCTACAAGCTGACGCCGCTGCCGGAGGGCGAGGTGCGCGAGAAGGCGCTACGGCTGGCAGAGCGCGTGGGAACGCGCGTGCGCGGCATCTACTCGATGAACCTGAGCGCCAAGACCACCGCCGCCAACGCGATGGTGATCGGCCTGGGCAACACGCGCCGCATCGTCGTCGGCGACACGCTGCTGGAGCACTTCGCGCCCGACGAGATCGAAGTGGTGGTGGCGCACGAGCTAGCCCATCAGGTCCACCGCGATATCCCCAAGCTGATCGCCTTCGAGACCGTGACCACGCTCGGCGGGCTCTTCGTGGTCAATCTCGTGCTGCACGCGGTGGTGGCGCGCGTGCCGGCCTACACCGGGCTGGCCGATCCGGCGACGATGCCGCTCTTGGGCGCGGTGCTGGGCATCTTCTTCCTGGTGCTGTTGCCGCTGACCAACGGCTACAGTCGCCACGTCGAGCACAGCGCCGACGTCTACGCGCTCGACGTGACGCGCATGCCCGCGGCCTTCATCAGCGCCATGACGCGCCTCGCCAACCAGAATCTTGCCGAGCTGGAGCCGGCTCGCCTCATCGAGTTCTTCCTCTACAGCCACCCCGCCACCGGCCGCCGCATCGCCTTCGCCCGCCAGTGGCAGGCGCGCCACAGTCTACCAGCCGGATAGGACGGGTCTGCGGGGTGACCAACGTGCGCAGCACGCCCCTGCACAGCCACGATTCGCGCCCGCGCGTCGTGTCAAATCAAACCGGCCGCGTTCGCCGGGGCGTCTTGCGGGCGCACTGTGGACCGAGGCGACACTCCGTGCTGTCTCGCACCGCCTGTTTCCTCCGTTCCCGCTGCGGTTCCCTCCGTCCTCTGCGGCCCGGCGGCTTGACACCCCGCCTGCGCGGCAACTAAGATGCATATGTCCATATGGAGATAGGTCTTCGGCGCGAGCGCCGATGACAAGCGGGTTTCCGGCCTGCCGAGGAGGTACACCGTGCAGCCCCCATTGACCGACCAGCAAGTCCTCCAGCGCATCGGCGAGCACCGCCTGATCGAGGGCGTCGAGCACATGAGCCCGGCCTACCTCGAAGGCATGAAGCGCATCCTGACCGTCTCCGCCGATACCGAGCTTATCTCGGCGCCGGCCTACTTCTACGCCGCGCGCTCGGCGCCCAATCTCAACATGTTCGGCTCGGCCATCGCCATCATCCAGGATGAGCTTGGCCACGCCCACATCGCCTATCGCCTGCTGCGCGACATCGGCGTGGATACCGAGGAGCTGGTCTATCGCCGCGCGCCCGTCAGGTGGAAGTACCCCTACGCCTTCGACGTGCCGCTGGAGAGCTTCTACGAGCTGATCGTCGCCAACGCCTTCTACGACCGCGCCGGCTACATTCTGCTCTCCGACGTCTACAACAGCACCACCTTCGGCCCCTGGAAGCGCGCACTGGTCAAGGTGGACAAGGAGGAGACGTTCCACCTGCGCCACGGCGAGCAGTGGATGCGCAAGCTGGCCCCTGATCCCGCCGAGCACGAGCGCCTGCAAGCGGCCATCAACTGGATGTTCCTGCTGACGGTCGAGTGGTTCGGCCTGCCCGACACGCTCAAGAAGCACGGCGAGCAGCTTGACTTCGGCTTCAAGGGCAAGAGCAACGACGAGCTGCGCCAGCAGTGGATGAGCAC
>DASUBU010000250.1:0-50801 GCA_035763125.1 Ktedonobacterales bacterium
GGGGCGCCTCCGTGTGCTACAGCTCGCCGCGTTGATCGTCCCAGGGCATGGCGCGCCGTTTGTCCCCGACGCTTTGACACCGCGCTGAGCTGAGAGGCGACAACATGCCGCGTTATTCGGGTCGGCTGGACCCTGGCTCGGCGCTTGCTGCCGCTGTCGCCGAGCCAAAGCCGTGCAGCCAGAGAAAGGATCTTTCACCTCGCACAATATTCTTACGACAACGACAGGAATGGCTCGCAAACTGGTGTTTGTCACCGAACAACAGAATAGCGCATAATCGGCCGCTTGCTTTATCCGCTCCACTTGCATCTGTTTCATAAAGGAAACATTGGCGGCGCGGCACACGGCATTCCTGTTATGTCTGGTATATTATGGTCATTTGCCGACAAAGCCCCCTTTGCGCGCTAATAGATATACTGACCATAATACAAGGGAGCCGGCGCCGGTCTTCGTAATTCAGCGGCTAGGTGGCTACTGGACGGTGTGATGTGTCACTGGCATGGGTTCCGTGGCCGTACTCGCTGAATTTGCCCATTCTGCGACCACGTTCTCTGGCCGCACCCTCTCACGACGACCCTGCACCCTATAAGCCTGTCGGATCCTTGTGAGAGAGTGCAGGTCGTCTCGCTGTGTGGGCGAGACGACCTGCACTTCCGTTGATCTCAATGCTGGCCTGCCAGCCGCGGAGTGCTATTACGGCACTTGCGCGGGTCGGCGTGTCCAATCACCCCACAGGGCGGGGGTGGGGACAGGCGCCTGGGTGGTGACCTGATGGCGCTCAGGGCTGTGATGGCGAAGATCGTGATGGCAGACTTGTTTGCGCGCATGTCGGGTCCTCATTAGCGGTAGAAATAGGGGTCGAGCACCTGCACCTGGGTGATCTTGTCGACGGGCAGGTTGTTACGGCGGGCGGCGCGGCGGATCGCCTCAGGCGAGGGCGCGTCGTAGATGCAGTAGGTCTTGGCCTTGTCTTCGGTGACGTAGGAGTGCACCCAGGTGACGACGTCTTCCGAGTTGTTGGTGACGACGTTGAGGCAGATCGCGGCACCCTCATCAGTGACCGGGATGGCGAGTCCGTCAGCGAAGGTGCGCTCGACTAGATAGCGTGGCATGCGGTTCTTCCTCCTGCTTGTGGCCTGGCCCGACGCGCAATCTCGTCGTGCGCGTCTGCCTCTCCAGGCAGGAGGAGCATACCTACGCTACAGGGAAGGGCACATCGGAGGCTCTCCCCATATTCGTGCGATCACCCACCTACGTTGGCGTGGGCGGCGGGACTCTGTCGGGGAGTTTGAGAAACCAGGCCCACCTCGTAGGCGACACGCACCGCCTCGGTCCGCGAGCGCACCTCCAGCTTGGCTAGCACGGCCGAAACATGGTGGTCTACCGTCTTGGGCGTGGTCGAGAGCCGATCGGCGATCTGCGCGTTGTGCAGGCCCTCGGCCAGCAATAGCAGGATCTCGAGCTGGCGTGGAGTAAGGCCATGGGGATTGTCGCGCGTCGCCGGACGAGGTCCACGGGGCAGGCCACGCGCGCCGGCAGCCCGCAGCCGCCGCCGCACAACCTCCGCGGCTGGCGTGGCCCCCAGCCCCGCTAGAATGCTGAGGGCGGCTCGCTGTGCTGGCTCATCACCGTCGGCCAATGCCAGCGCTTGCTCATACGGGCAGCCCATCCGCTCCCACCGCGCCGCCGCGCCACGCCAATCGCCGGCCATCTGCACGGCAAACGGTGCGGGTGTCCTCACTGGAATCTCACACAGAACGCCAGCGCGCCACATCCAGATCGCCAGTTCACCCAGATACCAGGGATAGCTGTGCCTCAGTGCGAGCTGAAAGCCTACTCTGGCCTCCGCCGCACACTGCTTGAGATCGCCCTGAAGCCACCGCCACTCCGCACGTGCCGCGGCCATCGGTGCGATACGCTCCAGCACGCCGGTAGCCAGCGCCAGCGCGCGCTCTTCATCCAGCAGCGCTTCGGCCCCTGGGTCGCCTCGTCGCAGCCGCACATAGCTGAGGACGAGCAATGCCGGACCGCGGTTGGTGCCTGACGCCCAGGGAATGCTCAAGATCGCGCCAGCGTCTTCTTCCGCTCCGATCCAATCACCCTGACCGAGGCGCGCACGTGCCTGCTGTCCCCGCAGGCAATGCCTCCATGCGCCAAGGTCACGCTCGGCACAGTACGCTATGCCATCCCGAAGAAAGCCCTCGGCCTGGATGTAGTCCCGGCGCTTGGTCAATTCCTCGGCAAGGTTGGCATATGCGCGCCCCGCGTGCTCCTCATAGCCATGCTCCAGCGCCAGTGCGAGGCTGCGCTCCAGCTTCTCGCGCCCCGACTCATCCCCCACACCCAGCTCTGCTGAGCCGATGTTGTTGAGGGCGTAACTCAGCGTCTCAATATCACGAAGTCGTTCGGCGAGCGCAATGGCGCGATTGCCCCACAGCAGAGTCTGGGCGGCGTCGCTCTCCAGCATACGAAGATGTGACAGGTTGGCGTATGCCATCGCCAACTCGTGGCCGGGCGGCAGGGTCTCGAGCCGCTCCACCGCTTCCATCCCGTGTCGCGCCGCCTCTGCGTTCTTACCGAGGAACCAGCTGAGCCGCGAAAGCCGCCGCAGGTTGTGGCCCACCTTCTCGCTTCGATTCAACGCGCGCCAGATCGCCAGCGCCGCCTCACACGGCGCAACGGCATCCTCGATCTGCCCGGTCAGGTAGAATTCATGCGACAATCCATCGAGCAGTTCGGCCCGCTGCTCGGTGTCAGCGAAGTCGGCGTAGCGCAGCGCCGTCGCATAGTACGCCGCTGCCTCACGATGAGCGCCCTGAGCCGATGCTCGTTTGGCTGCCGCCGGTGCAAACCGCAAGGCCACCTCACGCTCGTCCGCCTGCACAGCGTGATGCACCAGGCGCGCCAGCGGAGCCTGCTCTGCGCCACGCGCAATGAGTGCGTGCAAGACCGCGGCATGCAGCGCTCGCCGCCGTGTGGTTGCGAGGGCCCGCTCCACCGCTTGTCGCGCCAGCTCGTGGCGATAGCCGACCGCATCGTCCTCCAGATGAAGGATGCCTGCGGCGAGGCACTCCTCGAGCGCCGTAGCCTGCTCCGCGCCCCGGTCTCCGCCCTGCTCTGCGCGGCCGACCGCCTCAGCAAGCCACCACTCGATCCGGTGTGGAACCACCGCCACCAGCTCCAGCAGGCGCTGTGCCTCGGGCGAGCGGCGTGCGACCTGTGCCAGGACCGCATCCGACACACTCAGCGGCACCCCTGGCGTCTCGCTGTGCAGCACTTCCTGCAGGAAGTACGGATTGCCACCTGTGGCGCGATACAGCTCGTCGGCTGAGCGGTTGGACTGCTGGGCGAGGGTGGCCACGGCGGCCTCCGAGAGCGAGGGCACATGCAGCCGGGTCACGCCGCGCGTAGGTAGATCGCCCAGCACGAGCCGCAGGGGATGGTCGCGTCCTTGTCCCAGACCTAGCTCCTCGTCGCGATAGGTGCCGATGAGCAAGGCTGTAGTGCGATGGATGCGACGTGCTAGGAACTTGATCAGGTCCAGCGTCGCCTCATCAGCCCAATGGATATCTTCGAGCACCACGATGGTCGGTGCGGGACTATGAGTGAGCAGGTCGAGGACCGCGGCAAAGAGCGCCGCGCGATTCGCCTCGCCGGCAAGGAGCTCCCGCAGCGCCGACCGGGCCTGTTCCGCGATGTCATAGAGCGGCCCCAGCGGTCGTGGGGTGAAGAGCGCCTCGCAGGCGCCCCACAGCACACACGTTCCCGGCGGGCGTCGCTCGATGAAGCGCTCGACCAGGGCAGTTTTGCCGATCCCGGCCTCGCCGCGAACCAGCACGAGCTGCCCGTGCCCTGCCGCCGTGCGCAACAGCGCTTCGTCCAGCGCGCGCAAGAATTGGTCACGTTCGAGCAGATCCTCTGCCATGGACTCGCTCCTCATTACCAAACGGCCGCTTGGTGGGTGCCGAAGATGCCGTATTGATGCGCGACAAATCTAGAATGTACCACAGTCTGCCTGATTGACATTGCTCGCCACACATCATTGTAGTCCCTCACTCTACGCGTTTATGTGATCCCTAGAACCGACCTACCTCCGACTGTTCGACATTGCCCCTATAGATGCCGCGGGCATACACAGGACCATCGAAGTTCCCAGAATATTCCCACGTAGGGAGATTGTTCGGAGAGCCGATACATTTTCCCAGAACCTGTACGGCGTGGGGTGACAGGCGGCGCATGCACATCCCTCAACATGGTTTCACCCGTTGGGTAGGCCATCCAGTGGGCGGAGTGCGCCGTCCTCACGGGGCGATTCGGCAGCGGCGCCTGTATTACCAGCCGCCGCCGCCGGCGCACGCGTCGGCGCGTCAATCGCGAACGGGCGCCGATGGCGGCGCGCTTCCAGGTGTGCCAGATAGCCCTGCGTTGTGCGAATATCGAAGTGCCCCAGCCAGCCGCGAACGTGCTCGACCGAGGCAGGCGGGCGGCCCTGGCGGTCGTTGCCCTCCAGCAGGGCAATCGCCGTGCTGTGCCGCAGCGCGTGCGGCGAGATGCGGCGTACATCGCCAGGACCGGTATCGCCCGCGCTCTCGCCGTGCTGAGCCTGCCATTGCGCCTCCACGCGGTCAACGATGCGGCCGATCTGGCCCGGTGTTAGTCGCCCCATGCTGGGTAATGCGTTCTGCGTCGGATCTCGGGCACCTACGGCCTGTGCCAGCGACTTGCGCATGGAAAGGAACAGGGGCGTCGCCCGGTCCTCGGCATGCTCCCACCGCCGCCCGGTGTGCTGCACGTAGGCCAGGAGTGTCTCCACCAGTGCCGGCGCGAGCGGGAGTGTGCGCCCGCCATGCTGGCCTTTCGTCTTCGCATCAGGCAGCACCAGCCACCACTCTTCCGCGCCTGCATGCCAATCACGCGTGAGATCGCCCAGATCGAGCAGTGAGAGCTCGATTGCACGCAACCCCGATGCAAGTGCCAGAGCGATGAGCGCGTGGTCGCGCTGTGCTGTGCGCGCGCCGGTCAGGCCGCTGCGCGCCTGCGCTGGCGCCCCGACAGGGTCTCGCGTGGGCTCGCGACTATGTGCGGGCGGTCGCGAGCCCACGCCGTGCTGCTCGCGCAGCGCGCGCGGCGTACCCCACGGACTCCTGGTCTCCCGATCACGTCCTTCCGATGCGCCCAACACGGCAGCGCTGTCCTCCCCATCGCCAGCCTTGCCATCCGGCGTGGCTGCCCGCATTAGCGTGGGCGCCAGAGCCGCTGCCAGGAAGCTCTCCCACTCTGGCTCAGCGAGCACCTGATATGGCCGCCGTCGCTCGATCCGCAGACGCCGCAGCGCCGAGCGCATGGCATCGGGCGTCAACTGCGGAAGACTGCCGACCTGCGCGCAATGGATGAGAAACTGCCGCAGCGCCGTCAGCCGGATATTGACCGTCGCAGGCGCAAGTGGGCCGCTGTGAGACGACGTGGCCGTTCCTTCCTCCGTGCCTGCCTCCTCCGTCTCCTCATCGCTCACCTGGTCGCGCTCGTCATGTCCTCCGGTCGCGCTGGTCTCGCCTGCTAGCTCACCCCCATCGGCGGCGGCTGGCAGCAGTTCTGTGCGCGACGCTGTCACGTGTTGCCGGTGAGGAAGCCTGCCCCATCCGGCCCGTGGCTGTGGCCGGCGTTGGTCCGCTGCGCGCAGTGCGAGCGCGCCCCGATAGGCCAGCAGCAGGTCGAAGCTCAGGGCGTCCACATGCGATGGCACGCCGGGCGTCTGGAAGAAATAGCCGATCGCCTTCTCGTACTCGCGGCCCGTCCGGCCGGGATTGAGCGTTGCCAGCCAGCGGCGCAGCTCGTAGCGCCAGTGTCCTGCTCCTACCGCGGCCCCTGTCGCGCCATCTTGCTGCCCTGGCTGCTCTCGCGCATTCCCGCTCCACGTTCCCGTCTGCTCGGCAGGCAGCAGCATGTGGTGGCTGGTATCGTCCTCGGGGTGCTGTCGGTCATCCATTGCCGTGCTCGCTCTCCCCGCGTGTTTCACTGGCAGCATGCTGCTTACATGAAAGGGATGGCATTCACCGCGGCGATTAGCTGCTGGCGAGAGAACGGCTTGATGAGCTGGCCTGCGGCGGCGGGGATATCGGCGCTGGCCAGCCGCGGACTTGTGGACATCAAGATGATGCGATGGCCCGCCGCACGAAGTCGTTCGTCTTGCTCGATCTCCTGGCAGACACCAACGCCGTCGAGGATCGGCATGACCACGTCGAGGAGGACGATATGCGGCTCGACGGTCATGCTCAGGCGCAGCAGTGCCTCGCGGCCGTTGGCGGCCGTGGCGACACGGTGGCCGCGCGGAGACAGCACCGTGACGATCATCTCACGAATCGGCGCGCTGTCATCCACAGCCAGGATCGGCGCAAGCGCGGACATGCTGCCTCCACGACCACAAACGGAGCCATAGATAGCTCGTTACTCATCCTCATAGTCCGCATTGTACGCTTGGCACAAAGCGTCGTCGCGCCGGTGGGTAGACTGTCCCATCCTGTGCGTCGCTCCGGGTTGGCTTGTTGTGTGGCGCCTGCCCCCAAATGGTCTCTAACAGTGGTGATCCTGTATCCTCATGGTTATGGAGTCTAAGACTATATGAAGAGCGGCCCCGCGCTATACTCTTCGGTGGCGGCTCTGGCATGCTCTTACCGCACCCGTGAGGAGTCAGCTCCGATGGCGAAAGTGACCACTGGCACCGGCGATGCCGGCTTTACCAGCCTGCTCGGCGATCAGCGTGTACCCAAGTATGACCCGCGGCCCGACACCTTCGGCACCGTTGACGAGGCTACCTCTGCGCTCGGCCTCGCTCGCGCCCTCACCCCCGACGCGCACGTCCGCGAGATCATCCTGCACACCCAGCGAGACCTCTACGTCTTGATGGCCGAGCTAGCTACCCCGGCGAAGAACCTCACCGCCGTCGGCATGCGGATCACTCCCGAGCACGTGGCCTGGCTGGAGCAGACCGAAGAGGCGCTCAAGGCCGAGGTCGCAATCCCCAATCGCTTTGTCGTCCCTGGCGACTCACCCGACGGCGCCGCGCTCGACCTCGCCCGCACGGTCATCCGCCGCGCCGAGCGGATGGTCGCCAGGCTGCTGCACGAGCACGTCATCGAGAATGCCGAGGTGCTGCGCTATCTCAATCGCCTCTCCGATCTGGTCTTCATCATCGCCCGCTATCTGGAAGCCAAACAAGGCGGCAGCACTGAGGCGCGCGTCTGATGCGCCAGGATATCGCGACAGAGACGGCCTACACGCTGCCGGCGCGCGTGCGCAGCTACGAGGTCAGTCGCAACGGCACTGTGGGCATCGGCACGATCCTGCGCTACCTCGAATTCCTCGCCACGGAAGCCTCCAGCGCGCTCGACTACCCCCACGAATGGTATGCCGCGCACAGGTCAGCGTGGCTGGTGCGCGAGATGCGCGTCTTGCTCGGCGACCTGCCAGGTATCGGCGCTGAGCTTCGGCTGGGCACGTGGCTCTCGGAGTGGCGCAAAGTGCAGGCGTTCCGCGAGTACGCCGTCTGGCGCCCCGAGACCGGGCGCCTGGTCGCGCGCGGGCGGGCGCGCTGGGCCTATGTGGATCTCGCGCGCGGGCTGCCACAGCGCGTGCCCGACGAGATGGTCGCCCGCTTCAGTCCGCTTGGCCCACCGATGCGGCCGTCTTCGTGGTCGCCAGCCGAGCCATCGGCTGACCTTGCTGTTGACGGCAAGATCGCTGACTTGCGCTTGACCGCGCGCGAGGTCGAGGCCGACGTCAACCAGCACATCAACAACTGTGTCTATGCCGATTGGCTGACCGAAGCCCTCACCGCGGCGCTCGCTACGTCTGCGGTAATCCCAAGCGGCTTCACCGCGCGTCCGCGCGAGTACCGGCTGGAGTATCTGCGCCCCACGCTACCTGGCGAGCAGGTGCGCGTGGAGACCCTGCTCGCGCGGCAAGGGACGCGCGCCCTCATCGCCCAGCAGCGCGTGCTCCACGAGGCCAGCGGGACACCACTGCTGCGCGCATTATCACGCCATCTACTGTTACGTCCTCCGGTGTGAACACAAGCCAATAGCCAGACGCCACTGCCCTTGCGTCGCCTATGTCGTGCATTGATAACATACTGATCCGTTGGCGCTACCTAACGTGGCGACCATCTCACGCATAGATACCTATGAGCGCGCGCTCGGTGAAGCGTGTGGGCATGGCAGCAGCATTGCTGCCGGTGGCGCCACTCCAGAAGGGGATGCTGTGCAATTCGATGACGACGGCGAGGCCATCCGTCGCTGCCAGCGTGGTGACATCGGCGGACTCGAGACGTTGATGGCGCGCTATCAGGTCCCGGCGCTGCGCCTCGCCTACTTGCTGCTCGGCGACCGCACAACGGCCGAAGATGTCGTGCAAGATAGCTTCTTGCTCGCCTATCAGGGCATGGCACGCTTTCGGGCTGGTGGTGCGTTCTCACCATGGTTCTACCGTATCGTGACGAATACCGCCCGCCAGCAACGGAGGCGCGCAACCACCCGGCGCGAAATCAGCGTCGAGCGGCTGCCGGGTGGCGACGCTGGATCACCGCCGTTCGCTCGTGCAGCCGAGCCCAGCGATCGCGACCCGCAGGTGGATCCCGCCCTCCAAGCTGAGCGCCTGGAGGAACGCGAGGAGGTGCTGCGCGCACTGGCAGAGTTGACGCGGAAGCAGCGCGAGGCCGTCGTGCTGCGCTACTACGTTGGCTGCTCGGATCGCGAGCTCGCAGCCATCCTCGGCTGCCGTGAGGGCACCGCGCGTCAGCGACTCCACGGCGGACTGGCCGCGCTCAGGCAGATCATCGCGCGGCGCTACGCATGGCTCGACGTCACAGCACCCACCCCGACAGCCTCACCACCTCCACCTACTCACTAGGAGAGATCATGCGCATGCCAGAGCAACACGTCCCCGACCAGTTCGAGGATCGCCTGCGCACGCTGCTCGCACGCGCCGCGGAGGCGATTCCCCCTGATACAGACGTTTTCGAGCACGTGCGGCAGGCACACGCGCGAGGTACACATCGCAGTCGCGTCGCCGGATCGCGGCCTGTGCTGGCTACCATCGCCGCAGTACTGGTGGTGGCACTGTTGGCCGGCGCGCTGACGTTCGCGCGGCCGGGAGGACCACTGCGCCCCCCTGGCGTAACCGGGACACCAACGACTGCAGCCACAGCAACGGCCGCCTCGCCAATCGTGATCGTGCCGCCCATCTGCGATGCATCGGGCTCGAACGAACCGGTGTTTCCGGTGGGACCGCGGGTAGATCATTCGGTCGCCATCAGCGGCCAGGTCAGCGTCCACGGCATTACGCTCACCCTTGACCGCGCGTACGCCGACGCGACGCAGACGGTCATCACCTACCATATACAGCCTGGCGCCAATCTGCCTCAGCCGGAGTATCCTCTCCTGCTCGACGCGCAAGGCAGCCGTTATGCCAATTTCTATAGCTCGTCTGGTCAGGGAGGCGGCGGTATTGCCATCTTCGCCCCGCTTCCACCTGAGCAGCTGGGCACACCGCAGATGCTCACGTTCTTCACCCAGCGGATGCGGTCTGTTCCCCAACAGTACCAGGTTCCCACTCCACCGGCTGTTACCCTGGTGGACGGACCCTGGCAGATCCCGTTCACCATCACCCCTGTGGCGGGCACATCGGTCGCCCTCAGCAACGCACCAGCCACACATAACGGCCTGACCATTCAGCCACTCCGGCTTGACGTCGCGCCGCCAGGTGGCGATCTAGATGGCGCGTCCGGCGGCGAGCGCGTGCTCCTGCGGCTCAGTGGACTCGCGCCGGGCATGCACCTCTCCGACGCGGCCAACGTTGGACAGGCCTTCATCCTGGCCGGCACCGCATCGAGCAGTTGTGGAGGCGGGACTCTTGCCCTGGTGCTTCCTGATGGCCAGCCGATCCTGCCGGGCCTCGTCCAGCCGGTCGGGCTGATAGTCGCTACCACAGACGCCGAGGTGCAGGCCCAGCGCGCCCAGACCGTCGGGCCGAGCGGCACAGTAGATCTGGAAGCGGTGTTCTACGCGCCGATCCCTGCGGGCACGAGCGTCACCCTTTACTTCGACGACGTGCGGGCGCAGGTAGCTGGCGTGCACAAGTCCACGTCTGTACAGGGCCCATGGCAGTTCCAACTGCCGCCCACGCCGTGACCCGCGCGAAGCCCCGGCCGCGCCGTCATCCACATCGAGATTTGCGCGCGGCCGGGGCCCACTCGGGTACATCCTCAGGCTAGCGCCGACTCAAGCGCGGAGAGCAGTGGCTCGACCGCCGCCGCCGGCAGCGCGGGCGTCCAGTCCACAATCGCGTCGAAGTGGTCCAGCGGCAGCCGGTCGGTCTCGTTGGCAGGACTGCCGGCCGGTGGGAAGACGTTGCGGCGCAGGTAGCGCGCGGCCTGCGCCAGCGAGCGATAGCCACCGCCCTCGTCGGCCAGCGCTCCGGCCTCCTCCACCAGCAGCGCCGCCGTGACGGCTCGCGCGAGTTGGCGCGTCAGCCGCTTCATCAGCAGCTGAGCCTCGTCGGCTGGGCTGGCCGCTAGCCAGCGCAGAGCCGTCTCGACCTCGTCCAGCGCCTGGCCTACAAGTCGCGCGGACCGACACACCTGTGTGTCGCCGATGGCCGCCAGCCGCAGTCGCAGATCGGCCAGCAGCGCCTCCCCCGCCTGATCCTTGAGCAGTGCGCGCCCCACGTCGAGCGCCGAGATGTTGCCGGTGCCCTCCCAGATCGCCTGCACCTGCACATCGCGCAGCAGCCGCGCATTCGGCCAGTCCTCGATGTACGCGTTGCCGCCGCGCACCTCCATGCCCTCGGCCACCACGCGCCGCGCCTCCTCCGAGACGAAGAACTTCGCCAGCGGTGTCAGCACACGCGCCCGCAGCCGCGCCTGCTCGTCGCCGGCATCGGCTGCCGCGAGCTGCGCCGAGCCCTCGAAGAACAGCGCCGTCATCCCCTCCACGTCCAGCAGCATGTCGAGCAATTGCTCGCGCATCAACGGCAGATCGGCGAGGGTCCGGCCGAATGCATGCCGCCCACGCGCATGTACCAGTGCTTCGAGAAATGACCGCCGCGCCAGTGCCGCCGCCGCCGAGGCGCAGCCCAAGCGCGTCACATTGAGCATCTCGGTCATCTGCAGCCAGCCGCGGCCGGGACCGCCAATCAGGAGAGCCAACGTGCCGTCGAACGTTACCTCGCCGCTGGCGAACGAGCGGATGCCCAGCTTGTCCTTGAGCCGCTCGATGCGATAGTGGTTGCGTGCGCCGCCCGGCAAATCGCGCGGCACCAGGAAGAGACCCAGGCCGCGTGTGCCAGGCCCAGCTCCCTCTGGCCGCGCTAGCGTCAGGATCAGCCCAGCCGAAACGTTGCTGCAGAACCACTTTTCCCCGCGCAGCTCCCACCAGCCTTCGCGCTCGCTCGATGGCCGCGCGACGGTCGCCGTCTGGCCCAGATCCGAGCCGCCCTGCTTCTCCGTCATGAACATCGCCCCGGTCAGCAGCGACTCCAGGTCAGTTGCCAGCAGCCACGGCAGGTACTCCGCGACGATCTCGACTGGCGCGAACCGCTGGAGCGTACGGGCCAACGCGCGGGTCATCGAGAGTGGGCAAAAGAGGCCGGACTCCACCTGCTCGGCCAGATAAATCAGCGCGTCGTTGAGCGCCAGCGAGCTTGGCGCCTGTGGATCGAGCACACCGGGCCGCAATGACAGCGCGTGCAGTCCTAGCTCACCATAGAAAATGGCCTCCATGGCGCGGTAGGCGCGCGATGCCACGACCTCGTCCACCCGCTCGCCGCGCTTGTCGCGCTGCACCAGTACCGGCGTCTGCCGGTCCGCCTCGGTGGCCAGATCTTCGATCTCATTGCCCAGCCGCGCGCCCAGCGCTTTCAACACCGGCTCGGCCAGCGCAAGCTCTTCCGCTGTCAGGCGCCGCCGCAGCAGGAACCGCAGATGCGGGTCCGCTTCGTAGTAGTTCACGGTGCGCGTGTCGGGCATCTCAATGTCAGGTGCCAATGGGGAATCCTGCTCGATATGCGTGGCAAGGTGTTCAGGCTGTGACTGGATCGCCGTCATGATGTCCCTCGCTCTCGCTCGCCTGCCGCGCGCCGTGATGGCCGGCCGCTACGGCGCCGTTCGGTGGTGCCCGCCGCCTGCTCTGATGCCGGGAGCAGCTCCTCGGTTTTCTTCGCCACGCCTCGGCTCACTCGCTCAGGCGGTCCGGCGGGACGTAGCGCGAGCACCCCCAGCGGCGGCAGCGTCAGCGCGAGCGAGTGCTTCTGGCCGTGCATGGGCACCCGCTGCGAGCTTACCGCACCCAGGTTGCCGACGTTCGTGCCGCCGTAACATGCCGCGTCGGTGTTGAGAATCTCCTCGTAGCGCGCCGGCTCCGGCACGCCGACACGATAGTTGTACCGCACGACAGGCGTGAAGTTGCAGACAAAGAGCAGCGGGGCGGACCGCTCCGGCCCATAGCGCAGGAAGGCGATCACGCTATGCTGCGTGTCGCCGCCGTCCACCCACGCAAAGCCATCCGGCGAGAAATCCAGCGCGTAGAGCGCCGGATGTGCGCGCAGCAGCGCGTTCAGGTCGCGCACCAGTGCCTGAAGCTGTGCATGCGGCGACTCGCCGCCCTCCTCCGTCGCGTTCAGCACGAACCAGTCCAGATACCCGGCGAAGTTCCATTCGGACCACTGGCCGAGCTCGCCGCCCATGAATAGGAGCTTCTTGCCGGGATGGGCGTACATGAAGGCGTAGAGCGCGCGCAGATTGGCGAACTTCTGCCACACGTCGCCGGGCATCTTGTTGAGCAGCGAGCCTTTGATATGGACCACCTCGTCGTGCGAGAGCGCCAGGAGATAACGCTCGGCGAAGGCGTATGAGAGCGAGAAGGTCAACTCGCCGTGGTGATGGCTGCGATGAACCGGGTCGTAGCGCATGTAGCCAAGGATGTCGTGCATCCAGCCCATGTTCCACTTCAGCGAAAAGCCTAGGCCGCCCTCGGCCACCGGCGCCGTCACGCCCGGCCACGCCGTAGACTCCTCGGCGATCGTCAGCGCATGCGGGAAGCGCGCGTGGATCACGGCGTTGCACTCGCGTAGGAAGGCAATCGCCTCCAAGTTCTCGCGTCCGCCCAGGCGATTGGGCAGCCACTCGCCCGCCCTGCGTCCGTAGTCGAGGTAGAGCATCGAAGCCACGGCGTCCACCCGTAGCCCGTCGAGGTGATACACGTCCAACCAAAACAGCGCATTGGCAATCAGGAAGTTGCGCACCTGATTGCGGCCGTAGTTGAAGATCAGCGTGCCCCACTCGGGATGCTCACCCAGACGTTGATCGGCATGCTCGTAGAGCTGGCTGCCGTCGAGGAAGGCTAGCCCGTGCTGATCCTTGGGGAAGTGCGCCGGCACCCAGTCGAGCAGCACGCCGATGCCATGCTGATGGCAGTAGTCCACGAAGTACATAAAGTCCTGTGGGCTGCCGTAGCGCGCGGTTGGCGCGTAGTAGCCGGTCACCTGATAGCCCCACGAGCCATCGAAGGGGTGCTCTAGAATGGGCAGCAATTCGACGTGCGTGTAGCCCATCTCGGTGAGGTACGGCACAAGCTGGTGAGCGAGATCGCGATAGGTGGGCGGTCTGCTGCTTTCCGCCGAGGAGGGTCGCCACGAGCCCGCGTGCAGCTCGTAGACGCAGATCGGCCCGCCCAACGGGTCGCCGGCTGTGGGCCGTGCCAGCCATTCCGCGTCACCCCACTGGTAGCCGCCGAGCTCCCACACGCGCGAAGCCGTGCCAGGGCGCAGCTCCGCGGCGAAGGCGAAAGGGTCCGCCTTCAGCACGCGATACTCGCCATTCCACGAGAGGATTGCGTACTTGTACAGCGCGCCAGGCCGCACCCCCGGCAGGAAAAGCTCCCACACACCGCCCGGCCGCAGCCGCATCGGCGCGGCCCGCTCGTCCCAGCCGTTGAAGTCGCCCACCACGCTGACGCGCCTCGCATTCGGCGCCCAGACCGCGAAGCGTGTGCCTTCAACGCCGTTGAGGCGCATCGGGTGCGCGCCCAGCCGCTGATACAGCTCGTGATGCGTCCCCTCGCCGATCAGGTGTAAGTCGAAGTCCGTCAGCGCCGGCGGAAAGGCATAGGGGTCGGTCACACGCTCCACCGCGCCCGACGGCCGCTGCACTGCCAACTCGTACGGACCGACGCGCTCCACCGGCAGTACGGCGCTAAAGAGCCCCGCGGGATGCAACTGCCGCATCGGCACGCTATGCTGCCCAGTCGCCTCAGCATGCCCGTCCAGAGGCCTATCAGACGCCTCTCGCGCGCCATCGCTGGCCTCGACTGGTGGCTGCTGCGGGATCAGCCATGCCGCGAGCGCACCCGGCAGCCACGCACGGACAATCCAGACCGAGCGTCCGCCAAGTGTGGCGATGCGCGGCCCCAGCACGTCAAATGGTGCGCCGTGCCGCCCGGCAACAAGCTGTGCGATGCTCTCGGCATCCAGCAGGTCGTGGTAGACGAGCGCGTCTGGGGGGCCATCGGTGCGCGTCATGACGTCCTCATTGCGGATTCAGCGGGCGGCATGTCATGCTCCACAGGGCGAGGTAGCATACGTGCCAGGCGACGCGCGGACGGAGGAGGCTCCGCGCTCAGCCGGCCAGCAGCTCAGCATGGTGCTTGGTGAAGTATCGCACAAAGCCCTGCGCGCTCATCAGATGGTTCGAAGCAAGCTCCACGCGCCGCAATGCCTCGGCGCGCTCCTCTGGCGGCAGCGCCTGGATCATCTGATCGAGATCGGCCGCCAGCCGCTCGGCGATGGTCTCTGCCGTCTCGCCCGCGCGCATGCCCGCCAGCGCCAACTCCGCCCACGCCCGCAACCGGGTCCGCAGCGCGGCGAGGTGCGTGGCAACCTCCTCCACCGGGCCGAAGTGCGCCAGGTAGAGCGCCCGCGGATCGAGCGCCTCCACGCGAGTGATGCTGACCTCCCAGTCCTCCAGGCTCAGGTCCGGCGGCGGGGTCGGCGGCCGCACCGCACCCGCTCCGGCCAGCCGCACGCCCGCGACATCGCCGGCGAAGACCACGTTCGCGCGCTGGTCATGGAAGGCGACGTGGTGAACGGCGTGTCCCGGCGTATAGAGCACGCGCAGCTCACGCTGGCCCACCGGCAGCGTCATCCCCTCCTCCATCTCAACTAACCGCTCGGCCGGCACCGGCAGGATCTCGCCCCACAGCGTCTCCATCGCCTCTCCATAGATGCGCCACGCACTGGCTACCAGCCGCTCAGGACTGATAAGGTGCGGCGCGCCGATGCGGTGGACGTAGGCCCGCGCGCGCGGCAGTTGCCGCAGCAACGTGCCGGTGGCGCCGGCATGATCAAGGTGAATATGCGTGAGCACGAGGTGCTCGATGGATGCCGGCTCGACACCCGCCGCACGGATGCCCGCCAGCAGCCGCGGCACGGCCGCCCCCGGCCCGACATCCACCAGGGCGGCGCCTGCCGGTCCGGTCAACAGATAGCTCGCGATGACACCGGGCTGCCCCTGATGGAACACATCAATTGCCCAGAGATCGTCTGCAAGCTGGATCGCCGCCGGATGCTGCTGCGCCATAGTTGTCGTCCCTTGCCAGAATGTCCCGCTCGAAAGAGGTGAATGCATGGGCAAACGATGAGCCCCATACGCCACGCCGCCCTGCGGCACCGCGCGTTGCTTTGACTGCGGGCGACCGTTTCCGCTCTTGAGAAGCGTGGTCAGCCTCATCGGTTGCGCGTCAGCGGCCCGGTATCGGCGGCTCGTGACGGCGGCTCACCATCGGCGAGCAGATTGTTGACCACCACACGCACGCCGGGGACCGCGATGCTGGCTCGCTCGATGGCGTCCCTTGCCGCTGGCGCGGGCACCCTGCCCTCCAGATACACAATACCATGCTCGGTGAAGACGCGCACCCGCGCGGCCACGAGCTCCGGCGTGGCAGTCACGTGGGCCACCGCCGCCTCGACCATATCGGCCAGCGCCTCCTCCACCACCAGATCAACGGTGGTACCACGCACACCCGCCACTGCCGCCGCCGCGCGCCGCGCTCGCTCACGCTCCTCCGCCGCACTCACCGTGCCCGCGAGCGTGACATGGCCGTCCTCCACCCGCACTTTGACCTCGCGCCGGGCGCGTGGGTCGGGCAGCGCGGTCTCGAAAGCCAGCGCGATATCGGCGGCGATTGCGTCGTCCGAGCGATATGGCGCCAGGTGATCGAAGTCGCTCCTGCTCAGCTTTAGCCGCACACCGTCCGGCTGGATGCGCTCGATCAGCTCAGCCGGCACGATGCGCAGCGTCCCGCCCCCTGACCGCGCCAGCAGATGTGTCACCAGGCCCGATTGCCGATCACACCATACCGCGGCTACGCGCCCCAGCTCGGTGCGGCCCGTCAACAGCCTGGTCTTCACGTCCACTGTCACGTAGTCGAGCGGCAGCTCAGTCTTGCTCGCACCGAGCACATGAGTAGCCAGCTCGTGACGGCGACGTGCCTGCCGCCGCGTGACGAGCGTATCCGTCACCTGCAGCGCTGAGGCGTGGATTGTCGCGCCCAGCACGCGGCCCGCGACAACACCTTCCACCAGCACGCCACGCCGCAGCCCCTTCGGGCGGAACTGCATCTCCAGCCGGGTGTATTGCATATGAATTGACCTCCGAGGCTACCTGCGCGGCCTATCGTAGCATAGGAGCGCTGGCGTGCCAACTTCTCCTGACCGGCAAGCCTATACCATCACCCGACGGCTGCCCCTCAGCGCTCACCCCACAGAGCTGGGCAACGCACAGCCGAGAGGATGCTTCCCACATGCACTTGGGTCTCGCGGGTCTCGCGAATCTCGCGACGCATACACGCCCCACATCTGTTAGACTCTACGCTGCGTCAGTACAGGCAAGCGTGAAGGAGGGCGAGCGAGTGGGACGCCGACGACCGCGTGAGACAGTCAGGCTGAGAGCCATAGGGCGTGCCCCGCGCTACCGAGGTATCAAGAGCGTGGTCGCGCTGCTCGCCGCCTTGCTGGCGCTCTTTTGCGTCGTCGTGATCGAGCAGAGTGCGCTTGCCTCCGCCGTGCAGGAGGTGCGCGGCAATCCTCAGCAGGCCAGCCGCGCCACACTGACCGTCATTCTGGCCGTTACGCTGGTTCCCCTTGGCTGTGGCCTCCTCGCCTATGTCATCACCGCGCTCGCCATCCCGCTCATCCGGACCGGGCTGTACCTGCGTCGGCTCTCGCGCTGGCTCGAGCACCAGCTCGCTGCCGCGCCGCTGCACGTCATAGGCATTGAGCCGGACGCCATGCGCTTCGACTCGCACGGCGTCCCACAGGGCGATGCCACTCCCGTCAGCCGCGCCCTCGCCTCCTCGTCGAGTCTGCTGCTACTCGGCGATACCGGAGTGGGCAAGTCCGTGGCCCTGCACGCCTTCGCGCGACATCGCGCCGGACACCGCCAGCTCGTGCGCATCGCACTTGGCCGCGCGCCCCTGCCGGTCTTCATCTCGCTCGTCAGCCTGCCGGAGGAAGCCGACCTCTCAGCCGCGGCGCTGGTCAGAGAGGCGGCCGCGCCTTTCGCCACGCCAGGACTGCTTGCCGCGCTGCCCTCACTGCTCAAAGCGGGCAAGATCATCCTGCTGGTTGACGAGCTCGACGCGCTGCCCGAGGCGGCACGCGCACGCGTCGCGGCAGCGCTGGCGACACTCGCCAGCGCTGCTCAGCCCTGCCGAGTTATCGCCGCCTGCCAGCTCGACGCGTACAGCGGCAGTCCGCACTCTCTGCGCCAGCTTGGCAATCTCCCGCGTGTGGTGCTCGCCGGCCTCGATGCTGCCGGCATCTCTGCGGCACTCCGGCGGGCACGTCCGCTGCGTGGCGAGCCGCCAGCCTGGACTCGCCAGCCCTCCGTCATGCTGGCCGAGCACCTACTGTCCCCGTCCGCCAGCTTACCGGCAGAGCTCGGCCTGATGATCGCGCTTGCGCGCCACGGACGCGACCTGCCCGCTGGCCGGGCGGCGCTGGCGCGGGCGGCGCTCGATCTGGCGCATGGCGGCGGTGGCGAGCGGGCGCTCAACGTTCTCGGCCCGCTGGCATGCTCGCTGATCTTCGCGGGTATCCGGGCTCTGCCGATAACCACTGGCCAGACACCTGGGCAGGCCGCCGCGAGCTGGCTGGCGCATCACACACCCGGTGTGCGCGACATGCCCGCCGCGTCTTTGCTCACCGCTGACGAATGCGAGCCAGTGCTCGCCGCCGCCCTGAGCGCGGGACTGTTGCGCCGCGCGCCAGGGGGTAGCGCGCTGATGTTCGCCCACTCCCTGCTCGCCGAGCAACATGCCGCGATTTGGCTGGCGGCTACCGACGACGGATTTGGCTGGGTCGCCCCTGAGCTGCTGCGCGCCGAGTGGACGCGGCCGGTAGTGCTGTGGGGCGCGCTGCGACCAGACCCGGCAGATGTCGCCCGCCGTCTGGCGCGCCTGGCCGATACACCCGATACGACTGCCCTGCGCGCGGAGCTGGGCCTGCGAGCTGAGGTACCGGCAGCGCTGCTCGCGCTAGCCGTCGCCGTCTCGTGCGAAGGCAGCGCGGCGCGGCTTGCCGCCGCCAACCTCACGGAGCGCGAGCGCCCCGTCACCGCGCTGGTGGAGCAACGCCTGCGCGACCTTCTGGATGGCGTTCAGGTCTACCTGGCCGACACCACACACATGCCACGACTCGCCGCCGCACTGCGCGCGGTCTCGCACCGCGCGGGCCCCGAGATGACAACGGCGATTGCGGTGCTCACGCGCCAGCCAACGCTCTCTCGCCTGCTGCGCGGCCAGCTCACCACACTGCTGGGTCTGCTTGCCACACCAGCCGCGCTCGCGGCGGTGGCAGAGCTGCTGACCGACAGCGACCCCGTCATGCGCCAGGCCACCGAGCAGGCGCTTAATCTTGCCGGCAAGGCCGCCCTTCCCGCTCTCGAGAAAGCCCTCGACTCGCCTGACGAGCGTGTGCGTGCACGTGCAGGGGAGAGCATGGGGCGCCTCGGTTCGGCTGGTGAGCACGCCGCGCTGAACGCGCTGAGGGCAACATCGGCAACCCAGCGGCTGGCTGCCGCACGCACGCTGGGCGCACTCGGAGCGGTGACGGCCGTCGAAGCCTTGATCGAGCGGCTGGATGATCCGGATGCCAACGTGCGGCGAGAAGCGACGCTTGCGCTAGGCCAACTGGGCACACCGGCCGCGCTGCAGGCCCTCGAACGCCGCCTCAACGCCCCTGATCCCGACCTGCGCATTGCACTGGCCAGCGCTCTCGGCGCCAGCCACGACACCGCGGCGTTCCCAGGGCTGCTGCATCTACTCCGGGACGCCGACCCCCAGGTGCGTACAGCGGCGGTACTGGCCCTGGGCAACCTTGGCGATGACGCCGTGCTGCCTGCCCTCGATGACGCCCGCGGCGACCCCGATCCCTGGGTCCGCAATGCGGTGGCACAGGTCTACCGGCGGCTGAACCGCGGCTAACGGGTCGGCGACCCGCGTCTAAAGATACCGCCCGGCGTGTTCAGGCTTGAGCGGCCCGGCGCTCCCCGGCAGATTGTCCAGCCAGCCATGCTCGCCATGGACGGGAATGCCCCGTCGCCGGCCTTCAACCTCCGTGAGATAGGGCAACAGGTGACCAGCCAGCAGCGCGTGCCCGACAACCCGGCGCTCATTCTCGGTGGCGGCGCGGTCGAGCAGCGCCAGCCCGCCAAGCGGGTCGTCCACATCAGGCAGCGGCGCACCTTCGCGGCGCAGGTGCTCGTGCCACAGCCGCAGCCGCAGCTCCCGCGCAGCCGGCGGGTCAAGCGCGGCCACGTTGATCTCAGCGTCCGAGTGCATGCCACGGCTGTTCAGATTGGCCGATCCGGCCGTCCACCATACGTCATCCACAATCGCAACCTTGGCATGTGTGTAGACTGGCCGGTAGAGCACGCTGCCTGACATCGCCTCGCCGGCCATCGCACTGCCCAGCGTATAGACGTGCAGCCGACTGGCGGCCCTGGCCTGCGCCGCCCGCTGCCGGAGCCACTCGATGCCGCCATCGGTGAACCTGCGGCCAGTATTGGGGTGGTCGGGCAACAGGAGCGCCAGATGGACGCCGCGGCCGACCGCCTGGGCCATCGCCTCCAGCAGCTCCTGCATGTCTGGGCTGGGCGGACCCCAGTGGAGTGCATCCAGACCGAGGAAGGCCTCTGGCCACAGATACTGGTTCTCCAGATAGACGTAGCGCTCAGCGCGGCCCAGCGCCCGCAGGTAGATATCTTTGATCGTCGCAATGCCATCCGGTGCCCATGGGTACGTCTGCGGCGGGATTGTACGGGCAATCTGGGCAGGTGTGCCACGGGCTAGCGGCGCTGGACCATTCAACGGCAGCTCCAGCGGCCAGCGGGGCGCATCATGGCGCTCAGCCACCGCGGCCCAGCGCTGCACGATGTTGCGCAGCACGTCCGCCACCACCGGACCCTGCAGGCGCGTGTGAACATCGTGCCAGGGGTGCGTGGCGGCCGCGATGTGCGAGGCTCGCTCAGGCGAAGCGTAGGGATGCTGGTGGATATCCCAGCGATCGTAGTCGCCCCCCTCTTGCACCGTCAGGTCTATGCCGCCGACGAACGCCAGCCGTCCATCCACCACGCAGCACTTCTGGTGCAACGACTGCGTGATGTGGCGTAGCCGGCGGCTGCTATCGTCGAGCAGACAATCTACGCCGGCCTGGGCAAGCAGGTCGCGCTGCTTGGTTGGATCGTTGGTCAGATGGCTCAGGACGTGCAGCGAGTCCCATAGCAGCACGCCCACCTTCACGCCACGCCGCGCCGCGAACCCCAGCACGTCCACCACGCGCAGCTGATCGGCATCCCATAGCGCGATCGCCTCGTCGTCGAGTCCCTGCTCGCGCAACACGCGCACGAAGCGGTCATGCTCGGCACGATTCTCATCGCCGATGCGCAGGTCGTCGCCACGTATCATGGGAAGATCGGCACTAAAATCCCAGCCAGCAAGCAGGATATATTGGCGCGCGGAGAGAAACGCGACCGCCATGGCATACAGCGCCGCCCGACCATCAATGAGTGGCTCGACTACACAGCCCGGACGCACACTGAAGTCGCCGCTTGCCCACCAGGTCGCCGCGACGCCTGTCTGTACGTTACCTTGCGCATCCACGCTCGCGCCCTCCACACTTCGCCCTGGTCTCTACGGGGATAATCTTCAGCTGCGGGCGCGTGCCCACACGCGCGGCGCGCCGTAAACCGTCACCCCACTCTACTCAGCTCTGCTCTGCTGAGCTCGGCTCAGCACAGCTCTGTGTGCACAGCATACCACTGGCCAGCGCCACCGCACATGCCCATACCTAGTGCAGGCACCCTACCCGGGACACTCCGCCTCACTCATCCATCCTGTCTCGTTCCCAGCGATGCGCACGGCACCTCGATCGGCCAAACACCAGCCGCTCGGTTCCGCCCGCAGAAGTACCAGCCGGTTGCCGAATAGCCGCCTTGCGCCTATACTATGCCCCTCGAGGCCGGTCGCACGTGGACGAGTGCACGCCGGCTCGCCATCGTCTGCGAGCGCCCTCACCACCACCGCTCCATCACCCACGGGACCGCCACCCTATGAAACGACCAAGCGAGATCGCCAGCCAGCCGCTCGTGCCGGGCATGGCCTCCACCTCGACGCCGCTGGCCGACGTGCAATACTACCAGCCTGGCTCCGCGCTGGCGCTGGCGATCCTGCTACTTCCGGTGGTCGTCACGCTTGCGGTGGCAGCCGTCGCGCTCGGCGGTGCCGGCAGGGTGCCGCTGTGGCTGGCCTTCCTGCCATTGCTGTGGTTGCCATTGTTGCCCGTGCTGGTCCTCGTGATGCAGAGCGCGCGCACGTCGCCCACTGGCATCGCGGTGGGCCGGCCCTGGCGGCGCTGGACCGAGCTAGCGTGGCCCGAGATCGAGCACGTGGATGTGCGCGGCCCCGCGCTGGCCATCGTCGGCCGAGGGCGCAGGATCCGCATCGTGCCGGCACTCCTGCGCGACGGGACGCGCCTGCGCCGCGAGCTCGTCTTGCGACTCCCGCCGCACGCGCTCTCCGTCGAGCTCAGCCGTGAAGCCGAGCAGATCGTCTCCAGTGACTGTTTCGTCACTCCGGAGGGCGAGATCCAGGGTGTTCTCATCGCCCGGCCACGTGCGCGCTATCCACTCGGCGCGGCGCTGCTGGGCCTCATCCTCGCCGCGCTGGCGGTCCTCGCGGCGTTCGTGCTGGACCCTGGCCTAGGTCTGGCGCTGGCCCTCATCCTGGCCGCCGGTGCCGCAGCCTGTTTCGCGCTTACCTACTGGCTGCGCCAGCGGCTCGTCGTTGACGCAGCCGGCATTGCGGTGGCGTACCCTGGCGTGCGCCCAGCCAGCCTCACATGGTCATCGCTGGTGCTGGTGGAATATACCCCCGGCGAAACGCTGCTGCGCCTACGGGCCACAGACGCACAGACAACGCGCAAGCATCGCTGCCCAGGGCCGGCGATGCTGACCACCGCCCAGGGCGAGTGGCTGCGCACCTTCCTGGAGACCTACTGCCGGGCCCGAGGCACGCCGGTCGTCACGCGCCGGCGGCTGCTCTGAGCCCCCTGCGCTGAGCCCTTGGCCTGAAGCTAACGCGCCCCTGAAGCCACCAGCTCGCGCGCCTTGACTGTAGGCTCGGCGTCAACCCGGCACCGCCGCAGCCGTGACGGCAGGATATTCTCCTCTTCGCGGTACTTCGCGATGGTGCGCCGCGCGATCGAGAACCCGCGCCTGGCGAGCAGCCGCGCCAATTGCTCGTCGCTGAACGGCCGGCGAGCGCTTTCGCTGGCGATCAGCTCGCGCAGCGCCTTCTTCACCGGAAGCGAGGAATCAAAGAAGTCGTCGAACGGGATGGTCCGCCCGTTGGGCAGCAGCGCAAACTTGCCGTCGGTGGCGCGGCTGACCGTGGATTCGTGCAGACCGACTTTCTTCGCCACATCGGCGCGTGTTAGCGGCTTGAGAGCACTCTGGCCGTAAAGCAAGAAGTCGCGCTGCAGATCGATCAGAGCGTCTGACACGCGCTGCATGGTATCCCAACGCTGGCGCAGGGCTGCGATGAACGACTGCGCCTGCTCGACGAAGCCGCGAATGTGCTGGCGCTCGGCGTCTGAGCAGCCTAGCTCGCCAACGTGCTTGCGCGCCCAATGATACTCCCGATTGACGTGTAGATCGAACCGCTGCCGTTCCACCACTTCAGCCTCGAAGCCCTCACCACGCCGCCGGATCACCACGTCTGGCCGCACCGAGACAGCCGCCGCGGAGAGTTCGCCTGCGTCGGGATCGAAGCCGTGTGCCGGATACGGATGCAGGTGCGTGCGGATATACTGCCACTCCGCCTCAACCGCCTTGGGCGTCTCGCCGACCGCGCGGGCCACCTCACGGAAGTGCCGGAAGGCGAGCGCGTGCAGGTGATCAAGCACGAGCGCCTCGGCCAACGGACGGGGCCGACCTGCCTCGCGCACATGCCGCAGCTGAATCAGCAGACACTCGCGTGCTCCACGCGCCCCAATCCCAGGTGGATCCATGCGCTGGAGCACATCGAGCACGTGCTCGACCCGTCGCGGCGAGCATACCACGGCCACCGCCGCATCCTCGATGATAGACTCCGGCAGATAGCCATGATGGTCGAGGCTGCCAACCAAATATTCGGCAATAGGCGCGTCCTCCTGCCGAACCGACGCGCTCAACAGGCGCAGCAGCCCTTCGCCGCGGCCCTCACCGCCCGCCACCCGCAGCAGCGGATCGCCGGCGCCATCCTCACCTTGCGCTGTGGTTCCGCGCTCTGCACTCTCGTAGTAGTCGTCGTGCCGGCCATCCGCACTCGCGGGCAACGCTCCGCACACGCCGCAGGGGCGCCCTGGCGCATCCAAGCCGGCGCCACAGTGATGGCATGTCTCACGCTCCTCGGCCTCGAAGGCGGGATTGTTCTCGCGCTCCCGTGCGAGAGCCGCGTAGAGATCCTGGCTCGGAAGTTGCAGCACGCGTACCGCTACAATCTGCCGGTGTGAGATCACCGCCGCCTGCTGCGGCATCAGCGTCGGGTCGAGGCGCAGTTCCAAGCCGTCCATT
Source organism: Ktedonobacterales bacterium (assembly GCA_035763125.1). Classification (GTDB taxonomy): domain Bacteria; phylum Chloroflexota; class Ktedonobacteria; order Ktedonobacterales; family JADMIN01; genus SMAG-U1939. The sequence goes on from DASUBU010000250.1 coordinate 24,158, forward strand.
CACTCCCATCCTTCCCCCGAAAACCGCTTCGCCACCCGCGCGACTGGCCGGATTGGCAGACAGGCGCCGGAGCCTGCCGCCTCCCTTAACGCAAATCGCGTGCCGAATGCGCGCGGAGCAGTTGCCGCGTGCCGGAACGTATGCCAGAATGAGGGGCGAAGCGCCCGCGTGGGCCCGTATCCGCGCGGGTTATGAGGGGAACATTGTAGTGGCCAGCAGCGCCTTCATCATCCTCGGCATCGCCTCGATCTTCTTTCTCTCGGCGATGCTCATCACCGTCGCACTCCTGCTGCGTGGACGATGGAACCAGATGGGCGGGCCGCCCTCCAATCGTCGGCCCTAAAACTACCGCCGCACTGAGCCCGTCGGCGACAAACGATCAATGCATACCAGCCGTATGCGCGCCCAGGTTCCCACGCGGCAAGAGCGCGCCACGCCGTAAGACGGGCACCTGTGCCAAGCACTGACGGGGACATCAGCACATTGCCGAACACACTCAGCGCGCTGAGCTAACCGTGAGCACGATCTTGCCCCGCGGATGGCCGTGGATGCCGGCGTCGTAGGCCCGACGTGCCTCCGCCAGCGGAAACACCTGATCGACAATGGGCCGCACCCGTCCCTCATCGAGCAAGCCACCGATCTGGCGCAATTGTACACCGCTCGGTTCGACGATGAAGTAGACGAAGCGCACCTCGGGTCGTGGGCTCGGCTCCGTCGGCGGGGGACTGACGACAGAGACCACGACTCCACCCTCCCTCACTACTTGCCACGAGCGAGTCAAGGTGTCGCCGCCCACCAAATCCAAGACGACATCCGCGTCGTGCACCACGTCCTCAAAGGGGGTGGTCGCATAGTCGATGACCTGATCAGCCCCGAGGTCGCGTAGAAAAGCGCCGTTGCGTGCGGCGGCGGTCGCGAGCACCTCCGCCCGCGCCCAGTGGGCTAGTTGCACCGCATAAGTCCCCACGCCTCCCGCCGCGCCGTGGATCAGCACGCGTTGTCCCTGTGCTACCTGGGCGTGGAGAAAGAGCGCCTGCCAGGCAGTGAGCGCAGCGAGTGGGACCGCCGCCGCCTGTACATCATCGAGCGTGTGTGGCTTGGGGGCGAGCTCGCTGGGCAATGCAATGGCATATTCGGCCTCCGCGCCGTCGCGCCCATACCCAAGCATCCCATAAACGGCATCGCCGACGGCGACCCCGGTAACGTCAGCGCTCACCTCGGCCACGACGCCGCAGAGATCACGGCCAGGGATTGGCAGTGGACGAGGCGCGCCGGCTGGGGTTTGGTAGGTGATGTCCCACTTCAACTCAGTGACGATGATCCCCGACGCCGCGACGCGTACCAGGACTTCTCCAGGGCCAGGACGCGGCTCGGGCGCTTCCTCGTAGACGAGCTGGTCGGGGCCACTGCGACCATGGAGGCGAATCGCTTTCATCCGGTCGTGCTCCTACTAGGGCAGCTCACAGTATCAATTGTCGTGCGCCCACTGATGATATCTCTACTCTGGTTGATCTGGCTCTGGTTGCGCAGAACGAGAGCCTGTTATGGACCGCAGACCGAGGACATCAAGCGGCGCAGCTATTCGACACGGCGTGGGAGCGTGACCCTTTGAACGCATCCGTGCTGCCCGCAGATGCACGTCCTCCGATGAGCGGGTCGCCCCCCGTTGAACGCGCTCCGACAGGTCTACCCCGGTAGCACCGCCAGGAGGGTGTGGCACGCCTCCTCACAGCGGCGGCACGCCTGCATGCACGTCTGGCAGTGGGCGAAGCCGTGCTGCGCGTGCAGCTGGCACTCGTCGCCGCACACCTTGCAGACCTGCCGACAGGTTTGGAGAGTGGCACGTGCCGTCGCAAGGTCGAAGGCGGTCTGGCGGGAGAGGATCCTGCCGGTCGCCAGGCATACGTCGGCGCAATCGAGGCAGAGGCGGATGCAGCGGACCATCGTCTGCACCTGCGGCTCCCCGAGATCGGCATCGGCGTCGGCGGTGCAGGCCTGCGCGCAGTCGAAGCAGGCCTGGATGCACTCCACGAGCGCATTCACTTCCACAGAAGGAGGGCTGGGATTTGCGTGGACCAGCGGTGCGGCGTATGTCATGGGTGGCCGTTCTTCCCTTTAGGCATCCATCTCGCGACACAGATCCGTTGACTCCAACACCACCGAGGCTGCAGTTGCCGTGCCAGCAACGCCCAGAGAGGCAGCGACGTGCGACGTTTCTTCGGCAGTCATCTCTCGCCTGCCGTGAAGTCTGATGTCATGGGATAGCATGTCACACGTGCTGCTGTAGTACTCATCGCCCCAGGCGACCATCCGCTACATGAGCACGCCCGCATATGGCGGCTGCTTCTCATACACGCTCACTCGCGTGCGTTGGCGCCCGGCGGCGGGGTTGTGCCCCGCGGCGCTGCCAGCCATGCGCGCAGATCAGCGCCGGGAGCGTCGGCGCGCATCGTCCGCTCGACCAGCGTGGAGAGTCCCGCCAAACCGTCCGCCAGGTCAGGCTGCTCCGCCAATGCCTGCTCCCATGCCACGCGCCAGCCATAGTGATCGCGTCCGCCAACCTTCTGCCCCGCAACGTACGCCCCAGTATCCACCAGCGCGAACCCCTCGGGAGCCGTCAGGCGCGCAATCCTCTGCCGTGATGCGCCTGCCGCTGCAAGTGCACGAACGCGACTGGAGGAATCGTCCAGGTGCGCGGCTGCCAGCGCCAGTCTCCTCACCCGCGCGGCATAGCGCCGGTTCTCCGGTTGCGCCAGAAGCGCCTGGATGTCTTCGGCGCCGAAGCCCTCACGCGGTGCCACGAGGAGCTCTGCCTCCGCAAACAGCGCGTCGAGCGCCGCGTCGCGATCCTCGTAGTAGCGCGGATCGAAGATCTGAACGAGCTTGTCAAACCCGACCACGATCGCCAGCGCGACATCCGGCGGCAGCACACCGCGGAGCGCACGCGCCTGATCAACGTACAGTCCGCGATTTACCAGCACAACGGCGTTGTCCGTTGCCGCTGCTCGCGCATAGACATCTAGCTGGACAAGCCGATCAGCCAATGAGGCCCTCGCAAGGCGTTCTTTATCCACGCTGACCACCGCCAGCGTCCAGACGATCGCCTCCACCTGACCAGACGTGCAGGCCGATTCCGCCAGCGCCGTGTGCGCCACCGTCAGCGGATTGAACGTGCCCGCCAGCAAGCCCACACGCCGCGCCCTCGTGAGCGTCTCCCTGCCCGCCGTCACGTCTGCCCGTGGTTCGTGCGCGCGGCTGATCATGTCCGCGAGCGCACCAAGCCGAGCAATTCCCGTGATGTCGTCCAGTCCGCAGCGCGCCGCGGCAAGCCGCGTCTTGCGTCCGCGCGCCGCACGCTGGCTTATGGTGCGCTGTGCCTGGCCATCAGACATGGGTCCGCTCTCCCTGCTCTCCAGGCCCGCATACCTGCTGGTAGATGTCTTCCTCATCGCCTCTCACCGCGCTATGATATCTCTCGCCGCCACATTGTGCAGAGCGGCTGGCCGTAGGAGATCGCAGAACGACTATCCATTCCTCCCCCCACCACGTGCCTTCGTCACCCGCGACCGGCGTGATGCTGCTGGGCGCCGGGCGCTCCTCACGTATGGGTGAAGGCGCGCACAAGCTCCTGTTGCCATTCGACGGCCGCCCGCTCGTCGCGCGTGCGGTAGAAGCCGCTTGCGCGAGTCGCGCCGACGCGGTGGCCGTCGTGCTAGGGCACCGCGCGGACGCTGTGCGCGCAGCGCTTCCTGCGGGCCGTTACGTCGCCACCGTCAATGCAGATTATGCCACCGGGATGGCCTCCTCGCTGGTGCGCGGCCTGGCCGCCCTTCGCGCCGCTGCCGGCGACCGGCTGGCCGGAGTCGTCGTCGGACTGGCAGACCAGCCGCTGGTGCCGCCCGCGCTCTTCGACGCCGTCATCGCTGAGGGACTGGCACATCCCGGCGCAATCGTCTCGGCGAGCTACGCCGGCCAGCGCGGGACGCCGGTCTGGTTTCCGGCCGCCCTCTTTGATGAGCTTGCCGCCGTCGCCGGCGACGAGGGGGGCCGCAGCATCATCGCCCGCCACTTGGATCGGCTGCGCCTGGTCGAGTGGCCCGACGCACGCGCTGGCCTGGACGTGGACCGCCCGGAGGACTTCGCGCTCCTGCCGCAGGGCACCACCGGTGACTAGCGCCCGGTTGCGCTCGGCCCACTACCCCTGTGCCGCGTTCCACGCCCTCAGGCCCGGCGCGTCCTCTTCCGGCACGTACGAGCGCACGAGCCGTGCCTCTCCCTGCAGGCTATAGCGCCCAAGCGTCGCCGGCAACACCACCGTTTCACCCTTACGCGCATGCACTGCTCCGCGCGCCGATGCAATCTCGCACTGCCCTTCCAGCAGCGTCACGATCTCACAGCTCGCCCCGCTGGTCTCACTCGTCCACCCACCCGCCAGCGCCAGCTCCTCCAGCACAAAGTAGCGGCTCGCTGAGAGTACACGGCGCGCGCCGTCGGGCAATGTGCGATCGTCAAGTGACGCCGGCCGCACACGCGCGTCTCGGGGGCCGTAGCGCATCACCGAGAGCGCCTTCGCCACATGCAGTTCGCGTGGCGTGCCGTCGGCCTGCAAACGCCCATAGTCGTACAGGCGATAAGTGATGTCGGAGTACTGCTGCAGCTCGTAGAGCACCACGCCAGCCCCTATCGCGTGGACCGTGCCCGCCGGGACAAAGACGACGTCGCCGGCTGCCACCGTTCGCGTTTCAAGCAGCGATTCGAGCGTATTGGCGGCGATGGCCGCGGCCACCTCGTCCTGGGTTGCCTCACGGCTGAGACCGTAGACGATCTGCGCTCCCGGCTCGGCGTGCAAGATGTACCATGTCTCGGTCTTGCCCAGCTTGCCGCCTTCGTGCGCGGCGGCATACGCATCGTCGGGGTGCACCTGCACCGAGAGCCACTGCTGCGCATCAATGAACTTCGCCAGCAGCGGAAAGCGATGGCCCAGCACCTCAATGGCGCGCCATCCCAGCAGCTCTTTGCCGTACCGTTCTACCAGGGCGCCAACGGTCTCGCCGCCTAGCGGCCCATCCGCCACCGTACTCTCAGTGGCCGTTTCCCACGTCTCGCCGATCAGTGCGGCCGGCGCCAGCGTCTTGCCGACGATTGTCTCGAGATTCCGACCGCCCCACAGCGTCTCTTTCGGCACAGCCAAGAGACGGAGCGGAGGCAACGGGTGGGAGAGCATAGACATAGAACAGAGTGCCTCGCTGCGTGGCTAACAGGTCCGCCTGCGTCGCGCGCAAGGGGCCATGGCGAGAAGATGCCGCGGCAAGAGACAGTATCCCATGCCGCGGCAAGCACTAGACCGGTATTCGCGGGCGGACGATGAACGCAAGCGCCTGCTATGCCAGGGCCGCTGGCCCTCGCCGCGCATCGTGCATCAGACCTTGGAGAGCAGCGTGAGTGCGCGCAGAACGGCGCTGCGCGCCTCCTGCACTGGCTCCTTGCTCAGTGCCTCCGTCACATAGCACTTCAGCACTTCGGTCGCCACACGGTCCATCCCGGCCCGCGCGGCAAGGATCTGAGTGACGACATCTTCGCAGGGCTTGCCATCCTCGAGCATGCCGATGATGCCGCGCACCTGGCCCTCGATGCGGCGCAAGCGCAATTGCGCATCAATCTGCGTCTCGTCAGTGATGGTTGTCATAGCCGTCCCATCCTAGCTCCGCACTGCGCGGCTAGACGGCGGCGGCGGCGATCGCAGCCTCGATGTGCCGGCGCAGCACGTCGCGCGACTCCAGCCCCACCACGCGATCAACCTCGCGGCCATTGCGGAAGAAGAGCAGCGTGGGGATGCCCTGGATGCCGAAACGTCCCGCCGTCATCTGATTGTCGTCTGTGTTGAGCTTGGTGAACAGCATCTTGTCCTGATACTGCTTTGCGAACTCCTCAAGGATCGGCGCCATCATCAGGCAAGGGCGACACCACGGCGCCCAAAAGTCAACGACGGCCGGCTTGTCCGACTTCAGCACCGTATCGGCAAAGTTGGCGTCGGTCACATGAGTAATCGCATCAGACATGAGGTTCCTCCTGGGGCTCGCGTGCCCGTGACCTGTTGAGGTTACCCTACTGGGGTACCGTATGGACAATACCACCATCGGCAATCCTTCGTCAATGCAGGCCGTTGCCCGCGCCTCCTGCACATCTCACCGCAGAACACCGCTAGCTTGAAGGTGGTGAGAGTCGGGTGCTATGATCTCGCATAGGCCGCGGCACGCCGCCCGACATCGCCCGCAAGATGTGTTCCTGGCCTCGCCGCTGCCGCAAGGAGCCCCCAATGCCACTGCCCGATGGCACCATTTACCTCGACCACGCCGCCACCACCCCCGTCGCGCCGCCCGTGCTGGAGCGCATGCTGCCATACTTCACCGAAGCCTTTGGCAATCCCAGCAGCATCTATGCGCTGGGGCGTGCCGCCGCTGCCGCCTTGGACGAAGCCCACCAGACCGTTGCGCACATCTTAGGCTGCCGCCCAACTGAGATCGTCTTCACTGGCGGGGGCTCCGAAGCCGACAATCTGGCAATCAAGGGTGTTGTCTACTCGCCACGCCGGCGCGGCCAGCACATCGTGACCACCGCCATCGAGCACCATGCCGTCCTCCACACCTGCCAGCAGCTCGAGCGCGAGGGCTTCACCGTCACCTACCTGCCAGTGGACAGCACCGGCCGCATCTCACCCGCGGCGGTCGAGGCCGCGCTCACCGACCAGACCGCACTGGTGACGATCATGTACGCCAACAACGAGATTGGCACGATCCAGCCCATCGCCGAGATTGGTGCGCTGTGCCGCGCGCGGCGCATACCCTTCCACAGCGATGCGGTGCAGGCTGGCGGGCTGCTCGATCTGGACGTCGCGCGCTTGGGCGTTGACCTGCTCACGCTCAGCGCCCACAAGTTCTACGGCCCCAAGGGCGTCGGCGTGCTCTACATCCGGCAGGGCACGCGGCTCCAGCCGCAGACTGTGGGCGGCTCGCAGGAGCGCAACCGCCGCGCGGGAACTGAGAACGTGGCCGGCGCCGTGGGGGCTGCCGAGGCGCTGCGCCTGGCTCAGGAACACCGCCAGGCTGAGAGCGACCGCCTGACCAAGCTGCGCGACCATCTGATCGCCGGCGTGCTCGCCATCCCTGGCGCACAGCTGACCGGCCATCCCGCCGAGCGGCTGCCCAACTCGGCCAGCTTCACGCTGGCGGGCGTCGAGGGCGAGTCACTGCTACTCAATCTCGATCTGCTCGGCGTAGCCGCCTCCAGCGGCAGTGCCTGCACCACCGGCTCGGTCGAGCCTTCGCATGTGCTCACCGCGATGGGTATCCCGGCCGAGCAGGCGCGCGGCCACCTGCGCCTGACGCTGGGCGCGAGCACCACCGCTGCCGACGTAGACTTCGTCCTCGCCCAACTCCCTGCAATCGTCGAACGGCTGCACACCCTTTCGACATTGCCCACCGCCGCACATTGAGCGCGGCCAGATAGCACAACACCCATCTGAATTGGCCCACACAGTGCGAGACATGCGTCGAGCGGCGATGAATCTATCGTAAAGTGATGTTAGCGAGGAGCGATGACGGATGCGATTCGAGGGCAAAGCGGCGCTCGTCACAGGTGGCTCAGAGGGCATCGGGGCGGCTATCGTACGACGGCTGGCGGCGGAAGGCGCCACGGTGACGCTGGACTACCATACTCACCGGGATGCGGCGGATGTCATCGCACGCGAGCTGCAAGCGGCAGGCGCGAAGGTGCTCGTGGTGCAGGCCGACGTGGGCGATGTCGCGAGCGTGCGGAACCTGGTGCAGCAAACCGTGCAGGCGTTCGGCCGGCTCGATATCCTGGTCAACAACGCCGGCATCGAGAAGCCAACACCATTTACCGAAGTCACCGAGCAGCAGTGGGACCGCCAGCTTGCGGTGGATCTCAAGGGCGCCTATTTCGCCACGCAGGCCGCCGCGCGTGAGATGATCGCGCGCGACGCGCCCGGTGTGATCGTCAACGTCTCATCGGTGCATGAAGACCTGCCAATGGTGGGCAACTCGGCCTACAGCGTGGCCAAAGGCGGTCTGCGCATGATGACCCGCACGCTTGCCCCCGAGCTGGCCAGGCACCGCATCCGCATCGTCAACGTCGGCCCTGGCGCGGTCGCCACACCAATCAACGCCGCGACGCTCGCCAACCCTACGCTCAAGGCCAAGCTGCTCAGCGAGATTCCTCTCGGCCGGATTGGCACCCCAGACGACATCGCCGAGGCCGTCGCCTGGCTGGCCTCCGATGAGGCCAGCTACATCACCGGCACAACGCTCTTCGTGGATGGCGGCTTGATGGTCAACGCCGGCGGACTGTGACGCGAGCAACCACGCATTGGACTGGCATGCATGCCGACGGTTCCGCCGGTATGGCATGCCACATCTTTACGTCCGGCTTTCGGCGTGGTATGCTGCCTGTGCAAGACCTGACAGCGACGAGCGGGACGAGTAGCGTGCGCGCGCCGACAGCGCGGGATGACCCAGGCTGAGAGCCATCCTCGGCAGCCGCACACGCGAAGACCACCCGCCAGCCCGAGGCCGAACCGGCGCATCCGACCTGGCGCGCCGCAGTAGCCCCTCGCGGACGGCCCCGTTACCGGCCGCAGAATGAGTGCAACCGCGACCTGTGTGTTAGTGCAGATGGGCGCGGTTGCGAAATGTGGGTGGAACCACGAATGGCCACGCGGCCCTTTCGTCCCAGAAGCGACGAGAGGGCCATTTTTGTTGGCCGGGAGCACATGTATCATGCACCATCTGGAACGCGCCTGCCCGCGAGGAGAGAGAGACCGCCGGCTCACCACCGGCGGCGTCACCGCGCCCGCGACACGCTAGCATGCGAGCAACAGCATCTCTCACAAAGGATAGGTGATCGCGATGATGGTGAACGAGCTGGCGTTGGCGGAGGCCCTGTCTCCGCACGACGCATCGGAAGAGGAGCACCCAGGCAGCCAGGCACGTACCGCGGCGGTCGCGGCGCGGCTGCGGTGGGCGGAGCGCCTGCTGCCGGACGACCCAGACGCCTCGGCGCTGCTACTTGATGGGCTGCTGCGCGAGATTGCATGGCTCTGGCACGCTCAAGTTGACGTCCCACTGCCTGCATTCGACGTTCAGCCGGCGCTGATCGAGCGCCACGACCCGCTCTTTGGCTGGCGGCTGCGGCTTGCGCTGCGCGCGCCCAACGTCCACGCGCGGCTGGCGCACTGCGCCGCTCTCTACGAGCTGCTTCGGACACGCGCCGCCACAATTGATATTAGCGACGCATAGGCTCCGGGCGGTTGGGCCAAAGTCAGGCGCTCGGCTGGGCGCTGACAACGAGCCGCCAACGAACAACGACGACAAGCGCCGAAGAGAGAGAAGGGACGAGAACGCACGATGTCCGTCGAGCAAGAACTGAACGCATCTGTGGAGTACACGCCGCTCCAGCGCATGCGCCACAGCGCGGCACACGTGATGGCTGAGGCGGTCCAGGACCTCTTCCCCGGGACGAAGTTCGCCATCGGGCCAGCAATCGAAGACGGCTTCTATTACGACATGGAGCTGCCACGGCCGCTCACGCCGGAGGACTTCCCGGCGATTGAGGAGCGCATGCGCCAGAGCATTCAGGCGCGGCACCGCTTCGAGCGCAGCCGCTGGCCGCGTGCGCAGGCGCTGGCCTACTTTCGCGAGAAGCACCAGCCCTACAAGGTCGAGATCATCGAGAACCTGCCCGATGCCGAGGTCGGCATTTACCAGCAGGGACCATTCCTCGATTTGTGCCGCGGGCCGCACGTCGAAGACACGGGGCAGATCGGGCCGCTCAAGCTAATGCGCGTGGCTGGCGCGTACTGGCGCGGCGACGAGCACCGCCCGATGCTCACGCGCGTCTACGGCACGACGTTCCCCACGCAGGCCGAGCTTGACGCGTACCTCGAGCGACTGGAAGAGGCCAGGCGCCGCGATCACCGCAAAATCGGCAAAGACCTCGAGCTGTTCATGAACAGCGACGAGATTGGGGCCGGGCTGCCCCTCTGGCTGCCCAAGGGTGCCACGATCCGCCGGCTGCTCGAAGACTACATCGTGGATGTGGAGACGAGGGCAGGCTACCAGCACGTTTACACGCCCCAGCTTGCCAAGCTGGATCTGTACAAGACATCGGGCCACTGGGAGCACTACCAGGACTCCATGTACCCGCCGATGGCGATGGAGAGTGGCGAAGAGCTTGTGCTGCGGCCGATGAACTGTCCGCACCACATCCAGATCTACAAGTCCAAGATGCGCTCGTACCGCGATCTGCCCATCCGCATTGCCGAGCTAGGCACGATGTACCGCCTGGAGAAGTCGGGCGAGCTGGCGGGCCTCTCGCGCGTGCGCGCAATGACACTCAACGACGCGCACATCTTCTGCACGCCCGAGCAGATGCTGGGCGAGTTCATCAAGGTGGTCAAGCTCATCCAGGAGACGTACCGCGTGATGGGCTTCGAGAACTACAGCTACCGCCTCTCGCTGCGCGACCCCAATGACAAGGTCAAGTTCGTTGACAACGAGACGATGTGGCAGCAGTCCGAGGCTGCGCTGCGCCAGGCGCTCGATCAGCTCGGCGTGGACTACTACGAGGGTGTCGGCGATGCGGCATTCTACGGCCCCAAGCTCGACGTGCAGGTGGCAAACGTGCTTGGCAAGGACGAGACGATCTCGACGGTCCAGCTCGATTTCTGGCTGCCAGAGGCATTCGGCCTCGAGTATATCGGCGAAGACGGCCAGCCACACCGCCCCGTGATGATCCACCGTGGTGTCATCTCGACACTGGAGCGCTTCGTGGCGTTCCTGATCGAGAACTACGCAGGCAACTTCCCGGTCTGGCTCTCGCCGGTACAAGCCGTGGTGATTCCCATCTCCGATGACAAGCACGGCGCCCACGCCGAGCAGGTGCGACAGCGGCTCGCCGCTGCCGGACTGCGCGCCGAGGTGGACCTGCGCCACGAGCGCATGAACGCCAAGATTCGTGACGCACAGCTCCAGAAGATACCATACATGCTCGTCGTCGGCGACAAAGAGGCCGAGTCCGGCACGGTCTCGCTACGGCTGCGCACGAACGAGAACCTGGGCGCCGTGCCCCTGGAGGAGTTCGTCGCGGTCGCTAGCCGGCTCAACGCCGAGAAAAGCCAGCAGCTCTGGCCGGCCGCGATAGGCGCGGCCGGTACGCCCGAAGCCCAATAGTGAGCGCGCAGGTCCCCTCATCACAGTTGCGGTTTGCCGCAATGGGGGGACCTGGATTGGCCGGCCGAACCCCGTAGCCCATGGCTATAGGAAGCTCGGCATCCCGCCGCGAACCGCGGGTGCGACCTCGTCCCTTTAGCCCCTACTCTACGACGATGTTGACCACCCGCCCCGGCACGTACACCACCTGCCTGATAGCGCGCTCGCCCACAAACCGCCGCGCGTTGGGCGCCTCCGTTGCCAGCCGCTTCACCTCCGCCTCGGCCGTCTCAGCCGGCAACGTCAGCCGGTCGCGCACCCGCCCGTTGACCTGTACGACGACCGTCATCGTCGCGGCCAGCAGCGCGTGCTCGTCGGCCTGCGGCCAGCGCGCGGTGTGAATCGAGCCCCGCCCGCCCAGCCGGTGCCACAGCTCCTCCGTGATGAACGGCGCGAACGGCGCCAGCAACAGCAGGAAGGTGCGCAGCTCGGTGCGGGTGACGCCCTCCTTCCGCCGCTCCAGCGCATTCAGCCAAGCCATCAGCGCGGCAATCGCCGTGTTGTACTTCAGCGCCGCGATGTCGTTGGTGACGGAGCGGATCGTCGCGTGCATCAACCGCGCAGCCTCTCCAGTAGGCCGTTTGCTGGACGCCTGGCCGACCTGTGCCCTGACCACCCGCCAGACGCGGTCCAGGAAGCGCGTCACACCGCCCAGCCCGCGGTCGCTGAAGTCGCCGCCCGCCTCGTACGGCCCCATGAACAGCAGGTATGTCCGGAAGGCATCGGCGCCGTACCGCGCGATGTAGCTATCCGGCGAGATGTAGGTCTCCGGGCGGCTCTTGCTGATCTTCGCCCCGTTGTACGTGATCATCCCGTTCGCGCGGAACCGCGCGAACGGCTCCTCGAACTCCAGATGCCCCAGGTCGTGCAGCGCCATCGTGATGAAGCGGGCATACATGAGGTGCAGCACACTATGCTCCGCGCCGCCAATGTACATCGAAACCGGCAGCCACTTGCGCGTCATCGCCGGGTCCCACGGCGCCCGCTCGTCCTGACTGCTTGGATAGCGCAGGAAGTACCAGGCGGAATCCACGAAGTTGTCGCTGACGTCGGTCTCACGCCGCGCCGGTCCCCCACAGACCGGGCACGTCGTGTTGACGAACTCCGGGACACGCGCCAGCGGCGATTGGCCGCTGCCATCGGGCTGATAATCCGCGATCTCGGGCAGCAGCACCGGCAGATCCGCCTCCGGCACGGGCACCGCGCCATGCTCTGGGCAATGGATGATCGGGATCGGCGGCCCCCAGTATCGCTGGCGACTGATCGCCCAGTCGCGCAGGTGATACTTGACAACCGCAGAGCCGATGCTCCGCGCCTCGAGCGCCGCCCCGATGGCCGCCCCCGCATCAGCCGAGGTCATGCCAGTGAAGTCGCCCGAGTCCACCAGCACGCCCGCGGAAGTGAAGGCGGAGTCTGCCGAAGACGCAGGCACTTCAGCGTCAGGCGCCACAGGCACGACTACCGCATGCACCGGCAGCCCCATCGCACGCGCGAAGGCGAAATCGCGCTCGTCGTGCGCCGGCACGCCCATGATCGCCCCCGTGCCATACTCCGTCAGCACGTAATCGGCGACCCAAATCGGCACACGCTCGCCTGTCAGCGGATGCACCGCGAAAGCGCCGGTCGGCGCACCCGTCACCGCCCGCTCCGATCCGGACTCGTCAGCACGGGCGCGCGCGGAGGCAGCGACGTATGCCTCGACCTCTACGCGCTGCTCCGGCGCGGTAATCTGCGCGACCAGCGGGTGCTCGGGCGCCAGGACGACGAACGTCATGCCGTAGATCGTGTCGGGTCGCGTGGTGAAGACACGCACCTCGGTGCCTGGATGGTCGGCCACCGCCAGCGCGAACTCGACGCCGGTCGAGCGGCCAATCCAATTGCGCTGCGCGGCCTTCACGCGCTCCGACCAGTCCAGCCAGTCCAGATTCTCCAGCAGGCGGTCGGCATACTTCGTGATCTTGAAGTACCACTGCGGCAGCTCGCGCCGCTCCACCAACGCATCACAGCGCTCGCAGTGCCCGGCGATCACCTGCTCGTCGGCCAGCACCGTCTTGTCGTTCGGGCACCAATTCACGATGCCAGTCTTGCGTTCCACCAGCCCCGCTCTGAAGAATTGGACGAACATCCACTGTGTCCAGCGATAGTACGAGGGCTCGGTGGTGTTGACCTCGTGCGACCAGTCGAAGCGATTGCCGATCCGCCGAAGCTGCTCGCGGAAGCGCGCGACATTTTCGGCCGTCAGTGGGCGAGGATGGACGCCGCGCTTGAGGGCAAAATTCTCACTGTGCAGGCCGAAGGCATCAAAGCCCATTGGCTCGAACACGTCGTCGCCGCTCATAGCGTGCCAGCGTCCCTGCACATCAGAGCCGATGTAGGAGTACATATTGCCGACGTGCAGCCCCTCGGCTGACGGGTACGGAAACATCATCAGGTTGTAGAACGGCTGCCGCGCGTGCGCCAGGTCGGTTTGATAGGCCGCCGTGCGCTCCCATTCGTCTCTCCAGTGTCGCTCGATGGCCGCGACGTCGTAGGCGCGCCTGGGTGCCGCCGGTGCACTGTCCCGGCGCGGCTTCCCGCCAGTTCCGGCTATCGGCCGCTGGCGAGTCGTGCTGCTTGCCATGGTGCTCGCTCCCTTTCTCGCGCCGGGCCGCAGTCGCGGCAGGGCGCCGTCCTCGGGTCGCGGACCCGAGTGTCCGCCGGCCGGCGGCAGAATTGGCTGCCGGTTGGCCCAGCACGGCGACGGGCGGGCGGAGGGCAAACGAAAGCGCCCCTCGCCCGGACAAGGGCGAAAGGCGCGCACAGGCAAACCTTCGCGGTACCACCTTGTTTCGCGGCGCGCCTCGCGGCGGCCGCCTCGGAGGGTGCCAACACACCCCGACGCTATAACGGGCGTCCCCGGCGCAAGCTACTCAGCCTCCAGCCTCAGGAGAGCGTTTCACCGCGCGGCTCACGAGGGAGCTTCGACTCGCCGCGACGCCGGCTCGCACCACCCGCCGGCTCTCTGCGCTCGCGACGCCGCCTACTTTCCTCGCTCAACGCGCACTATGTATGGTTGTCGCCCTCACTCTACCACTACTCAGGTGCCCCGCGCAAGCCCGGCAGTGCCGGCATCTCCGTTGGCGAGGCGTATGGGGAAGCTGTCTCGCTCACCTACCGATGCGGCTGGCAAGCTGCGTGTACGCCTTCTCCGCACGCGCGGCGGCATGCCGCGCGGCGGTTGCTGCCGCTTCGGCCTCGACGAGTGCCTGACTGTCGCGCGCGGCCGAAAAATCATGCCAGCGCTCCGGATCAATTGCCAACACCTTCCAGCGGAGCGCCTCGCACTCCGCGGTAAGCCGCTCGACCACAGCTCGCCGCCACGCAGTGAAGCCCGATTCCCCCTGGCCTGGTGTCGCCAGGATCGGCTCGATAGCGCCGACCAGTGCCGCACGCAGGTGTCCAGCACGTGCAGTGAGCTCCTCTAGCGCGCCTGTCTCCGCACCGATCACCAAAGCGCCGCCACGACCGGGACGATCGTCAAATGCCGACTGCCAGTCGTCCAGTAGCGTTGTCCACGCCAGCAGCGCGCGCTCCAGCTCCGGAAGCGCCCCGCGGATCGCCTCCGCGGCCTGTGCCACTCGTGCACGTCCCGTCGCCCGGCGTGTATTGTCCCCACTCGCCAGTGCTTGCTCCGCCCCATGCAGCGCGTCCAGCAGAGCGGCGCGCGCCCCTTGTGCCGCCTCCGCCCGCCGCTGGGCGTCGTACTCGACCGTGGCTATCTCACGCGCGTGGGCTTCCTCTGCCTGGTGCAAGAACTCCCTCAGTGCCCGGCGATCTTCCAGCGCAACGCCCAGCCACTCGGCCTCCGCGTGCGCTTCCCCATCCGCTACACTGGTGCTCACCAGACGCGCACGGCCCATCTGTCGTCCCGCGCCTACATCCGCCGCCGCGCGGATATCGGCTGCCCCAAGCGCACGCCCTCCCTCCGGACGCAACGCCATGGCAAGCTCGGCCGTCGCCTCTGTACCGAGACGCCACAGCAGCAGTGCGCCTTGGGTTCCAAGGTATTCCACGGGCCGCTCATCGTCTCCGAGATACCAACTGACAAAGGCGCGCCACGAGTCCGGTGACAGGGCCGCGAGATGCGTCACACCACTGCTCTCCGGCACGACGTCGCTTGGCGCTCGGCGAGCAACCGCCGCACTGACAGCTCGTACACCCTCGCCCGCACAGATGGCGCAGGCGCCGCCAGCGCCAGACGCGCACTCACCACACGTGACATGGCCGTGCGCGCACACGCCAGCGGCCCGCGCGCGTCTGCCACAGATCGCGCAGCGGGGCGGCAGCACCATCCCACGCCCGAGATCAACCTCCAGCACGACCTCGGCCCCACCTGCCTGGCGCACAACGACTTCCGCGACACTCGACGCCACCACCGCCACGGCCTGTAGCTCCGCCGTCACATCCACCGCGTAGATATCGGCCACGCGCTCGCGCTCGGCGGCCAGCGCGAGGTCTAGCTCAGCGCGCATCTCGGGCGACTCGCTCACCAGCCGCTCGTACGTCATCAGCACATCGCGCAGCCGCCGCTGATACTCTGCCTCGGACTGTAGCGCCAGCACCGCGCCACCCGCCTCCAGCTCTCGCGCAAGGTCAGAGTCCGCCCGCGGCGCGACGTGTGCCACCATCTCGCCTAAACGTGGATGGAGCGCCATTGGCTCCGCACCGGCAAGTGCCCCGTGCGGCACAACCGCAGTCGCCTCGCCGCTGGGCAGCTCATAGGCGAGCCTCCGCCACTCGTCACGCCGTCCCGCCGCGCTGCGATACGTCGCGAGATACGTGAGTTCGACCGCGAAGGTCTGGGCGCGCTGGCGCTCGTGGACCGCCGAGACGCGCCCAAGCCCCGCCAGCACAACACTGCCACTGCGCAGTGGGCACGTATCGCACAGCGCCGCGCTCGGTGCTTCTGGCCCATGCGCGCATCGGCCACAGCCCGGGGCCAGTGCGGCAAGCGCGTCTTGTACGAGCGCAATTGCATCGCCCGCCGGCGGCAAGGCGAAGGCGACACGGGCGGCTCGCGCGGCGCAGTCTGCTACCAGCTCGGCCAGCGCCGCGCCGCCTGGAACCAGCAGCACGGCATCGGCCTCTGCCCGTGCCCGCGCAAGCGAGCCGGTATATCGGCGTGTCGTCCCGTCGGACAGCATGGCAGTGAGCAGATCGGGGTCGTCAACGCGTACCCGCGCACCCGCCAGCACCAGCGCATCGCGCGCAAAGCGCAAGGCAGCGCCATGCAGCTCCGTCTGGGCCGCATGCGGTGCGGCACGGGTGTCCCTCGGAACCGTCGCCACGCCGCTGCGTTGGCGATCCTCGGCGTCACGGCGCTGCTTGCGCCAGAAGAGCAGCCTCATGACAAGATCCTCGCGGTGAATGTCTCAGCCGCCTGCTGGCGGTCGAGCGCGGCCAGCAGCTCGTCGCCCAGTGCCGCGACCTCACCGCTGAGCGTCTCGTCGCTCTCTGTGCGCAGCAGCGCTTCGAGAATGCGATCCTCCAGATCGAGCTCGCCGTCCTGCGCCTCCGCCAACACCGTTTCGAGCGCGCCAACAGTCATCGTGAACAGGTTGATCTTCTGGTAGAGCAGTCGCAGCACGTAGTCGTCTATCGTGTCACGTAGCGCGAAATTGTACACCGTCACATCGTGCGCCTGCCCAAGCCGGTGAACGCGGCCTATACGCTGCTCGATCCGCATCGGATTCCAATGCAGATCGTAGTTCACGACCACCGAGCAGCGCTGTTGCAGGTTGAGGCCCTCGGCCCCAGCATCCGTCGCGATCAGCGTGTCGAGCCCACCCGCGTTAAAGCGCCCCACCAGTGCCTCGCGCTGGGCCCGCGAGAGCGCGCCAACATAGCACTCCGCCGAACGCCCGCGCGCCGCCACGGCCTCCCGCAGCCTGGCCGCCGTCTCCAGCCGCAGCGTGAAGACGAGCGCTGGCTCGCCGCGCAGCTCGTCGAGCACCTCCAGCAGCAGCGCCTCTTTAGCGCTGGCAGCCACGCCGCAGCGCTCCGCCAGCGCCAGCAGCGTGCCACGCTCGTCGGCATGCCGCCCGGCACGCGCCCGCAGCGACTGCTCGATGGCGCGCGGATGGCTGGAGAGCGACTGCTGCAACGCCATGATCTCGCGCATCACCGCGCCTCGATTCACCCGCAGCGCACCCGACGGTGAGGCCCGCCCGCGCGCCGCATGCGCGGGCAGTCGCCGGTAGAGCGCACGCAGATACGCCGTTACCTCGGTGATCAGCGCGTCCTCATCAGGCGCAGGCGGAATGATGCGCGTCGAGACGGCGCGGCCCGCAAACGGAATGTCGGTCTCTGCCCGCCGCGTGCGGCAGGTCACATCACGCACGATCGCCCGCAGCTGTGGCAGACGCGCGGGCCGCGCGACACGCGCTGTGCCGGGATCGGCGACGTACTCCGCCTCGAACTCGCGCCGTGTGCCGAGCTTGCCAGGCGCCACCAGATCAATCAGGCTGTAGAGATCGGTGAGCTTGTTGGCAACTGGCGTGGCGGTCAGAAGCAGCCGCCAGCGGGCGCGCAGCAGTGCGACGCAGCGACGCCGCTTCGAATCGGGATTGGCGAGCAGATGCGCCTCGTCCACGATCAGCAGATCCCACGGCCGCGTCGCCACCCGCTCGAACGAGCGCACGAATTGTGGCAGCGAGCAGATCACGCGCGGCTCGCGCTCCCAGCCGGCGAAGCGCTTCTCGTCTGTCAGCACAAAATCGGCGTCGAAGCGCTCGCGCAGCTCTTCCTGCCATTGGCTGAGCAGCGCCTTGGGCGCCAGCACCAGCACCGACTCCACCAGCCCGCGCAGCTCAAGCTCCTTGTAGATCAGGCCCGCCTCAACCGTCTTGCCCAGGCCCACCTCGTCTGCCAGGATGGCCGCCGGCGCCATCTCGCGCAGCACCCGCTCGACCACTCGCAGCTGATATGGGTGTGGCCGCAGCCGCTCATGCAGCACCAACGGCGCGAGTAGCGTCTCGAAGCTGGCTGGCGCGCGCAGTGCGTGCGTACGCTGCAACAGCGCATACCAGCGCGGCGCATCTGGATCGGGGAGCGCATCGCCGCCCGCGGCAACTGGCCATTTCAGCAGGCGGTGCGGATCGGCCGTCGCAATCCGAACCGGTACCGCGTCGCCATTGGTCGCGCGTGTGTGCACGGCATCCACCATCAGGCATGTTGAGCGCCACCGAGGCGGAAGCACAGGCATCCGACCCACGGCGAGCGAGACAAAAGGAGACTCCCAACGAGGGGCTTGTCGCCGGGAGTATAGCATGCGTGCCGGTAGTGCCGGCCACGCGCGTCAGGCGAGTACTACACCGTTCGGGTGGCGACTTGCATCCCACGCGCGCAGGTGCTTCTGGCGTGGCATGGGCGTGGCGGGCTTGTCGCTCACCTGCCCATGAGGCTCAAGATGATGCTAATCAGTGTCAGAGCGCCGACGCCGACCAGGACCGCGAGCGAGAACGCGGTGGCAGCGCGCGACGGAGCGTTGTATGCCGGCAGATAGGGCATCCATGGCCTCGCGAAACGGCGGGGGTCGAAGGGATCCTTGGAGAAGATGAACGGGTACGGCGCCCTCGCCTGCTTGCCGTGCTGGCGAGGCGTTTGGTCTCGCTCGTCGGATGCCGGCATGCTGGCCCAGCCTCCACCTAACCCCGAATACCTTGCTGAGGTCGCTAGCTCAACGCGCCGATCGCCTGCACTTCGGTCGCGTATGCGCCGATCTTGCGGTAGCGCTCATAGCGCCGCTCGACCAGACAATCCGCGGAGAGCTCCTCCAGCTCGCCCACATGCCGCAAGACGGCCTCTTTGAGGCTGGCGGCGGCGGTGGCGGGATCGCGATGCGCGCCGCCCAGCGGCTCGGCGATGATCTCCTCGATCAGTCCAAGCGCCATCAGATCTTGCGCGCAGATCTTCATCGCGTTGGCCGCGGCGGCCCACTGTCCATTGTCGCGGAAGAGGATCGAAGCCGCCGCCTCCGGGCTGGCGACCGTGTAGATCGAGTTCTCAAACATCAGAATGCGGTCGGCCACGCCGATACCAAGCGCACCGCCGCTGCCGCCCTCGCCCGTCACCACGCTCACAATCGGCGACCGCAGCTCCGCCATCACGAATAGACTCTCGGCAATCGCCTGGGCAATGCCGCGCTGCTCAGCCTCCAGATCAGGAGCGGCGCCTGAGGTATCAATCAGCGTCACCACCGGCAGGTGAAACCGCTCGGCATGTCGCATGAGTCGCTGCGCTTTACGGTAGCCTTCGGCGTGCGTCAGCCCGAAGTTGCGCTCCAGCTTCTCCTTCGTCTCGCGACCCTTCTGGCTCCCTATCAGCACGACTGAACGGCCCTCGATGCTTGCCAGTCCGCCGATGATGGCGCGGTCGTCGGCAAAGCGCCGGTCACCGCGTAGCTCGAAGAAATCATCGCACATCAGCTTGATATAGTCGGCGGCGTACGGGCGCTGGCGGTGACGGGCCACCTGTACGCGTTGACTGGCGGCGAGGCTGCCGTAGATCTCACGAGTCCGTCGCTCAATCTGAGTCTGCAGCTCGCGCAGCTGGATGCGCTCATCAGGCTTGAGCTTGGCTTCGCCCTTCTTCAGCAGTGCCTGGATGCGCTTGTCCATATCGAGCAGCGGACGCTCGAAGTCGAGATCGTACGACATGACCAATATCCTCCTGCGTCACGGGTAACGCTACAGCGCATCAGTCGCGAGGCTGACTGTAGAAGCGGAGCAGCCGTGCGAGGGTGGGGCGCAGATCGCGGCGATGGACCACTGCGTCAATCATGCCGTGCTGCAGGACGAATTCAGATGTATTGGTGTCTCTGGGCAGTTTCTGATGCATGAACTGCTCGACCACGCGCGGCCCGGCGAAACCGATGACTGCGCCTGGCTCGGCCAGGATCACATCGCCCAGCATGGCAAAGCTCGCCAGCACACCGCCGGTCGTCGGATCGGTCAGCAGCGAGATGAACGGAGCACCCGCCGCGGCCAGCCGCGTCAGCGCGGCGGAGGTCTTGGCCATTTGCATCAGCGCCAGCAAACCTTCTTGCATGCGCGCGCCACCAGATGCCGAGACGATCAACAGGGGGATACGCTCGCTTGCCGCTCGCTCGATGGCCTGCGTAATACGCTCGCCTACCACCGATCCCATGCTGCCGCCAATGAACCGGAAGTCCATCACCGCGAGGATCAGCGGCATATCCTCGATAGTACTCTTCCCCACCACAACAGCTTCACTCAGCCCCGTGGTGAGCTGGCGCGCTTCGAGCTCCGCCAGATACGATTTGCCCTTCGATGTGAAACCTAGCGGGTCGCCGGAGCGAAGCTCGCCGGAAAACGACTCAAACGCCCCTGGATCATCCACCAGATAGCGAATGCGCTCGTCAGCATCGAGCTTGAAGTGGTAGCCGCAGCGCGGACACACGCGCAGGTTCTTGCCCAGGTCTTTGCCGACCAACAGATCCTTGCAGCTTGGGCATTTCTCCAGGAGCTTATCAGGCAGTGAGCGCATAGCGCCTTCCGGCTCGGCTCCCGCCTCGCTGGACCTGGGCAGCGCCGGCTGCGACTCCTGTTTCACCGTCTGCTCCTCCGGATGACCCGGCATTTCCGCCGGCTTCTATCTTCGTACACCATGTCAAGGCCGTCAAGACTGTGCGCCACGCCAGCTCGCCAGCACGGGTAAGCTCCTGGCTGGCTACGGGCGGCTCACCATTCAACGCCGTAGCGCGCCGGTTGTGACTCGCTTGCTGCCAGTGCGCTAGTCGTCCTCGAACAGCGCGTCCACGAATTCGACAGGGTCAAACGGCGCGATGTCGCCCACCTGCTCGCCGGTACCGATGAACTTGATTGGCAGGCCTAGCTCTGAGGCAACCGCAAAGACGATGCCTCCGCGCGCCGTGCCGTCCAGCTTGGTGAGGATCACGCCGCTCACGCCGGCATCCTGGACGAACTGTTTGGCTTGCAGCAGCCCGTTCTGGCCGACGGTCGCGTCTATCACCAGCAACACCTCGTGCGGCGCCTCAGGATCGTACTTCTGGAGGACCCGCATGATCTTCTTCAGCTCCTCCATCAGATTGAATTTCGTGTGCAGCCGCCCAGCCGTATCCACGATCAGCACATCGGCCCCACGCGCCTGAGCCGCCTGCATTGCGTCGTAGACCACGGCGCCGGGATCGGCCCCATGCTGGTGGCTGATGACCGGCAATCCGACGCGCTCACCCCACGTCCGAAGCTGCTCGATCGCCGCGGCGCGGAACGTGTCGCCAGCGGCCAACATAACGCGGTGCTTCTGGCGCTTGAGCTGATTGCCCAGCTTGGCGATAGAGGTCGTTTTGCCCACGCCATTCACCCCGATCACCAGATAGACCGAGATGGGCGACGTCTCCGACACCATTAGCGGCTCCGGCTCGCCCAGCATCAGCTCCAGCTCTTCCTTGAGCGCTTCACGCAATTGCCGCGCGTGTGTCATGCCTTCGGCCTGTGCACGGTCGCGCAGCGACTGCATCAGCTTGTCGGTTGTCTGCACGCCAACATCGCCGGTGATCAGTGTTTCCTCCAGCTCGTCCCAGAGGTCTTCGCTGATCTCCTCATCCTCTTCAAAGGCCTGTGTGACACGCCCGAAAAGCTGGCGCGTCCGCCCGAGACTCAGCTTGAAGGGATTGCGAAACAGGCCGCCACCACGCGAGTCTTGCGCGGCCGGCTGTGCGGCGGCCGCTGGCTCAGCGTGCGGGATTAGCTCTTCTTCCGCCTGCTCCTCGGCCCGCTGCTCCAGCTCTTCCTCCGCCTCGGCCTCGGCCAGCCCCGGCGCCTGCGCCACTACTGGCTCGGCAATCACGGGCGGCGGGGCGGGCGACGGCGCGGGGGATGGCGCTCGTACCTCGGGTGCGGCCAGCGGAGCATCGGCAGGCGGCGCCTCAGATGGTGGTGCCTCGGCCGGAGCCTCGGTAGCTGCCTCGGCCGGCGGCGCGTGTTGAGGCTGGCCCTCCTCAGGGCGCTTGAACAGTCCTTCTCGCCAACGCTTGAACACAGATCAACCCTCAATCGCGCGACGCGCGACACGTCGCGCACACGTTTACGACACAACAATAGGGCGAGCGCCGGCACCTAGCGGCGACGGCGGCACGCCCGATAGCCCTAGCCTCCAGCCAACACCTTGCGTCGAGCGCGATGCTCGACCGCTGCGTGGCTAGCGAGCAGAGCGATACGAGTGGATGGAGCCATCACTCACCGGTTCGTTGATGATGATGTCGCCATTCCGAATCTTGACATTGTACAGGCAGTTCGGATTAGTGCAGACCCAGGCTTTGTACTGGATCGAAGCGCCCTGACTGCCGAAATCCGACAACGGCACAAGGTCGCCTGCGCCACACTTCCGGCACCGCGGAAACTGGTACTCCACGCCCATCGCCCCTTCCTGCAGCTCCACCGTCCACGCGTCGCTTCGCGTCGCCACCGCCGTCTTACCCGCTGCGAGCCTTCGCGCCGCCGCGCGGAGGGAGCTTCCACCACGTTGTCCGCTCGTCCGGAGTGCAACGTTGCTGCAGCATTCACTATATCACATTCCGGCTGAGCCACTGGCCGGCACCGCATGCTGTCCGGCACTCCTAACATCCCCCCTGGCCGCAACTTTCGGGCCACATCCACGACACCGCCCGGTGAGTTTTCACAATACCGGCCTGCCAATACACCCGTTGCCTGACTAGAGGGGGGGGCAAATCCCGATAGGACGTGGCTTCACGGACATCTCATCCGTCATGAGGGCAGTGGGGAATCGCTCCGCATGGGATGGGTCCTAGCCAGCCAAGGCCGTTTGCCGGCCGATGGGTTGTCTCTGGCCGTCGCCCCAGGTATACTTGGAGACGGGCAGGCGGGCAGCCGCAGTGGTTCGGGCACAGCCCGCGAAGGAGCGATTAAATCAGGCCCACGGCACGCCGGCAGAACCGAGACCGTGCAATAGGAGAGACCGATGCAGAGCCGCCCTCGCACCACCCGCCGATCCGCGCGCGCGCGTAGCGCGGCGATTGCCGAGATGCGCCCACTCCGCCTGGCGGAGACAGCTCCCAGCGGCGAGGATGGTGACCTGGTCGGCCCCCCCGCACCCCAGTACCGCGATCTGCCGGTCTTGCCGCTACGCAATTCCGTGCTGCTGCCGAACATGGTCGTGCCGCTCTATGTGGACCGCGAGGCGGCGCTCAACGCCGTGCAGGCCGCGATGGATGGCGAGCAGCTCATCTTCATCGTCGCCCAGCGCTCCGAGGAGATCGAAGACCCCACCTATCAGGAGGTCTACCACGTCGGCACCGAAGCGCTCATCACGCGCCTGCTGCGCATGCCCGATGGATCGAGCAGTGCGCTGGTGCAGGGGCTGCGGCGCGTGCGCGTCGAGCGCTGGCTACAGCACACTCCATACGGGCGCATTCGCGGCATCGCGCTCGATGACGCCGACGAAACCGGCGAGCGCATCGAAGCGCTGACACGCACGGCCCTGCGCCTCTTCGAGGGCGTCACCAAGCTCAGCCAGCGGCTGGCCGAAGACGCCTACATCCAGGCGCTCAACATTTCGCATCCCGGCGCGCTAGCCGACTATCTCGTCGCTCAGCTTGAGCCGCCAATTGCTATCCGCCAGGAGATCCTCGAGACCGTTGATATTTCCGCGCGCATGCGTATGGCCTGCCAACTGTTGCGACGCGAGCTGAGCGTGCTGGAGCTGGAGCACAAGATCCACGACGAAGTGCAGCAGGAGGCCGAGAAGGGCCAGCGCGAGTACTTCCTACGCGAGCAGTTGCGCGCGATTCACCGCGAGCTGGGCGAGCGCGACCCCTCGCATCACGAGACCGAGGAGCTGCGCGCGCGCATCGAAGCCCGCGGACTCAGCCCGGAAGCCCACGCCCGCGCCCTCAAAGAGCTCGAACGCCTCCAGGGCATGCCACCTATGTCGCCCGAATCCGCCGTCGTCAGCAACTATCTCGACTGGCTCGCCTCACTGCCCTGGCGCGAGCGCAGCGCCGACCGGCTAGATCTGCGCGCGGTGGCCGAGGTGCTCGATCGGCGGCACTTCGGCCTCGAAAAGGTCAAGGACCGCATCCTCGAATACATCGCCGTCCGCAAGCTCGCGCCCGATGGCCGCACGCCCATCCTCTGCCTGGCGGGTCCTCCAGGGGTCGGAAAGACGTCGCTCGGCCGCTCGATCGCCGAGGCGCTGGGCCGCCAATTCGTGCGCATCTCGCTGGGCGGCGTACGCGACGAGGCCGAGATTCGCGGCCACCGCCGCACCTACGTCGGCGCGTTACCTGGCCGCATCATCCAGGGGATGAAGACCGCTGGCACTGTCAATCCGGTCTTCGTGCTTGACGAGATTGATAAGCTCGCCAGCGACTACCGCGGCGATCCGGCCGCCGCCCTGCTCGAAGTGCTCGACCCCGAGCAGAACAGCACCTTCTCCGATCACTTCCTCGAAGTGCCGTATGACCTCTCACGTGTGATGTTCGTCGTCACCGCCAACGTGCTGGATACCATCCCAGCGCCGCTGCGCGACCGCATGGAAGTCATCGAGATCTCCGGCTACACCGAGGAAGAGAAGCTGCGCATTGCCCGCGACTTCCTGGTGCCCCGCCAGGTGCGCGACTGTGGCCTCTCCGAGGCGCGCGTCGAGATAGACGACGGCGCGCTACGCCGCGTCATCCGTGAGTATACCTACGAGGCGGGCGTGCGCGGCCTGGAACGCGAGATCGGCGGCGTCATGCGGCGCGTGGCACGGCGCGTGGCCGAGGGCCGCCGCCACAAGGCGACCGTCACCGCGGCCAAGGTCCCCGCCTACCTCGGCCCGCAGAAGCACTTCCCCTCCGAGGCTGAGGAGCGCGATGAGATTGGCGTCGCCACCGGCCTTGCCTGGACGGCCGGCGGCGGCGACCTGACTACCGTCGAGGTGATGGCGGTCCCCGGCCGCGGCACCCTAACGCTGACCGGCCAGCTCGGCGACGTCATGCGGGAATCCGCCCAGGCGGCGCTGACCTTCATCCGCTCGCGCGCCTGCCGCCTCGGCCTGCCCGATGGCTTTCACGAGTCGCGCGACCTGCACATCCACCTGCCGGCCGGAGCGATCCCCAAAGACGGCCCCTCCGCCGGCATCACGATGGCGGCGGCGATGATCTCCGCGCTGGCCGAGAAGCCCCTGCGCCGCGACGTGGCGCTGACCGGCGAGATTACGCTGCGCGGGCGTGTGCTGCCCGTCGGCGGTGTCAAGGAGAAGGCGCTCGCAGCCTATCGCGCCGGCATCGGCACGATTATCCTGCCACGCCGCAACCTCAAAGACCTCGATGAGCTCCCCGAGGATGTGCGCGAGCGGCTGCTCTTCGTGCCGGTCGAGACGATGGACGACGTGTTGCCGGTGGCGCTGGTGCCCTCACGGCTCGGCGCGGGCGAAGTCTCGCCTCCCGCTTCCGGCAGTGCCCGCAGGTCCCCCGCGCGTCCACCGCTGCCGCCGATCGAGACGGTGCCGCCCGCCACGCGGGTCGCCCGCCAGGCCCGTGCCCGCCGCGCTCAGGTCGTCGCTCAATAGCCGGCAGCACAGCAGATCAGACCTGCGGTCTCACGACTTCATGCCGAGTCATTGTCGATCGCTGGGGCTTCAGCCCATAGTGCCGTGCGCCGGCACTTTCAGTGCCGCGAGCGTCAGACGAACACCCAGGCTAGCGCGTCGCTCAGACCTCGTGCCTCGGCTGGGCGTGCGAGTGCCGCGCAGCAGCGATGCGGAGCGCGGCGTACCAAACCAGTCCGAGCAGCCACCCAAGCAGCCAAGTTGCCAAGCTGAACACAATGCCGAGTGCTACGAGGCCTGTCCACCAGGACATGAGCGTGCTCAGGGTTGGTGACTCGCGGTCGACTACTACCCCGAGTATTGCAGCGAGCACCAGTACAGCAAATAAACTGAGCGCAAGGCCCCGCAAGCACCAGCGCGCGAAGCGCCATAGGGCGAGGCCCCAAGGGGGCACTTGGATCGGCCACCGGCGCAGCACGGATACTGTGCGACTCGCCTGCGACAAGGCTCCTGGTCCGATGAGCGGCACCACGATAAACGCTACGAGGACGACTTCCCCAACACGCTCCATCCTCAGCCTCCGTCCGCATCAGTGCCCGAGAAGCACATTATGTTAGGTAGCTTGATGAATAACAGCAAGGCGGAGAAGAATAGTTGCGGGAACTAGATATGTTCGACAGACCTCGCGAGCAAGGCACTCATCGGGCACGTCTCTCCGCTCTTTGCGCTCCGACGGCCATCACGATCATATAGAAGACACCCCCCACACCAAGCGCCCACCATGCCAG
>DASUBU010000251.1:0-5009 GCA_035763125.1 Ktedonobacterales bacterium
CGGTGCCCCAATCGTAGTCCTCGCCCAGCAGGTACCGCATTTTGGCGACGAAGGTTGGCCAGGCCTCGGGCTTGGGCGAGGTCTTGAGATAGGCCTCATATATCGGCGTCCCGGCAAACCCTTCGACGCTGATGGCGGCCATGCCCATGAGGACCTCGGGATACCAGCCATCGCGCTTGAAGGGAGTCGAGACGAGCGTCAGCTTGCGCACTATCTCCGGGTGCCGGATAGCGGTCTGGAGCGCGACGCCGCCCCCCAGCGAATAGCCGAAGAGGTCGGCCCGTTCCAACCCGAGATGCTCAATCAGGGCGGCGATATCGTCCGCCATCGACTCGAAGCGCAGCGCGCGCTCGATGTCGGCGGTGTGGCCATGCCCTTGCAGCTCGACGCCGATCACGCGCCGCGACGCGGCAAGCTGCGGCACAATCGCGCCCGTCGCCTCAACGGTCATGAATCCGCCGGGAAGCACGATCAGCGGCTCTCCGCTGCCGTGAATCTCATAGTAGATGTCGAGGCCGTTTACCGTGGCGTAGCCGTGCTGTGGCTCCTTGTCGGTGTCTGCGCTCACGCGTTCGCTCCTTCTTTTGCTGAAAATGTGGATGGCAGGTGGGCGTGTGTAAGTCAGGATACTATCATCTTCTCACCGCGGCATCCGCAAGCGGACGTGCTCTCGGGTGTAGCGTTCAGCGGCTCCGCGGGCCAGAGCTGGTCCAGAGGGTGCGGAGGGGAATAGCGCTGACAGGCGGAGCGCCTCGCGGTGAAGCTGGCTCGCTTTGCCGCGCGCCTTCCGGCTATGGTAGACTGCCTGTGGCCGGGGGCAATGGCGCCACCCGGAGCAGACCGAGCGCCACGGTCGCACGTCCCTTGCGTGCCGCATCACGAGCGCCGCGGGACGGTCCAAAGGAGTCGAGCATGTCGAGCGGGGATCCGTCATTTGCGCTGAGCGAGTCCACCACGAACGCGTCCGCAGCCTCCATCGCCGATACAGCGAGCGCCACACGTCGGAAACGCGCCACCGGCGCTCCTTCCCCCACACGCCCCACCGCGACGCCGCAACCCAAGCCAAAGGCTAACGGCCACCAGGATTTCCGCGCGACCATCGCACGCCTGCGCGACGAGGTCGCCGAGCGCTATCGCCCACAACTGGCCGACGGCGCCGCGCCGATTCGCGTGATGGCGCGTATGGTGATGGACCTGAAGGAGACCTGCCGCGAGCTTGGCATCCCCGACGACGTGATCGCCACTGAGATTGTGAACCGAACGATCGGCGATGTAGATCTGCGCGGTGTCAGTCCAAGCGATGATGGCCCCGAATTTGTCTCGCTGGCCGACGACATGGGCCTTGCGCTGCCGGGTGAGGTGATCGGCGGGCGGGTCTCGACCGGCGAGACGTATCGCTGGATTCGCGAGACCATGCTCGACTTCGAGCGCGAGCTGCTCGCGCGCCACTGGGATCTGCGGATGTACGATGTGGTGGGCATCGGCAATCCGATCCTGCGCGAGATGCTGGCGGACTTCGCCCAGCGGCACTGGGGCTACACGCTGCCCGCTAGCCAGATCCACGTCAGCCTGGGCGCCCTCGATGGCCTGGACAAGTTCTTCCGCGGCTACTGCGCGGCGCTGCGTGGCCAGGGCATCACCGAGATGGCGGTGATCTTCCCCGCGCCGTGCTTCAACGTGCCAGAGTGGCAGGCCAGGTCGCTTGGCTACCGCATCCACCGTCTCTACACGCGTCCCGAAGACCACTTCAAGGTCACGCCGCCGATGCTGCGCCAGGCGTTGGATGAGGCCGGCGATATCCGCGCGATCTACCTCACGGTCAGCAACAATCCCACCGCCTTCGCCTACTCTCCCGCCGAGCTGCGCGCGCTCTTCGACGTGCTGGGCGAGTATCCTGGCCGCGAGGTGCTGCTGGTCGCCGACCTGGCCTACATCGGCACCGGCGACCCGGACGAGGACCGCGCGCGAATGGCCGAGTTTGCGCGCCCCGGCGTGCTGGAGCGCACCGTCTTCGTCTCCAGCTTCTCCAAGACGCACACGCTGACCGGCGACCGCTGCGGCTGGGTTGGCTTCGGCGATCCGGCGCTCGCCGCGCGGGTCATCCCCGGCTGGATCAATACGGTTGCCTCGCTGCCCGCCGACTGGCAGCTCCGCTACATGGCTGACCTGCGGCTCTTCGCCGAGCAGCCTGAGCTGCAGGAGCGCATTCGCGCGCTCTACCGCCACCGCCGCACACGTCTGATTGCGCAGCTACAGAAGCTGAACGCGGAGCACCACGTCTTCGCGCAGGTCAACCTCGACGACGACAGCACGGTCTACAACTGGAGCCAGCTCAACCCCGGCGAAGATGTCTTCACACTCTTTAGCAAGACGGGCATCGCCGGCGTGCCGGGCGGCGCGTTCGGCTACAGCGACGACTTCGTGCGCCTCTCGGTCGGCTGCATCCCTATCCCGGCGATGTGAGAGCGCTCACCTCAAGAGCATGTTCGTCTGCCTGCACCGCTTTGCACATGCAGGCGGAGCTTCCTCCATGCCTTCGGCCGCGGCCCCAAAGCGCTTTGATCCATCCCTGCACTTGTGGCAGGTGTCGCACGGTTACTCTTGGGTTACTCATCAGTCGAATAGAGAAGAGGGCGCCGTGAGGGATCCCGGCGGCCTGTGAGGTGACGGCGCGCGTCAGGTCTTCCCCTCCTGATAGGCGTGATAGCCGTGATCAATTAGAGGGGTAGGGGCAACCCCGGTACGAGAAACCCGCTCTGCGATCGTGTGATGTGTGAGATGGGCCACAGTACTCCGCCGTTGTATCCGAATCTACTCGACGCTGCTCATTGACACGAGTAGCGGGGGAGTGGCTCCGTCTCGTTCGCCTGGGCGTGCCTGGAAACGCTCGAGGTATGTGGAGAAAGAAAGTATGCGTATGCTGCATCCACGTGCAGGACTCATCAAGCTTGGCGCCCTGTTCTCGATCATCCTTGTCCTTTTGGGGTGCGCTTTCAGTGGGTGCGCCGCCAGCTCGTCCTCTGGTTCCATTACCGTTACCGGCACCGGTACACCCGCGTCGCCCGGTGCCACCGCCACGTCGCCCGCTCCTGCGGCCACGCCGACGCCCCCTCGGCACGCGCTGGCCTGGTTCCAACAGGATAGTGCCGGCGTCGGCCAGATCTGGGCGAGTGTCAATGACGGATCCGCCCACCAGGTGACCCACATGGCCAGGCCATCCGGCGACTGCGTGCGCGACGAGCACTGGAGCCCGCCGGTCTTCTCACCAGACCTCGCCCATATCGTTGGCGGCTGGGGCAGTGGGGCATGCGGCGATGGGCCGGAGCAGGGTGACCTCTATGTGGTGAATGCCGCGACCGGCGCGGCGAGCCTCGTGCACGGTCCGACGACGCTCGCGGCCAACATCATGCTGTCCCTCCGCCAGGCGGGGTGGATCAATAACTCCACGATCTGGTGGACCGACAGCCACAGCGTGTATAAATACAAGCTCGGCACGGCACACAGCACGGCCGTGGGCACTATCGCCAGCAATAGCGGCAGCTCCTACACGTTTGCCCCGGACGCGGTGCTACGCGGCAACACCCTCTTCTTTGTCACCATCTCCGGCACATCAGGCGTCACACACCGAACCTTCTTGCTCAAGCGCTTTGACATGGCCAGCCATGCTCTCATGTCAGGCTCGATCAGCCTGGGTGCGGACCACATCTGCATGTGCTCGCCTGGGGATCGCACCGAGCCGGGCTTTGACGCCTCGGCTGACGGCACGCACATCGTCTATCAGCGCGTGACCGCGTCGGCGAGCGACTCCGGCGAAGGCATTGGCAGCTCACAGTTCTACTATGCCCATGCCGACGGCAGCGGCGCATCCCGCATTGCGAGCTACGCGACTTCAACCACCTTCACGCGCATGCAGCTCTCGCCAGACGGGCATTTCGTCTCGATCGCGCGCGCTTTCCCCTCTCCCTCAATGTTGACTGCCAGTGTGACGTCGAGCGGAGCGAGCGGTGACCCAGACCTCCACACCTACCATCCAGACGGCAGCACCTACGCCGTGTGGGATTGGCGCAGCACGACGCTCTGGACTGGCACGGCCGATCTTGCGAGCTCGACAACGCCCAACGTGGAGCGCTTCACGCTAGGCGCAGGCGCGGGGAGTGTCAGCGCTGGCGGCGGGAACAATCCCTGGTACACGATCGGGCACTAGCGGCCAATAGCAGGACGTGTGCATGCAGGCGTCAGCCTCCACTCCTCTTACTGGTTCAGGCGGAGCGGACATAGACGACGACCTGCCATGGGCCGGCGTTGCGAAGGAAGCGCGGCGCCAGCCCGCCACTGCGTATGAGAGCGTCCACCGCTGCCGTGGGATGCACGAAAGCGCGGAAGGGATCGCGCCGCAGCCGCAAGAAGAAATTGCCCGCGGCGACGAACGCCCGCGTCCACCACGTATCGCGCGGATAGACGACGCCGTAGAGCTTGGCCGCCTTGGCCGCTGACTGGCTGACCAGCCCGCGCATATCGTGGTAGCAGCAGATCACTCGGTCGAGGGTGACTATGCCGGCGGGCGCCACCTCCGGCGCGAGCGCCGTGAAGTCGCCATGCCGGTAGGCGATGCGATCTGCCAGCCCTTCGCCCTCGGCCGCGGTCCGCGCGGTGGCGATGTAGCCCGTGGAGGCGTCAACGTCGGTGGCGGTCGTCACGCCCGCTTTCAGCAAGCCAAGCTGAATCGCGCCGATGCCGCCGCCGATGTCGAGCAGCGTCAGGCCGCTGACGCCTTGGGCTTCGAGCGCTGAGATCAGCATGCGTGTGGTCTTGGCGGGGCCGCGCTTGCGGTAGCCGTTGAGCTGCCGCTCTGCCTGGCGCTGACCAAAGATACCCTCGATGCCCCGGCACTGATCGCATGTCATGGTTGCCCCTCCTGCGCTCCCGCGAGTGCGCTACGCGGTCCCTGCCCGATCATTCATTATAGACATATGCGTAACTGGAGCGGTGGCGCAGCCTGGGGCTTGGCA
>DASUBU010000252.1:0-15744 GCA_035763125.1 Ktedonobacterales bacterium
CTCCGGCTACACCGACATCGGCCGCGGCAGCGCGCAACTGTTGGGTTTCAGTGTGCCCGAGAACTTCCAGCGCCCCTACCAGTCCGCCAGTCCCGCCGAGTTCTGGCACCGCTGGCACATGTCGCTCTCCACCTGGCTGCGTGACTATCTCTACATCCCCTTGGGTGGCTCGCGGGTGGGGCCGGCGCGCATCTACCTCAATTTGATGCTCACGATGGCGCTGGGGGGCTTGTGGCATGGTGCGCAGTGGCACTTCATGGTCTGGGGAGTCTATCAGGGCGTGCTGCTCTGCGGTCACCGCCTGTGGAGCCGCTCGGTCGGCACGACGGCGCCATACCGACTCCTGATGAAGCTCTGGCCGTCACAGTTGCTCGCGCGTGCCATCACGCTGGCGCTAGTATCGGTCGGCTGGCTGCTCTTCCGCGCCGATACGCTCACCGGCGCAGTCCAGATGCTAGGGACAGCGCTGAATTTCTCGCGGCCCGCCATGCTCGGCTACAGCTTCAACCCGCTCTCCACGCCGGCCTTGCTGTTCTTTGGCGCCAGTGCGGTGGTGGTGCTGGGCTGGCTGTGGTCGCTGGTGCGGGTGCCGGCGCTCAAGCTGTGGTCGGTCGCCGCGAGCCGCGTAGACATTGTCTGGCTACAATGGGCGAGCAGCGTTGCCGCGCGTCCCGCACTCTACACGCTGGCGATCACGCTGCTGGTGCTGTGGCCGCCGCACACGGCGGTACGGTTCATCTACTTCCAGTTCTAGCCCAATCTCGCAAGGAACCGGGCACCGCTTGACCCCTGGCGGCGTGATATGCGACACTGGCGCATGGCCGCGCCACTGGCTGCCACGCCTCCTTGACGCTCCGCGGCCGGGCCGCGGAGATCTCCGCGCGGCGCAGAGGAAAGCGCGTGGCACGTTTGATTCAGAGGGCGGAATGTATGCACGAGGAGCCAGCGGCGTCGCGGATGCTGCCGATGCGGGGAGTAGCGCAGCCGAGCCGTGAGTCGGTGCTGGGGCTGCCTGATGTCCACATTTCCGAGCACCCCGTGGTGGCCCACAAGATCACCATGCTGCGAGATCGCGAGACGCTGCCGCGCGACTTCTACCGGCTGGTGCGCGAGCTGGGCACACTGATGGCCTACGAAGCGACGCAGGATCTGGCGACAGTGCCGGCACGGATCGAGACGCCGCTGGAGCCTACCGGCGGCGCCTACCTCGCCGGCGGCGTGGGCATCGTCCCGATCCTGCGGGCGGGTCTGGGGCTGGCGGAGGGCTTCCGGCAGGTGTTACCCGACGCGCAGGTGTGGCACCTGGGCTTGCGGCGCGATGAGGCCACCCTTGAGCCGATCGAGTACTACAATAATCTGGCGCGCGCCAATAACCTCCAGGTATGCTTCTCGGTGGACCCGATGCTGGCGACGGGCGGCTCGGCGATTGACGCGCTCAATACCCTCAAGCGCTACGGCGTGCCCCATCTGCGCTACATCGGCTTGATCGGCGCACCGTATGGCCTGGCCAAGCTCCGCGCGGCTCACCCGGACGTGCCAGTGTATCTCGCGGCGCTCGACGAGCGGCTGGATGAACGCGGCTTCATCTGCCCCGGCCTCGGCGACGCCGGCGATCGCCAGTTCGGTACCCTCTGAGGGCGCCGCTAGAGGACTCCCGCTTCCCGTGTCAAGTCAACCACCCGGCGAGCCGCCCACACCAGAGCGGCAAGCGTTCACGCCGGCACGCGACGCTCTCGACGATCCCTATGAAGGGGCAACGCCTCCCGGCTTTGACTGGCCGACCCACGGCGGCTACCTCGGCTGCCTGCTGGGATTGGTGGTCGCCTGCATGCTCTGTGGGCTGATCGGTGCGCCGCTCGCACAGCTCAGCAACTTCCGGGTCCTCTCCACACCCGTCGCGCTCGTGCTGACGCTGGCCGCGGCGGTCGTACTGATCGCGCTCTTTGGCCGGATCGGCTGGGTACTGGGCAAGCGTTTCTATCGCGAGTATCCGCAGCCAGCAGGGCGGCTGGCGTGGGGCGAGGCGCGTGCGGATGAGGAGGCTAGCGAGGGGACGCCCACTGGAGAGCCGCCCATCACCGCGGCCCCTGGCGTGCCCATCGAAGAGGTGCCGGCGGCTTCCGCGCCAGAAGAGGTGGACGCAGAGAAGAGCGATGCGAGCGAAGCGCCAGCGGGGCGCGCCAACGCCACGGAGCTGTAGGCTGCGGGAGCATGGCTGGCCCAGCCTGGATGGCTGGCATATCGCTCATTGGGCGGGCGCTTCGCCGACCAATACCAGCGTGTTGCGCATGTTGGTGAGCTCGCGGCGATGCTGGCCGATGAGGCGACGCAACGTCTCTTCGCCGCTTGGCGTGAGGGAGACGAAGACCTGCCGGCGGTCCACCACACCGTGCTCGCGGCGCACGAGTCCCTGGGCTTCGGTACGATCCACAAGCCCGACCATGCTGTGCTGGCGCATCTGGAGCCGGTCGGCCAGCTCGGAGATGGTAGCGCGCTCGCGGTTCGGAAACCCCTTGATGGCGAGCATGAGCTGATGCTGTTGGGGCGTGATACCGGCGGCGCGTGCTGCCTGCTCACTGAAGCGCAGATAACGACGGATGGCGTAGCGGAAACCCGCGATGGCCTCGTATTCAGCCTTGGCGATCTCGCCAGTCTGGCGCGCGGTATCTCCCGCGCCGTCCGTAGCAGAAGAGGCGGAGTCGGTGGAATTGGAGCGTGTCTGCATGGCGGCGCATTCTCCCTCTGGCGGCGCGGCTGCTTGTATATCAGGCACTACAATACGCAACCCACGCTCCGGGTGGTCCCGGCTCATTCCTCCAGTGCTCGCTGCAACTGATGGTTGGGCATCCCACCTGGTTTCCTAGATCACGGGGCACCCTGGCCTTACCCGAGCAGCGCTCTCACTTGATGGCGAGATAGACCGCCCCAGCGGCGCTGAGCAGGCTCCCGACCAGGCATAACAGGCCGAAGAGGGTGCGATTGGTGCGCGATGCGGCGGATGATGGGGCTGGGGTGGCACCGAAGCGCGACGGCGTATACGATCCACCCGATAGCCCCCCGCGATTGTAGGGCGCCACGACCGGTGGTGGCGGGTAGTCGTAGGCTTCGGTGGGCGCGTCGCCTCCACCGTCCCCCCACGCGCCGGTGCCGGGGCCATAGCGCGACGAGTCGCTGACCGTCATATCGCGGGTGTAGTCGGCGCCCGCCCCGACAGGGCTGCCGCACTGCCCGCAGAACGCCTCGCCCGGCTCGATGCGCGCGCCACATGTGCCGCAGAAGCGCGCGGTGCCCTGCGGCCCAGATGTACGTTGAGCCGCTCCGCTGCCGTAGCGTGGCGTCCCCGCCGTCCGCGACGACATCCCAGCGGGAGGCGTGCGCGAGGGTTGGACGGGAGGCATGTCGGCGGCCCGTGTCTCGCCGAGCGAGGGCCGGTCGTCGTCCAGCCGCGAGCCGGAATCCGCGGCCAGCCGCCCGCAGTTCTGACAGACGCCGCGCTGATCTACGGCATCGGCTCCGCAATACTCACAAGTCGTCACAAGCGCCTCCCCTGGCCGGCCGCCTCGTCTCTGATCGGCGCGGCCTGCACTCCGCAGTATAACGCCCTGCGATGCATGCCGCAATGGAGCCAGATCCTGAATAGGGTGGGGCTGCGTGATCTCGTGGGCATCAGCGTATGCACGCGACTGGCTCTGCCCTGGTATGATGGGTACCTCTGGGCGCGCGGCTTGACGCACCGATGCTGAGCTGGCTAGAATGCGGCCGGAGAGCGATGCTTGGCCAGCCGCAGTGAGGCGCAGAGGAGGGTAGGGCATGGACTTCGCGCCGCGCGCACCGCGTGAGAATAGGGGACGCGCTGCTGACGAGACTGGCCGCCGCCCCGCCTACCTCGCTGACGACGACGAGCGCGACGATCCCTTCGGCGCCACGCAACCGCGCCGTGACCAGCCGCGCCGGCCGAAGTCTTCGGCTACTGCCGCGGCTAGCTGGCCTGGTGCATCGCGACCGTCAGTGCCAGCAATGCCGGCGACTCCAGCCAGCCGACCGCGTGGATGGTCGCGCTCGCTTCCCTTGCGGCCTCCGCGCGGCAGGCACGTGTCGGAGCCTGCGAGCGACGAGTATCGCGCCAGCGCTCCGCGGCGCACGCGCGAGCACTCGGTCGCACGGCCACTCTCCGCATTGTCAGAGGAGCAACGGACCGCGCTGCAGCTGGCTGCCGTGGATCGGCCGATGACAGTGGCGCAGCGCTTTCCAACGGCGCTGCGGCGCGCGGCACTCACCGCGCCGGCCATCTTGCCGGGCAGGGGTCTTCCCGCCCGAGCACGGGTGCGCGTGGATACGCGCGCGCTAGTACACTCGGCGGCCAGCCCCTGGAATGGCGCGCGCTTCGTGCTCGCGCTGATGGCGGTGGCGCTGGCCCTCGTGTCGGCTCATGCGCGCATGGGCGAGCCATCGCAGCCGCTGATGATGCACTGGAGCGCCGGACTCGGCTTCAGCGATGCCGCAACCGTTGCCAGCAAAGTGCGGCCCGAAACCCAGATCGTGCAGTCCGAGCTCTACGACTCGTATCAGCAGTTTCTGGACTGGAAGGGCGCGGCATGCAGCGCCGCGGCGACCTCCGAGATCCTGACCGCCTGGGGGGTCAAGGGCGCCACGATTGGGCGTGTGATAGACCTGATGGGCACCGATATCTCGCAGAACGGCGGCCTGATCAGCGAGGACGGCTTTCAGCGCGCGGCTAGCCACTTCGGCTACCGAGCCGATATTCGCCACGACCTGAGCTACAAACAAATCCTGTATCTCACGAACTATCTTAGTGTGCCGGTAATCGTCAACGTGCGCATCTCCTACGGCTACTACCATTTCTTCGATACCGGGCATTTTCTGGTGGTGACGGGTGGCGACGACCAGGGCGTCTCCATCGTGGATTCCTCGACCTACTACATCCACTATCTGCCACTGGGCGTCTTCTTCAGCATGTTCACCGGCCGCACGGCGCTCATCGTGCCGAGCGACTATCATTACACGCTGCCCGCGAAGTAGGAAGTCTCACCCAGCATTGCCACGGCTGCCGGCAAGGGCGTGTATACTGAGGGCCAGCCGCGCGGGCCGCCATCCGCTGTTGTGCTGCCCGCTCGCAGCCCGCGTCCATCGCCGCTCGCCCGCACGCTGAAGAGGACCGCGCACCATGCCTGCTGCCGACGACACCCAGACCATGATCGAAGAGCTGCGTGCCCTCTGTGGGCCGCGCACCACGGCCAACGAGCCGCTCGCCCGCCATGGCACGTTCGGGGTTGGGGGACCGGCGCAAGCCTGGGTGAGCGTGACACGCGAGCACACGCTCCTCCAGTTGGCATCCCTGGCGGGCGAGCGCGGCTGGCCGCTGATGCTGGTCGGCAACGGCACCAATGTGCTCTACGCGGATGCCGGGGCGCGGGGGATTGTCGCGCGGATGGCGCTCGTCGAATGGCGGCTGGAGGGCGAGGAGAGTGTGCATCCGCAGCTGGTAGCCGGCGCGGGCGTAAGTTTGCCCAAGCTGGCGAATGAGCTGGCGGCACGCGGGCTGACCGGCTTCGAATGGGCGGCGGGCGTACCCGG
Source organism: Ktedonobacterales bacterium (assembly GCA_035763125.1). Taxonomy (GTDB): domain Bacteria; phylum Chloroflexota; class Ktedonobacteria; order Ktedonobacterales; family JADMIN01; genus SMAG-U1939. Next base: position 5,596 of record DASUBU010000252.1, read on the forward strand.
TACGATCGGCGGCGCGGTGGTCAGCAACGCCGGCGCCAATGGCCAGTGCGTCGCCGATACGCTGGAATCCGCGCGCGTGCTGCTGGCTGGTGGCACGCCAGTCACCGTCTGCGAGCTGCCGGCGACCGAGCTAGGGCTGGGATATCGCCAGAGCCGCTTCCGTGCGGGCCGGCGCGTCGTCTTCGATGACGTGGGACACCCGGCGGCTGCCCCGCGCGAACTGGTCGAGCCGGCCGAGATGATCGTTGGGGCGACCTTCCGCCTGGGCCACGACCTGCCAGCCGCCGTGCAGGCGCGTGTAGCGCGCAACAAGCGCCACCGCAAGGAGACGCAGCCACCTCAGCCGAGCGCCGGCTCGGTCTTCATCAACCCGCCCGGCGACTACTCAGGGCGGCTGATCGAGGCGGTCGGGCTGAAAGGCGCCCGACACGGCAACGCGCAGATCTCGCCGGTACATGCCAACTTCATCGTCAACACCGGCGGCGCGACAGCCGCCGATATCGTCGCGCTGATGGCGTTGGCCCGCCGCACCGTCCGCGAGCGCTTCGGCATCGACCTGGAGCTCGAGGTCGAGCCGCGCGGCGACTGGTAGCGCGCCCCCTATGGCAGGCGGCCGCGATACGCTAAGTCGAGCAGATCCACGATGTGCAGTACCGGCAGCACCGCATCGGCGCGATCGAGCGAGGAGCGCACCTGGATGGCGCAGCCGGGGTTGCCGGTGACGACGGCCTGTGCGCCGGTGGCCAGAATCGCGCGGGCCTTGCGGTCGCCCAATGCGCCTGCCATCTGGGGCCGGGTCAGATTGTAGACGCCGGCGCTGCCGCAGCAGAGGGCGGAGTCTTCCATCTCGATGAGCTCGAGCCTGGGGATCGCACGCAACAGCGCGCGCGGCTCGCGAGTGACGCGCTGGGCGTGAGCGAGGTGGCAGGGCTCCTGATACGTAACGCGCAAGGGAATCGGCGAGAGTCGCGCGTTGAGCTGCCCGCGACGCTGCAATGCGCCAAGCAGCTCCGTTACGTCGCGCACGCAGGCGCTGAAGGTACAGGCTCGCTCGGCCCAATCGGCATCGTCTTCGAGCAGCCGGCCATACTCTTTCAGGCTCGCGCCGCAGCCGGCGGCATTGGCGACGATCAGCTCTGCGCCGCTGGACTCGAAGGCCGCGATATTACGGCGGGCAAGCACGCGTCCGTGCTCCAGCTCGCCGGCATGCACGTCGAGCGCGCCGCAACATTGCTGCGCGGCTGGCACCACCACCTCGTAGCCGTTGGCATTCAGCACACGGATCGTCGCGCGGTCTGTCTGCGCGAAGGCTGTGGACATCACACAGCCAGCCAGGAGGGCAACCCGCCCGCGCGGGGGCACGCTCGTCTGCGACGTAAAGACCTCGCCGGCTGGGACTATGAATGACGCCGGCATCTCGGGCGCCAGGCGTTCCATCTCCGCCAACCCAAAGCGCTCCAGCAGGCGCGTTCGGCGGACACCTGCGCGCAACCCGGACCGCTGATAGAAGCGCAGCACACTGGCGGCGGCTCGCAGGCGGCGCGCATCGGCGAACAAGCCGCCGAAGACGGCGCCACGCACACCGCGCTGGCGCAACGGCCGCGGACGCGCCCGCTCGACCTGCGCGCGGGCCGTCTCGATGAGCTGGCCGTAGACCACGCCCGACGGACAGGCCGCCTCGCAGGCGCGGCAGTCCAGACACTCGTACATCTGCTGGATGAAGCCAGGATCCGTCACCGCCAGCCGGCCCTCGGCCACCGCGGAGATCAATGCGATGCGGCCGCGCGGCGACGATGGCTCGGCCAGCGTCTCGACGTAGGTTGGGCAGGTCGGCAGGCAGAGGCCACACTGGATGCAGCGCTGCAAGATGTCGTCGCGCGGCTGGTCGGGTCCAGCGAAACCCATCGGCGCCGTCTCCGCGACGGCAGCGGCATCCTCGCGCCCCGTGGTCGCGCCCATCGTCTCGCCGCCTCTCTGAACTCTTCGCCCACAGTCCCCCATCATGCCTATCCTTGACTGCACCTGGCCCATTATAACTCTGTTGTGATCAAGCCGTATATGAGTCGGCGGCCGGAGCGGGCGCCGATAGTGGGGAAGTGAGAGAGGATCGCCGCGCATGAACGCATCCGCGCCGGGCATCCCGGCAAGTGAATCTGGGCCGCAATCCGCTGCGCAGACGGTGCTGCGCACGGCCGGTCTGACGAAGCAGTACGGCGCGCGTGTGGCGGTCAAAGACCTGGCGCTGGACGTGCGGCGCGGCGATGTCTTCGGCCTGCTGGGGCCAAATGGCTCCGGCAAGACGACGACCCTGAGAATGATGCTGGGGTTGGTCTTTCCCACTGCAGGCGAGATCTATCTCTTCGGTGAACCGGCTTCCTCTGCTGGCGCCCGTGCCGCAGGACTCAAGCGTGTCGGGGCAATTGCCGAGCAGCCGGCATTCTATCCATTCCTCTCCGGTGAGGAGAATCTCATCGGCGTGGCAGCCTTCGCAGGCGTGCCCGTCACGGCCACGACGCGCGCACGGGTGCGCGAAGCGCTCGAACAGGTGGGCCTGGGGCCGCGTGGCAAGGACCTCTACAAGCGCTACTCGCTCGGCATGAAGCAGCGCCTCGGCATCGCGGCGACGCTGCTGACACAGCCGGAGCTGATCGTGCTCGACGAGCCGACGAATGGACTGGACCCGGCCGGCATGGTCGAAGTCCGGTCGCTGATCGGCGCGCTTGCCCGTGAAGGCGTGACTGTGCTGCTCTCCAGCCATCTGCTCCACGAGGTACAACAGGTCTGCACACGCGTCGGCATCCTGAAGGAGGGGCGCCTGCTGGCCCAGGGCGAGGTGAGCACACTGCTGGCCGGCTCATCTGGCCTGCTGCTGGGCTTCGCCGAGGCAGAGCAGTTGCCGAAGGCGGCGGGGGCGCTGCTCCATGCGAAAGAGCACGGCGCCGACTGGATACGCGATGTGCGCTATGCGCTGCCCGATCCGGGTGCGTGGGCGCCGCCGGGGGGCTGGCTTCTGCGGGTGGATGCGCCCGCGGAGCGCGCCAGCGAGGTAAACTCGCTGCTGGCGGGCTACGGCCTCTTCGCCGCTGAGCTGCGGCGCAGCGAGGGCAGCCTGGAGCAGTACTTCCTGGCGCTTACGGGTGGCAGTGGCACACAAAGCGGGATGACCGCCACCGCGGCGGCCTCAGTCCCGGCCCCAAGGACCGCTGGTGTGGCCGCGCCGGTGCCGGCGACTGGAGGGCAGGCATGACGCAGACACAGTTGACGCCGACGCCGAGATCAGCGGTAGCGCGTGCGGAGCTTCCTGCTAGCGCGACGAGCTGGGCAACGCAGACGGTCTTCCTGACGGGCTGGTACTTGCGAACCGTCCGGCGCCGCGTGATGGGCAAGGTGCTGTTCTGGATCCTGGTTGGCATCTTCGCGGCGGTAGTCGGCTTGCAGGTGGCAGGCTATTTCATCGCGCTCAACTCGGGCAGCGAGGGCGCGGCAAACTGTGCCCCGGCGCCCGTCACGACCCAGCAGGCAGGGGAGCAGCCCAGCGGACAGCCCCAGCAGTGCCAGCCGCTGAGTCAGCAGGAGATCCAGGCGGCGCGCGAAGCCGCGGCAGCAGCCATACGCCAGACGTTCACCTTCCCTTCGTCGCTGACCGTAGCGGGTGGTCTCACTACGTTCATTGGGCTGATCTTGCTGGTGATTCTGGCGGGTGCGGTGGTCGGCGGCGAGTACGGCTACGGCACCGTACGTGTGGCGCTGGGCCGGGGCGTGGGACGAGGCCAGTTCATCGTAGCCCAGGCGGCCGCATTGGCGGTGCTTGCGCTGTTCACGGCCGGCTTGATGGTGGCGCTGGGTTCCCTGGTGGGCGCCACCGTTGGGCCGCTGCTGGGCGCGACCCTGCCTGCCGTGGGCCTAGAAGGCGCCTGGGAGATGGTGCTGTTCTGGCTGGCGCTCAGCCTGAATCTCTTCGCCTTCGCCGCCATTGCGCTCTTCATGGCGACGCTCGGGCGCTCGACGGCTGCCGGCATCGGCTTCGCGCTTGGGTACTTCATCTTCGAGGGTGTGGCCCAGGGCATCGTCTTCATCGTCGCGACGCTGCTCTTTTCCCAACCGGCCAGCGCCGACTTCGTGCACCACATTCCCGACTGGTTCATCGGCAACAATGTCGCCTTCATCGTCCGCAACGTCTCTCAGGCGCCGCTGGTGATCAACGGCCCGCCGCTGGGAGGCGAGGCATTCGATATGACGCACGCGCTGCTGGTGGCGCTGGCCTATCTCGTGGTGCTCATCGGCGGCAGCTACCTGCTGCTGCGCCGCCGCGACGTGACTGATTAGGGCTGGCTACGGGCGGGCGCGGAGAGCGCCGCAAGGCCGCGCTCCAGGTGACGCCCAAAGAGCTCCTCCGTCGCCGACCAGAGCACGCGCAGGCCGAAGTAGCCCAGCACAATGCCGCAGAGGCCGCTGACGGCACGGAAGAGGGTAGGACGCACAAAGCGCCTGCCCCGCCAGATGAGCGCCGTGATGCCCGCGCACCAGAGCGCCGCCCCGGCAAAGAACGCCGCAACGAAGAGAACGAACGCGATGCCCGACGCACCAAGCGCGATCACGCTGCTGCCCAGGCCCGACCAGAACGCGAGCGCCACGGGGTTGGCAAGACCGAAGAAAGTGCCGGTGGCGAAATCTCCGCGGGCCTGCGCACTGGCTTGCGGCCGCGTGCCGACCCAGGCATCGTGGAGCGCGCTCCAGGCGAGTCGGAGCAAGAAGCACCCGCCAGCCACGCCGAGGGCCACCTGCAACACGCGATACTGCGCGAAAAGCGCGACGCCGGTCAGCGCGAGGGCCGCCCAGAGTGAATCGCCGATGAGCGAGCCGGCCTCAACCAGCAACGTGGAGCGCGCGCCGTGCGCCAAACCACGGCGGATGGCCTCGGTATTGACGGCACCGGGGGCCGCGGCGTAAGCGATGCCGAGACCGACGGCGGGCAAGAGGATAGCCAGCGCGTGGGGCATGGGAGAAACTCCTGGTGGCATGCAGCGCATCAGCCCATATTGTAGCTCGTTGGCCATGCGGTAGGACGAAATCCGCCTGGATCGTTGCCGCGATCGTTCAAGCGAAGCGCCGCGAAATCGAGGCCGCTGCTACGCGTTTCACTCCTGCCGGGCCGAAGCCGGAGTCACTGCCATGTAGAGAGCCGGCGTCCGAAGTCTGCCGGGCCGCAACAAGCGGGTGGTCGCGTACAAGAGCTTGAGAAGGCGACGCGCTACGTGATACTTCGCATCCAAGGCGGCCCGTATTCGGGCTTGCTCGTGTGGATCAGTGATGATGCGCGCCACGCCACGGATGATCGGACCCGTCACTCTGCCACGCACGGTACAAGCCGCGAGCTGTACCTGCGAGTTGTTGCGAATGCGCTTGACTTTCCCCGCGGTAGCATCGCTGTAGAAATACAGGGCATCCGCGACCAGCACAAACCACACGGGCGTCGCCACCGGCTCGCCGCTGCGGCGAAACGTGGTCAGGCTGATGTACTTCTGCTTGTCCAGCGAGGTCAGCGGGGTTGATGACATCTGCGTAGTCATAGGCACCTCCTCTACGCTCTCGTCGGCTGTACTGTCTGCTCCTGTTTCATCTCCGGAATGCGATTAAACGGCTAAGCGTTTAATCGCATTGACCGAATGAGGGAGAAGAAAAGCGACACGACGATTTATCCGCTCTCCTGACGGCTCTCCTGCGACCTGGTTGCGACACGGCACGCTTCAAGTAGCGTCACGATGGCCCGCAAACGCTCACTCAGAGACGTGATGTCGAGCCAGTAATAGATCTCCGTGGCGATCTTCTGGCTCTTGAGAATGCGGGCATCTTTGAGCACTTTCAGATGGTGCGAGATGGCTGGACGGCTCAAATGAAAGTGCCCTGCGATCTCTCCCACATTGAGCCGCTCATGCTCGCCCAGCAAAAAGACAATCTCCAGCCGCATCGAATCGCCCAGACCCGTGAACAGGCGGATCACGTCGTCTTTGTCAAGCTGCATACGGATGCGACTCCCGTTGATAAGTTTAAGTGTTTCAACACATCGAAGTATAGGAGAGAGGACGGAAAGAATCAAGAGAAGATAAAAGTGATAGCCATGTGAGATGCGCGGCAAAGGGCGCATGGTACAATGGGCAGCGCCGTGCGCCGTCAATCGGCGCGCGGTATAGCGCAATACAGGCTGAGGGATGGGGGCGAGGGCGCAGCTATGGCAGAGCAACAGATCGACCTGGCGGAGCGATTTCCGGAGGGCGTGCGGGGGAAGCGCATCCACTTCATCGGCGCTGGGGGCAGCGGCATCTCGTCGGTCATCTGGCTGGCGCGCGAGCTTGGCGCGGTCGTCTCGGGCTGCGATATCACGCCAACCTCCAGCTTCCGCCTGCTGCAGCATGAAGGCGCGGACGTCACATTGGGCCACGATCCGGCGCACCTCGCCGGAGCGGACCTCGTCGCCGTCAGCCCGTTCCTGACCTACCGGCATCCCAACCTGCCGGAGCTGGTCGCCGCGCGCGAGCGCGATCTCCCCATCGTCAAGTGGCAGGCATTGTTGGGCTTCCTCATGCGCGGCCGCACGGCGCTCTCGGTGGCTGGCGTGCATGGCAAAGGCTCAGTCACGGCGCTCATCGGCAGTCTCGCCGCCGCCGCCGGGCTGGATCCAACCGTCGAGGTGGGCGCGACTGCCATCGAGTGGGGGCTCAATAGCCGGCTCGGCCGCAGCGATCTCTTCATCAATGAAGCCGACGAATGGGACTACAACTTTCTGCACTACCACCCGCGCGTGGCCGTCCTCACCGCCGTCGAGTACGACCACCCTGAGTTCTACACCTCCTACGAGCAGATACGCGACGCCTTCGTCACCTTCCTGCGCGGCATGGACCTGGACCCGCGGCCCGGCGTGCTGCCTCCCTCGCTAATCCTGAACGCCGACAACCCCGGCTGCCTGGATGTGCGGACACGACTCGGCGACTTTCCGGCGCGGGTGTGGACCTTCGGAATTGATGCGCCAGACGCCGATCTGCGGGCCGAGCAGGTGCACGTCGGGGAGGAGACCGCGTTTTCGCTGCTGCTGCGCGGCGAACAACTTGGCCGCGTGACCCTCACCACCCCTGGCCGGCATAGCATCTACAACGCGCTCGCCGCGGCGGCAGCCGCCTGTGCGCTTGGCATCCCGGCGAATCTGCTGGTGCCCACGCTTACCGCCTGGCCAGGACTGCGCAGGCGCTTCGAGATTGTCGAGGACGGCGACGTGACCTTCGTGGACGACTACGCGCACCATCCGAGCGCCATCGCCATTACACTGGAGACGGCACGCGCGCGCTTTCCCGGCCGGCGGCTGGTGGCGGTCTTCCAGCCGACACTCTTCACGCGGCTCCAGCGCTTCCTGGTGCCATACTCCGAGGCCTTCGATCTGGCGGACCAGGCCATCATCGTCGAGATTCAGCCCTCGCGTGAGCGCGACACCGGGCTCATTCACGGCAGCACACTCGCCGACCGACTGGCTACGCGCCCCGCTTTCAGCGACCGGAACGGCTCGGCGGTCTATGGCGGCACCTACGCGGAGACCGCGGCGCTGCTGCGCGACGTGCGGCGCCCTGGCGACGTGATCGTGGTGATGGGCTCCGGCCCGGTCAACCAGGTTATCGCCAGCGCGAAGAATCCACGCGTGATGACTCGCTGAGCACGCGGTCGAGTGGGCCGCCTCGTTGAAACTTCTCACTACTCGCACGCTATGCGCACGCTCGAGCTCATCTCCGTTTGACGGCCCTGTGCAAAGAATAATCAGGTGAGCGGGACGGCGCTCAAAGGCTGGCGCGAAGCGCTCTCAGCCTCTCCCCAGGCATCCCACGACGCGCCGCAACTCGTTCGCAATACACGACATAATGTGGTATACTGAGAACGCATGTTCCAGGCAATCTAAGGTGCCCGGCGCGCGTCACGAGCGGCGCGCAGAGGAGGCCAATCTCATGTTTCAGTTCACACAGTCCGTTCAGCTGATGCCCGATCCAGGCGAGCGCGTCGAGGACCTCCTGCCCGCGCAGGTCAGCAACCAAAAGATCGTCGAAGTGCTCTTCAATATCGCCACCATCCTCGAGATGCAGCAGGCCAACCCGTATCGCATCCTGGCCTATCGCAACGCCGCCCGCGGCATTCTGGCGATGCCCGAGCCGGTCGGACCGTACTTCGCGCGCGGCGAGAAGCCGCCTGTCTCTGGGCTGGGCGAGCGCCTGCGGCGCAAGATCACCGAGCTGGTGCTCACCGGTCACATGACCTTCTACGACGATCTCTGCGAGGAATCGCTGCCGGAGGATGTGCGCGACCTGATGCGCGTGCCGCATGTCGGACCGCGGACGGCGCTGCGCCTGGCCGGCCAGCTCGACATCCACTCCGTCCCGGCGCTGCTGGCCGCTACCGAGCGCCTGAGTCTGCGCGACCACTATGGCTTCGGTCCACGCAGCGAGCAGCGGCTGGCTGAGGGCGCGCTGGCGGTGCTGGCGCACGAGGCGAGCGCGGACGGCGACGACACACCGGCTCCTCCGCCCGCGCCGGCTGCTGAGCCGCATCTGCCCGCCGCGTAGCGTAGCACGCATGGCAGCCGCAGTTGCACGCCGGGAGCCCGCACCCCCAGCCCCTCTGCGGTGCGCGGAGAGGGGAGCCACGCGCATCGGGGCCATTCGCGCCTGTAGCGGCGAGGCCCGCCTCGCCCCCGACCCATCACCTCTGCGCCAAACAGGCCGATTCCCGGCTCCCATCGCATGGGGACCGGGAATCATCGTATGTGGTGTTGCAGCGGGTGGCGCGGCGCCATCACACGGTAAGGAAATCTTGGATCAGCGCCGAGGCGTCCGGCGTGCCCCAGCCCGTCGAGAAGTCCCACCCCGCCGTGGCCGGGTAGAATAGGTTGCCGCCGACAGTGACGTCCCGGAACGGTGAGGCGCCGGCCTTACCATCGCCGAATTGGTACAGCGCCGGATTGAGGAGGCCCAGCGGCGGCTTCTGCTGGGCCGCGCGCATCTGGTTCGCCAGCGCCACGAGACCCGCCCACAGCGGCGCCGCGGCGCTGGTTCCGGCGTAAACCTGCCAGCAGCGATCGCCGTTGCACGGGCTGGTGCCGGAGTCGAAGATCTGATAGCCGGTCAGGGCGTCGGCGTCGGCCGCGACGTCTGGGATCTGTCGCATGCCATTGCTATACTGATTGTTCACACCCTTGCCAGTCTGCCAGTCGGGCCGCGCATACACCTCGCTCAAACCGCCGCCACTGCCCGCACCCTCCAGCGGCGATTCCCAGCCGGCCTCGTAGGCATAGCCGCCATCGCTGTCAGTGAAGAGTGCCGTGCCGCCAACCGCTGTCACGTATGGGCTGTCGGCCGGCGAGCTGACGGCGAGATTATCGTCCTGGCAGGTGTAGGCTCCGGCATCGCCGCTCGCCACCAGCACCGACATCCCCTGCGCGGCGGCCTGCTTGAAGGAGCTATCGAGCGAGCTCAGATACGCGTCTCTGATCGAGGGATCAATGCCGATCTCGCAGATGCCCAGGCTGATGCTGACGATCTGTGCGCGCCGCTCGCCGACGAGCTGTGCGAACATCTGTGCGGTGTCATCCAGGCGTGGACTGGTCTGATAGGCGATGATGCGCGTCTGTGGGGCGATAGCGTGGATGACCTCGATGTCCATGATGGATTCGGGACCACGCTCGGTCGTCCCGCCATTGACGTTGACTTTCTCGACCGGCGGCGCGGTGATGCCGAACCGCTGATCGTAGGCATCTACATCCGACTGCTGGAACGTGTCAATCTCGGCAAGCGCGATTGTCTGCCCAGCTCCGCCGGCACCAGACTGCACAAGCGGGTTGACGTCATAGAGCCGCCGCAGGTCTGCGGGCGTGTAGCCATCGAAGCCAAAGGACGAGGCGGGGCGCTGCCGCGGCGTGGCGCTGTGCAGGGCGTGGCGGCTATCGAGGCCGAGCACCCCGGTGGCGAGCGAGGCGATCCCCGCGGGCAGACGCGCCGCGGCCACTGCCTGGTAGAACAGCGTGCCATCCGCGGCCCGGTAGTCAATAAGTTGGACGCCGAAGAGAGACTCGATTGTGCCGACTGGACCGCGCGCGTCGAGCAGCAGGCCGTTCGCGCT
>DASUBU010000253.1:0-13070 GCA_035763125.1 Ktedonobacterales bacterium
CTTGACGCCAAGCGGCGGCTGATTGTTCGATGGGTTGACGAGCAGGCAGTCGCCTGGAAGAACTGTGTTGCAGTTATGGGGTTTGAGATTGTACCGCTGAATGGCTGCCACCATGCTGCGGTTCCAGATCGGCGCCGCGCCGTGGATGCCGTCCACGTGGACCATCTCAGAGTCGTCGTTGTTGCCGACCCACACGCCCATTGTCAGGTCCCGCGTGTAGCCCATCGTCCAGTCATCGCGGAAGTTCGAGCCGGTGCCGGTCTTAGCCGCCGCCGGATAGCCGCGCGGCGACTTGAATCCATGGGACCTGATGTAGTTGCACTCTGGGGTAAACTGATTGTTGCCGTCGTTGGCGGGGTCGAGGTACAGAAAGCTGCAGGAGCCGAAGTCTTGCGCGCGCGCCGCGTTATCGCTCAGCACGTTGGTGATCAAGAAGGCGACTCGCGGATCCATCACCTGCACCGGCTGCGGCACATGATACTGGTAGATCACATTGCCCGCGCTGTCGGAGATGCTGTCAATCGCGTGCAGCGGGATGTACTGGCCGCCGTTGGCGAAGACCGAGTAGACCTGCACCATATCAATTGGGTGCACCTCGATCGTGCCGAGCACGCTCGAAAGGCCCCACACACTCTTGGGGTTCGGGTGCAGGCCCCACCGCATGGCGTTCGTGCGCACATCGTTGACGCCGGCGAACTGCATCACCTTGACCGCCGGGATGTTGAGTGACCACTGCAACGCGCGGCGCAGCGTGATCTCGCCGGCGAACTCATCTGCCGTATAGTTGAGCGGCTTATAGGCGGTGCCGGCGCCGGCGTCCCAGAAGGCGGTCGGCGTGTCGGAGATCGTCATCGCCGGGAACCAGCCCTTCTGGAAGGCGGTGGCGTAGACGATCGGCTTCATCGAGGAGCCAGGGCCGCGGTAGCCGAGCGTGGCGACGTCGAACTGGCCGTTGATCTTCTTGCTGTTGTAGTCCGCGCTGCCCACCAGCACCTTGATCGCTCCGGTGTGCTGGTCGGCTATCACCCCGGCGCCATTGGACGCGTGCGCCTCGCACATCACATATCCACTGTAGCCGGTCGGCTCGGTGCAGCTCGAGATGTGCTGCTTGATGATCTTCTGCACCTGGTTGTTCAGACCCAGGTCGAGCGTGGTGTAGATGTTGAGGCCCGAGCGCGAGAGATTCTGCAATTGCCCCAGGTCAATCATGCTCTGGAGCTGGCGGAGCACGTAATAGACGAAGTGCGGGGCAAGGTTCTGCTCGGTGTTCTGCGGGTGGAAGAAGTTCGGCTTGGCCGCCTCTTCCCAGGCTTGCTCGGCCTGGGTGCGCGTGATATAGCCGTATTGCACCATGGCGTTCAGCACGAGCGCCTGGCGCTTGCGGGCCTGGTCGAAGTTGTTCAGCGGGTCGTTGAGGTTGGGGTTCTGCGGGACGCCGGCCAGGATCGAGGCCTGCGCGAGGTCAAGATGCTGGGCCGCCGTCATCCCCGTGGTGGGATCGTCGGAGTAGTTGAAGTAGTATTGCGCCGCCGCATCAATGCCGTACGAGGTCGGGCTGTAGCCGATGGAGTTGAGGTAGAGCTCGAGTACCTCCGACTTGGAGTACACGCCCTGCGACGTGATGCCCACCGAGAGAATCGCCTCGCGCAGCTTGCGCGCGTAGTCGGTCGTGTTGTCCTTGAGGAGCTGCGCCTTGACGAGCTGCTGGGTGATCGTGCTGCCACCCTGCGTCACCTGTCCCTGCTGGAAGTTCTCGAGCGCCGCGCGCACAATCGACGTGAAATCAATACCGTCGTTGGTCCAAAAATCGTGATCCTCGATGGCGACCGTCGCGTTGACGACGTCAATCGGGATGTGGGAGATCGAGATGCTGTGCTGGAAGCCGTTGTTGCGCAGCTCGTAGAGCAGCGTGCCGTTCGTATCATAGATCCGCATGCTATCCTGCGAGGCGACCGACCGGCTCAGATTGTGGATCGCGTGCTGCTCCGCCTGATAATACGAGGCCGCCGCGGCGAATGTGGCCGAAACCATGGTGACGATCAGCAGCGCCAGCACCACCGTCGAGACACCCACCACGCGGCGCAGCACGGCCTGCCGCCGGCTGCGCCGCTGGCGCGCGGTGCGCCGCACGAACAGCGCGTAGCGGCGTCGCCGCCGCAAGAAGCGCCGCTCTTCGGTCATCTCGCGCAGCCGCTCCGGTGTCATCTCGAGTGGACGCGAGACCCACGTGGATTCGTCATCGGCGGGTAGTGGCGCGGCGGTCGCCCTGCGCTGAGCCAGATTGCCCGCGGCGGCGGCCAGCGGCGGCGACTCACCCGCCCCGTCCATCGGCAGAGGCGCGCTCGTGGCGACGGTCGGCTGCTCTTCGATAGCCGTCTCGTCGGTTATGGCGGGCTGATCGGCGGCCGGCAGCGAAGCCTCCGCCGCGCCAACGGACTCCGGCTGCGGACCGTGCGACTGGTGCGGCTCGGCGGCAGGTGCTCCCTCCTCACCGCCCGGAACCGAAGGCTGTTGTGCCGTCTCGCCATCTTCCAGAGGAGTATTCTCCGTCGTATCCACGTCTACCGTCCTCCACGTCCAGTCCTATCGCAGGCGGAGCTTATGAGAGATCGTCGCGCGCCGCGGGTCATCCTCACGCCGCCAGTGGCTCAGCCGGCGGTCGTTCCTACGTCTACGCCTATCCAGTTATAACGCGCGGCGGCCGCCCAGTGTTTCGTGGGCGCGACCTTCGGCTGCCTGCGCGCAAGCGCCACCGCTAGCCGCCGAGACACGCCTTCCGCAGCTTTGGGGCCACATCGGCACGCGACGTGCACCGTCAGATGGCGGCATACGTCACGAGTGTCCACATACTCTAACGTTCATGCGTCACACTCGTCCCGCGCGCTTGACCGCTCGCGCCGCCGGTCTCCGCCGATCTGCACATCTCGCTCGTTATACACACGTGCGATGGTGCGCTCCAGCGGCGGCAGGGGCATCCCACGCCATTGCGGCGCCGGGCGCCACTGGATACAATCGCCAGTGGGTATCGCGAGCGGCGCTGTGCCTCACTCGGCACGCGGCACTCGCTAGCGCCGCCCGCCCCGGCCGGGCGTGCGGCAACACAGACGGATAGATAGGCGGGAGGGCACGTTGAAGGTTCTGGTGACGGGCGGCGCGGGATTCATCGGCACGCACCTATGCGCACGGCTGCTCGAAGACGGGCACACCGTACAGTGCGTTGACGATCTGCTGACGGGCACGGAACGCAACGTCACACGCTTCGCTGGCGAGCGGCGCTTCAGCTTTCTGCGGCAGGATGTCTGCGAGCCGTTCGTCTTCGAGGCCGATGCCGTCTTCCACCTCGCCAGCCCGGCCAGTCCTGTCGGCTACTGGAGCCATCCCTTCGAGACCATCCGCGTCAACACCGAGGGCACGATGCGCCTGCTCGACGGCGCCCGCCGTTGCGGCGCGTCGTTCTTGATGGCCTCCACTTCCGAGGCGTACGGCGATCCACTCGTCCATCCCCAGGCCGAAACCTATCACGGCAACGTCAACCCGACCGGCCCGCGTGCGTGTTACGACGAGAGCAAACGTCTGGGCGAGACGATCACCATGGAGTACGTGCGCCAGTACGGCACGGACGCCCGCATCGTGCGCATCTTCAACACCTACGGCCCCAACAGCCAGCTCCGCGACGGCCGCATGATCCCCAACTTCATCACGCAGGCGCTCACGGGCGAGCCAGTGACCATCCACGGCGACGGCACACAGACACGCAGCATCTGTTACGTCTCCGATCTGGTGGACGGGCTGGTGCGCGCTCTCTTTACCCCCGGCACCGCGGGCGAGGTCATCAACCTCGGCAACCCGGACGAGCGCTCGGTACGCGACTGGGCCGCCCTGATTATCGCGCTGAGCGGCTCCTCCTCCGAGCTGGTCTTCGAGCCCAAGCGCGCCGAAGATCCCGAGCGCCGCCAGCCCGACATCACCAAGGCCCACCGCCTGCTTGGCTGGGAGCCGCGTGTCGTGCCGGAGGAAGGCCTTGCCCAGAGCATCGCCTGGTTCCGCGACGAATTGGAGCAGAGCGCCACATGTCCTCCGGCAGCCGTCCACTAACCCACGCGCGCACAGCGCTGACCCACGCGCCAGCGCTGCCACTCGTCGTGGCGGGACTCGCGCTCGCCATCGCGCTGGCCGCGCTGCCGCCGGATGCCGCCGCGTTTCTGCTGGCGGCGGTGGCGCTGCTGGTGGTAGCGCTGGCGTCGCCACTCGCCGGGTTCTGTCTGCTGCCGTGGGCGGCGGCCTTTGGTCCCGCGCTGACGCTCACCGTCCGCGGGCTGCACGTGACGCCGCTCGACGCGCTGGTCGCCGGGCTCGTACTCGCCGCAGTGCTACGCGCGCGAAAGAACGGCGCGCTGGCAGTATCGCGCGGGGCCAGCCCTCGCGCGGCGCTGTCCTCCGCCTGGCGTCGCGACCGGCTGGCCGTCGTGCTCTTCGGCGCGCTGCTGGCCTACCTCGCGGTGGTTGTGCTCTCGCTGGCAGTCGCCACCGACCGCGCCTCAACGGTCAAAGAGATCGTCAAGTGGGGCGAGGTGCTGGCGGTGCTGGCGAGCGGGGTGTATCTGGTGCATGGCGCGCAGCAGGTGCGGCCGATCGTCTGGTCGGCCATCGCCGCAGGGGTCGCCGAGGCACTGGTGGGCTACGCGCAATGGGTGCTGGCGGCGGGCGCGTCGCAGCTTGCCGAGGGCGGGCGCGTCTTTGGCACTTTCGGGCAGCCCAACCCCTATGCCGGTTACCTCAATCTCTCACTGCCGCTGGCGCTCGGCCTCGCCGCCTTTAGCCGCGACATGCGCGAGCGCATCGTGGCAGCGGCGGCGGCCGTGCTGCTGTTGGTCGCCGAGGCGCTCTCGGCCTCGCGCGGCGGGCTGATCGGCCTGGCGGCCGCCGTCGTCGTGCTGGCCGCCGTTGGCCTGCGCCGCGAGCGGATCGCCGCCCTGCTCGTCGGGCTTGGCGCGCTGCTCTTCACGCTAGCCGCCTTCACGCCGCTGCTGCCGCATGCGCTTAGCGCGGCACTCTTGCGGCCATTGCGCCTGGAAGGCATCTCGCCCGACGCGGCCGTCACCAACGCCAATTTCTCGACGATGGAGCGCCTGGCGCACTGGATCGCCGGCCTGCGCATGTTCGCCGCCCATCCGCTGCTGGGCGTGGGCGCTGGCAACTACAACGCCGCCTATCCGCGCTATGCTTTCAATCCCAGCATCTGGCCGGAGGCGCTAGGCCACGCGCACAACTACTACATCAACGCCGCTGCCGAGACAGGGCTGCTGGGGCTGCTCGCGTTCCTCGTCTTCGCTGGCGCCGCGCTGGCCGCCGGCTGGCGCGCGACACATCCCCGGCAGGCGCCCACGGCACCCGCCGCATCGGCAGCCGCCAAGACACACGCCGCATCCACCCTTACGCGTGCCCTGGCGTTGGGCCTCTTCGCCGTCGTCGCCGGCTTCCTCGCCCATAACCTGACCGACGACCTCTTCCTGCACGGCATGGACACCCAGCTTGCGCTCAGCATCGCCTGCCTGCTGGTCCTCTGCGGCTATTCCCGCGACGCCGCCTAAGCCGTGTGTTATGCTGTGGCCGTTGCCCGCGGCGAGGTGCGTCGTGGTCTCACGTCGCGGCCAGGGGCAGCGTGTCCCACCGCCATCGCCCACACGGACGCCCCCGCGGATCTGCCCGCGTGCGGCAGCCACCTGTGCTCCATACTGGATTGCTCCCCATGCGAGTCGCGTTTAATGCGCAGTTTCTGCAAGAACCGCACACCGGCACGGGCCGCTACGTCTACAACCTGCTCCAGTCGCTTGGCCGGGTAGACGGCGTCACCGAGTATGCTGTGCTTAGCCCGCGCCAGCCGAAGATGGTGCCCGACACCCCCTCCAGTTTTCAATGGGAGACGATCCCGGTCGGCCAGCTACGGCGCGGCGGCGACAACTTCGAGAAGCTGGCCTGGGAGCAGATCGCTTTCCCCGCCGCCGCCAGGCGGCTTGGCGCCAGCGTGATGCACGTGCCGCATTTCGCCCCGCCGCGCTTCACCCGTGGCATCCCCTGTATGGTCACCATCCACGACGTCATCAACCTGCGGCTGCCAGCCTATCGCGCCTCTCCCTCCGCCCAGGCGTACAACTGGCTGGTCAGCCGTGCCGCCCGCCGGGCCGATCTGGTGCTGACGGTCTCCGAGCACGCCAAGGCCGATATCATCGAGCTGCTCGGCATCCCGGCCGACCGCGTGCGTGTGACGCGCGAAGCGCCCGCTCCCGGCTATCGTCCCGTGCACGATCCTGCCCGCCTGCGCGCCGTGCACGAGCGCTACGGTCTGCCAGGACGCTACGTGCTCAACGTCGGCGGGCTCGACCAGCGCAAGAACGTCGGCGCGCTGATCGGCGCGTTTGCCGCCGTCTACCACCAGCTCGGCGAGTTGGACCTCAAGCTGCTGATCGTTGGCGAGCCACGCCTGCTCGGCACCAGTCCACTCTTCCCCGACTGGCGCCCGCTGGCGACCACGTTCGGCGTCGCCAGCCAGATCATCTGCACGCCGGTCGGCGAGAAAGATCTGCCCGCGCTCTATAGTGGTGCCGCCTGCTTTGCCTTCACCTCGCTCTACGAGGGCTTCGGCCTGACGCCGCTGGAGGCGATGGCCTGTGGCGCGCCGGTGGTCTGCTCGGATCGCACATCGCTGCCGGAGATTGTCGGCTCCGCCGGCGTGCTCGTTGATCCCGACGACCTCGATCGCTTTGGCGCCGCGCTCCATCGCGTGCTGACACATCCAGAGGTCGCCGATGATCTGGGCCGGCGCGGCCTGGCCCGCGCCCGCATGTTCACCTGGGACGAGGTGGCGGTCGAGACTAGCCGGCTCTATGCCGAGCTGGCCGGAACCCTGCGCGACTGACGGCAGCCGAGCGGCAGTGAGTGGCGAGTGGAGGCCTGAGCAATGCGTGTGGTGATGATCTCGAAGACCTTCGTCGCCGATACCGCTCAGCGCCAGCTCGAATGGCTCGCCCGCCAGCCCGAGATGGCGCTCACGCTCATCACGCCGCCCGCCTGGCACTCCGACGATGGGCGGCTGCTGCCCTTCACGCGGCGCTATACCGCCGGCTACGACGTCGTCACGCTCCCCGTCCGCTTCAACGGCCGCTATCACTTCTACACCTATCGCGGTCTGCGCCGCACGCTGCGCACGCTGCGCCCTGAAATCGTCCACATTGACGAGGAGCCATACAATCCTGCCGGATTCCAGGCTAGCGGCGCCGCGGCCGCCGTTGGGGCGTCCAGCGTCTTCGTCGCCTGGCAGAATCTGCCTCGCCGCTATCCGCCGCCCTTCGACTGGATCGAGCGCGTCAACTATCGCCGCGCGGCGCACATCATCGCCGGCAATGCCGCCGCCGCGGCGGTCATGCGGCAGAAAGGCTACCGTGGCCCGCTCTCGGTCTTCTCCGTCCACGGCATTGATCCGGCGATCTACACGCCCCAGCGGCGCACCGCGCACGGCGGCGAGATCATCGTCGGCTACCTCGGCCGGCTCGTCACATACAAGGGCGTTGGCCTGCTGATCGAGGCGCTCTCTGGCCTCCCAGCGGAGGTGCGGCTGCGGCTGGTCGGCAGCGGACCGGACGAAGAGACGCTGCGCGCGCTGGCCGCGGCGCGAGGCGTGGCGAGCCGCGTCGAGTTCCTGCCGGCCGTGGCAACCACCGAGATTCCGCGTATGCTGGCGGGGATGGACGTGCTGGCGCTGCCCTCACTCACCCAGCCCAACTGGAAGGAGCAGTTCGGCCGCGTGCTGATCGAGGCGATGGCCTGCGAGGTGGCGGTGGTCGGCTCCGACTCCGGCGAGATTCCTAACGTCGTCGGCGATGCCGGGCTGATCGTGCCCGAAGGCAACGCCGCGGCGCTGCGCGAGGCATTATTGCGGCTGGCCACGCAGCCCGCCCTACGCCGGATGTACTCCGGGCGCGGCCATGAGCGTGTGTTGGAACGCTTCACGCAGCAACAGGTAGCCGAGCGCATCGCCGATGTCTATCATCAGGCGCTGAAAGCAAAGAGGTGAGCGGTGGCCGAGCAGCAGCGCGCGAAGCTCTCCTCTATACTGGGGTACGGCGGTTGCGGCATGGCGCAAGGGGCGACAGGATGGGCAAAGGGCAGGATATGATGCGATGCGCGATCTGCGGCGAGCGGCTGGACGAAGATGCCCCCATCTGTTCGCGCTGCGGCGCCACGGTGGCGTCGGGACTGCGTGGTGGCGCCGCGGCGGGACTGCCGACGATGCGGCTCGCGCCCTCGCCCGCCGGGCCGCCGGTCGCGCGCGATGTGATCATCAGCGCACCGCCACGCCCCGTTGATCCGCCGCCAGTCCAGCGGAGCCACGGCTACCGGCCAGTGGTGCTTGAGCCGATGTTGCGCCGACGTCGCACGCGCGGCAAGAGCTTGCCGCTCGCGGGCCTGGCGCTGCTCGCCGTGATCGGTCTGGCGGCGGGGCTGGTCGCGCGCCTCGGCGGCGTGCCGCTTCCTGGCTTCGGCACCACTGCCGCGCGGCAGCCGACGCCCACCGCCTCCGCCGTACCCGCCTGCCTGCCACCCACCATCACCGCTCCGGCGCCGCACGCGCTCGCGCGCCTGCAGCTCGCCACGCGCGTTCGCGATCTCGCCAAGCACGACTTCCAACCCGTAGACAGCGTGACCACCGTCCATGCAGGCCAATTGATCTACGCGACCTTCGAGATCGCGACCACGAGCGCCGGCACCGCTGGCTTGTCGCTGTGCACCCCCGGCCAGCGCGCGACCGGCACACTCGACGTGCCCACCCGTGCGAGCGGGCGCTACGCCCAGTTCACACTGCACTTCAGCTCCGCCGACATCGGGCAGGGAGTCGTCACGCTGACATGGAACGGAGCCGTTTCGGCGAGCCTCCCCTTCACAATCGCCCGCTGAGGTGAGGTGCTGGCTGGCGCGCGTGCGCCCAGGCGCCTATCATGCTGACTGACGACCGATCCCTGCGCGCTGGCCTGACTGACTCCACCGAGCGAGTGGCAGGGCGGACAGCTCAGCGCGCGTGACGCGAAAGGAGCAGGGCCTCAGCGCGCCCGACCTATGGACGAAACCGCCAAAAAGGAGGCATTGCGCCTCTTCACCTACGGACTCTATGCCATCACAGCAGGCACTCACGACGACTGGAGCGCCTTCACCGCCAACTGGCTCACGCAGGTTTCCTTCGATCCGCCACTGGTGGCGCTCTCCGTCGAGAATGACTCGCACTCGCTACCGATCATCCAGCGCACGCGGCGTTTCGTGGTCAACGTGTTCGCCGCCGATCAGCGTGAGCTGGCTGGGGCCCTCGGCAAACCCTACCGGCGCCATCCTGAGAAAGCGGCGGGTCTTGCGGTGGAGATGACACCCTCCGGCTGCCCGGCGCTAACGGAGGCGCTGGCGTGGGTCCAATGCGAGGTCGAGAACGAGATGCCAGCAGGCGACTCCACACTCATGCTGGCGCGCGTCATCGAAGCGCGTGTGCTGCGCGAGGGCGAGCCGCTCACCATGCGCGCCGCCGGCTTCAAACACGCCGGCTAATCGGCGCTCGCCGCGTAAGCTCATCCGTGCCTAGCGGCGCAGTGCAATGCAAACGGCCGCCCCAACTGTGGGACGGCCGCTCGCTTCGGTGGTGGCGCGGGCGCAGCTATGCCTGAGTCTGCTGCGTGGCGGAGGACTGCGGCGGCTGTGGCGCCTCGGTGGGCTGACCGGGCTGCGCGGGCGCGTCCGGCTCCTGCTCGTCCGCCGCGGCGGCCTGGCCATCTCCGCCCGTTTCGGCGGATTGCTTCGCGGCCGTGGCTGGCGGGGCAGTCTTCTTCTGCGGCTCCCAGCCCGGGGCACGTGAGAGCATCATAGAAACCATACGGCCTTCCATCAGCGGCGGCCGCTCCAGCACGGCCACGTTCTTGAGCGCGGCGGCGACCTTCTCCAAGACGCTGCGGCCCAGCTCTGGGTGGGCCATCTCGCGGCCGCGGAAGACCACACTGACCTTCACCTTGTCGCCTTCGCCGAGGATCTCTTCGATCTTACGCACTTTGACACCCAGGTCATGCTCGTCCGTCCTTGGTCGCATGCGGATCTCTTTGAGCTCGGCAGTCTTCTGATGCTTGCGGGCTTCGCTGTCGCGCTTGGCCTGCTCATACTTGAAGCGACCGTAGTCCATCAGTTTACAGACGGGCGGCACCGCCATCGGCGAGACTTCCACCAGGTCGAGATTGCGCTCGCGCGCCAGCGCCAGCGCCTGAACACCCGGCATCACGCCGATCATCTGTCCGTCTTCGTCAATCAGCCGCACTTCGCGAGCGCGAATGCGCTCATTGACACGCGTTTCCCGAGGGCGATGGTCCCCTCGCAGGTCTCTGTTGATGGCTGAACCTCCAAACACTCATCGGGGGGGGCATACCCGCCTTTCCCCTACATCGCCGCATCTCGGCGGCCTGTGCGCCGCTCGCAACCCGTGCAGCAAACGGCGCTGCCGCAGGTGCCGTCCCACGGTAGGCGATAGTGTATCACATGCCTATGGCGCGCTACAAGCCGCAGCAGCAGCGCCATCTACACGCCATCTCATGGCCCAGAAGCTGGCCGCCGAGTAACGCGGGGAGCGAGCAGACGCCTCTCAGCCCTCGTGCGCCAGTGAGCGCACCAGGTCTTCAGCCAGCGCGATGCATGTGAGGCCGGCCGCCGTCCATAGCCCCACCTTCAAGAGCGCACGCACGCCCGGCTCTGGCCGTGCGGCGTGGTGCGGCGCCTCGGCCAGTGCATTCGCTCCATGCACAGCGCGCGGCGCGAACGACATCAGCGTGCCACGCTCGACGCGCGGTCGCGCCAGCCGGGGGGTCTTCTCTTCGGGGCGCAGGCGCCGTAGCGGCAGCGGCGTGACCGGCGCCGGCTCACGCAGGTGGAAGCGGTCGAAGAGGTATGCGGGCGTCACGTGGGCGGGATCGCGCTCCCAGATGAAGCCGCCGCGTTCGAGCGCACGCGCCACCAGCTCGCCCGACGAATAGCATAGCTCCTCGCGCAGTACCAGCGCGTGCTCGTCGAAGTAGGTGCGCAGCGGGCCAAGAACAGCTGCGCGCGACGCCAGTGCCCGCGGCGCGACGCTCACCAGCGTGTGCAGCGCCATCAGCATCCGCCCGGTTAGGCTGGGCGCCGCCGCCGCACGCGCCAGATGCTCGGCAAAGGCGACCACCTCCTGGCGTGTACCCTCGCGCAGCTCGACATAGCCGATCCAGCAAGGCCGGCCGGCGCGCAGATAGTCGGCTACCGACGCGGTGCGGTAGGCGCGTGCATCCGCGAGCAGATTCGGATTCGCCTCGACGGTCGTGCCCAGGGGATCCACGATCAGCGCGGCGTGATTCAGCTCGCAGCCGGTGGCGATGCCCAGCAGCCCAGCGGCCCCGCCGTCGCTGGTGGTCAGCACGAAATCGCCCGGCCGGAATGCGGAGATCGCGTCGCGCGGGCCGATCCGTCGCAGGATGGCCCGCCCCCGATGAGGCACTCGCATACGACTTCCTCTGACTTCCTCTCGCTGCAATCGCCGCGTCGCCGTCCGCTCGTTCGTGCGTTCATGCCCCACAGCGCCCGTCACCCTGTGCAACGTCCGCTCAACAATTCAGGTAACACGAGGCCCCGGCTCGGCTGTACGACTGGCACGAAGAGGCTAGTACCTCATAGCGGGAGCCATTGCGGAGGGTGAGAAACCTCCACCTCCACATCCTGCCGGTGATGCGACAATTGATGGGCGCGATCCACGGGCTGATACTCCCTCACAGCTCCAGAGGTATTGACAATGCGCGCTCGCGAAGACATCTATCCCGGCACCCGCGCCCACCGAAGGCTGCTCGATGTGACGGTGCGCCTCTTTGCGGGCGACGCGCGCGTGCTGGCGGTCGTGCTCTTCGGCTCGTTGGCGCGCGGCAATTGGGATGCCTTCTCCGACCTGGATCTCGATATTGTCGTCGCCGACGACGTTACGATCGAGCCGATGGCCGAGCTGGAGCGCCTCTGCGCCGCCTTCGAGTCGCTGGGCGAGCGCGCCGCCGTGATCGTGCCCAAGCGTGCCGACGAGGGCGATATCGTGCTGGAGTCGCTGCGGCAGCTTTCGGTGCGCTTCCACCCGCTCGCGACCACCAGTCCCAACATCGTCGAGAGCATGCGCGTGCTCTGGGGACGAATCTCGCATGAGGAGATTGCGGCGGCCGGCGACGCCAATCGGCGCCCGGACGGTGCGCGACTTGACGAGTATCTCGGCTATGCGCTGCGCAAGACCGTCGAGGCAAGCGTCGCGCTCGCCCGCCATCGCCCCTGGTTCGCCGTCACCGCGCTAGACGATGCCCGCGACGCCCTGTTCACGCTGTTCGGGTCCGCCCGCGAGGCGCCCCGCCCCCTCCACGCCTTCGAGGGCAGCGCTCTTGGCGTGCTGCGCGCCCACGTCGCCAGCACGCTGCCCGCCGGAGACGACGAAGGATCACTGGCCCGCGCGCTCGCCGCCCTGCTCGTTCTGATCGAGCACGATCTGGGCGAGATTGCCGCTGGCCGTGTCGTGCTGAGCGAGCCGCAACGAGGGCTAATTGCCGGCGTGCGCGCCCGGCTTGCGCTGCTGGACGGCTGAGCGTCGCAGATACGCGCTGCGCGGATGCGGTCCGTTTGCGTTCCCACTCTGCTACGCGGCATACTGCTCGCACAGGTCTTCCCGGCGGATTGTGCTGGGAACAGGTATCCGCACAGCCGGGAGGTGATTCCATGACGCAATCACTCAGCGTCGGCGCGATCCATCACATTCGCATGACGGTGACCGATGTGGAGCGCTCGCGCGAGTTCTACACGAGTGTGCTGGGCTTTCAGGTGGCGGCGCAGATGCCCGAGAGCATTGACGACCCGCTCTCGGCGGGGCTGGCGAAAGCGCTGATGGGCGGAGTAGTGCTCCAGAACGGCCCGGTGCTCTTTGGCCTGCGCGCCGCCGGAGAGGATCACATCGCCTCCGCCGACCGCTTCGACGAGCATCGCGTGGGGCTCGATCATCT
>DASUBU010000254.1:0-20670 GCA_035763125.1 Ktedonobacterales bacterium
CCCATGACGCATCAGCCCCTCTGGCGTACCTCCACATCGGCCACTCACACGCGCGCCGCCCACGGGCAGCCACACACGGAGGCGCCAGGCTCCGACTCTCCGGCCGCGATCACGCGCACGATCCTGCGCGACCTCTTCGGCTCGCCGGAAGGCCGCGAGATCGCCGTTCGGCTGTGGGAGGGCACGCTGGAGACGCCCGCGCCCGCTCGCGCACCGCGCTGCACGATCATCCTGCGGCGGCCGGGCGCGCTACGGCGGATGCTGCTGCCGCCCTCCGAGCTGGCGCTGGGCGAGGCGTACCTGACCGATGATTTCGACGTGGAAGGCGAGATGGAGGCGGCGGTGCGCCTGAGCGATACGCTGGCCGGCGGGATCGGGTCGCCGCGATTGCTGGCGAGCCTCGCCGCGCGCCTGCGCATGCTTCCGGCCGACGACCTGCCGCCGAGCGCATCTCGGGAGCGTCCGGCACTAGCGGGGCTAGGCACGCGGCATACGCGGCGGCGCGATGCGGCAGCCGTGCGCTACCACTATGACGTCGGCAACGACTTCTACGCGCTGTGGCTGGACCGGCGCATGGTCTACTCGTGCGCCTACTTTCCGACCGGCGAAGAGGATCTCGATGGCGCCCAGGAGGCCAAGCTGGAGCACATCTGCCGCAAGCTGCGGCTGCGCGCCGGAGAGCGGTTGCTCGACATCGGCTGCGGCTGGGGCGGACTGGTGCAGTACGCCGCCGAGCGCTATGGGGTGGAGGCGCTGGGCGTCACGCTCTCCGCGCCGCAGGCCGAGCTGGCGCGCGAGCGCATCGCCGCCGCGGGACTGGGCGACCGCTGCCATGTGGAGGTACGCGACTACCGCGATCTGCCGCGCACGCAGCCCTTCGACAAGATCGCCAGCGTTGGCATGTTCGAGCACGTCGGCCGCTCGCGCCTGCTGACGTACTTCAACACCGCCTATCGTCTGTTGCGGCCGGGGGGCCTCTTCCTCAATCACGGCATCGCCGAGGGGCCGGCCAGGCGTCACGGCATGAGCCTGCCAGCCCGGCTGCTGTGGCGGCCAGGCAGCTTCGTCGCGACCTACGTCTTCCCCGATGGCGAGCTGATCCCGCCGGGCGACGCGCTCCAATACGCCGAGCTGGCCGGCTTCGAGACGCGCGACGTGGAGAACCTGCGCGAGCACTATACGCTGACGCTGCGCCACTGGGTGCGCCGGCTGGAGGCGCAGCGTCAGCGCGCGGTCGAGATGGTGGGCGAGCCGACGTATCGCGTCTGGCGGCTGTACATGGCTGGCGCGGCGCATAGCTTCGCCAGCGGCGGCAACAGTCTGATTCAGGCACTCTTCGCCCGACCGCACGCCGACGGCACCGTCGAGCTGCCGCCTACGCGCAGCGACCTCTATCGCTAGCCTACCAGCGCGACATGTGCGCACGTGCGCCAGCGCCACAGCGCGACGACTGGTGCACGGCGTGGGGCCAGTGCGTTGGTGTACGCATCGAGCCATGGGAATGCTTGTTTGCTCACTGCCCCATCCAGTATCTTCTGAACGCCCATCCTAAATATTGACCTGAGCGCGGAACACGCTACACTGCGAAGAGCAGGTGGGCATCAAGGTCGAGCGGCGGCTTCTTGGGCTGATGCTAGTAGGCGTGCGGGCCTGTCACCACGTGCATCACGCTGAGGAGGTGGGAGCGATGGCCGTACTGAGCTTGCTGCCCTGTGCTGCCGTCGTCTTTGGCCTTGCCGCCGTGATCGCTGCCGTGGACGTGCGGACAGGCCGCGGGTATGCCCTCGGCATCCTCTCTTCCCTGCACCTTGTCATCACCGTCATCGTCGTCGCAACGATCACCATCGCAGCGCACCAGCAGCCGCCGCCAACAAGTGGCCACACCTACAGCGTAACCGTCTTGCTCGTCTTCTACTTCAGTCCTGCGGTGTATGCCATGGCGTGCACCCTGATTGGCGCGGCGATCGTAGCGGGTCTAGCACGCCACTGGCTCTGGATCGTGGGATTCGTCGTTGCCGTGGCGGTTCCGTTCCTGGTGGCCGCTCTGCCGTACTCGATTTGGGATCTAAATACGGAATTTGTCGTGCGGCAGGTAGGTTTTCTCGGGGTACTTGTCGCTCCAGAGGCAACTATTCTTGCCTACAGCATCACGCGCCTCGTGCACCCTGTCGCACCTGCCCGTGCCCGCCAGCCTGCGCTCCTCAACTAGCCCCCGATAGCGCGCGACCGCCCGCAGGCGAACATCAGCAGCGTCAACAGGTGAAGCCCTGCACGATCTTCCATTGCTGCGACGACGTGTACTGGATGAAGCTGGCGCAGTTGGCCGCCGCGTGCGACGAGCCGGCGGCGCCCCAATTAAAGGGCGGCGCCATGCCGCCGACTGAATAGACGCCGTGACTTAGCGCCTGGACCAATCCCTCGCGTGTCACGTTCGCACCGAGCTTCGCCAGGCCCTGGGCGAAGACACGGCAGGCGACCCACGATCCTTCGGAGAAGGCGTCCATGTTGGCTGGTGAGTCCGGCGGGTGGCGGCTGATATAGCTTGAAGCGACCTGATTGTAGAGCGCCACCTCCGCGTTGCCCGCTGGGTTGCCCTGCGCTTCGAGAACTGGCATAAAGCTGTAGGTGCCGACCAATGGACGGCCGATCGCCGAATCCACCGACTGCTTATCAATGCCGGCGCCGCCCAGGTGGGGAAACAGCTTGTTGGTGCGCTGCTCGGACTGATACAGCCGGACATAGCTGAACGGATCGAGCTGGGTAATCAGGCCGTCCACACCTTCCTGCTGGAACTGCAAGAGATACTGGTCGAAGTTGGTCGCGGCGAAGGGCACGAAGATGACGTCGTTGTTGTTGATCGTCACGCCGTTGCTCTTGGCCCCCGCCTTCATGCCGTTGGCCACGTCGTTGATGCCCGCCGTCTGTGTCAGGAAGACGCCTGGGTGCTTGAAGTGCAGCGGGCCACCCGCGCGGGTGGCATATTGGCCGAAGAGATAGCCGTCGCGGTAGAAGATCGGCGAGACGGGGAACGAGTAACGGCTATTGAACTCCTCCGGCACACCCAGGCCGCCGATGATGGGGATGCCCTTGCTCTCGAAGTAGGGCGCCGCCCGCGCCTCGCCAAACGGCGCCAGCCAGCCGACAATCGCGAAGACGTGGTTCTGCTGGTCGAGCCGCGCTGCCTCGGCGTAGGCCTGATCGCCGTTGAGGCCGTCGTCGTACGAGACGAGCTTGAGCTGGTGGCCGTTGATACCGCCCCGCGAGTTGTAGTAGTTGAAGCAGGCCTCCACAGTGTGTTGCTCGACGGTCGCGTCAATGCCGTTGCTCTCGCTGTAGATCGCCCCGATGGTGATGGTATCGTGCGTGACGCCGTTGGACTGGCCGCCCTGAGAGGAACCACCGCCGCCACCGCCGCCGCTGCCCGAGGAGCCGCCGGCCGTCGTGGTGGCCGCGCCGCTGCTGGTGAAGTCGCCGCCGCCGCTTACCAGCTGGGCGGTGGGACGGCCAAAGGCGCCGGAGACGGCGAGCAGCGCGACGCTGGTGGAGGAGACCACCGAGAGCACCAGCACGGCGATAAAGACTCGATCTCGCACCTGTCGCATGGCAATTCCTCGTATCTGTACGGCTCTCTCGCGACGCCGCCTAAACACCAACGCACGCCCCAGCCCACTCCAGGACAGCGGCGCGCCACTAGAGCGCGTGCTTCTGGATGAGCTGCTGGATCACCCAGATGAACAGCACAATCTGGTAGACCACCAGCAGCAGCACCAACAGCAGGCGCCAGCCGCCGTCTGCCAGCCAGCGAGCCAGCGGCGTGATGATGGGAGTAGCGGTTGCCGCGGCCGGCACCACCTGCTCGCCGCAGACGGGGCATTTTCCTGCCGTGCTGCGCGGCTCGAAGCTGGTCCCGCAGACGGGGCAGACCACCTGTTTCGGCGCGCTGGCGCTCGCGGAGCCAGCGGGCGGCGCGGACACGGCGCCGCCAGGGGCGGGAGCCGCGGCGGCGGGCGCTGCCGGCCGGCCCGCGCCGCTGCCAGCGGAAGGGGTGCTCATATGGTTTCCTCCTCCGCTGGCGGCTGGCTCAAGTGTTGGATGGCGTCGGCCTGCCGCGCGGTGCCGGCAGCCGCGGCCGTCGAGACGCCCTGCACGATGAAGAGCAGCGCGAGCAGCTCACCCGGCGTCAGCGAGCCAGGGAAGCGCACGCTTCCTCCGCCGCCGCCGGATGACCCTGGTGCGCCACCGCCGCCGGGCGGCGACCCAAAGAAGCCGCCGAAGAACCCGCCTACACCTCCACCGCCGGAGTTGTCGAAGCCGGACCCGCCACCAAGGGCGTAGAGGCTGGCCGTCGCCATGCCGAGTGTGAAGTTGATGTGGGTCGCGGGGACACTACCAGGCGCGGCATCGAAGGCAGCCGTCACCTGCACGCCGCCGCCAGAGCCTTCCCACTTCTGTGAGTCGGAGGCGCTGGTCGTCTTGACGAGGCCGATCTGGATGCCGGCCGCGGCCAGCGCGCCGTTGAGGGCTTTGCTGAGCGTCGCGATCTGTGCCCCGCTCAATCCGTTCTGATCGGCGACGGTGACGCCGTTCTGATCGAGCGTAACGGGGATGCCGGCGATGGTCATGCCGGTGATCCGCGTGACAAGCTGCCCCTTGCCAGGTGCGGGTGTCGCGGGCGCCTCACCGCTGAGCGTCGTCTCGATCGTCGCGAAGGTGATCAACCCCTGGAAGAGCTCGACATGCGCGGCGCGCGTCACCACCGTCACCACCACGCCGCTATCCGAGGCCTGCGCGACGGCCTGGCCGGAGACATCGGCCGCGGCGTAGGGGAGCGTCGGGTCGGTTGCCGCGAGCTGGACGCCGGAGATCTTCAATGCCTGCGGATTGGCGGCCTCCGCCGCCCGCAGCGCCACCTGGAGCTGCTTCTCAAGCGCATCGGGCAGGGTGACCGGGGCCGGCCCCGTCTGCGCGGTCTGCGCCGGGCGCGCAGCCTGCGGCGCAGCGATCGGCGTTAGGCAGACGCCCAGGGGACACGGCGTGGCTGTGGGCGTGGAATTGCTGCCATGCGTCGGCGTCGGCGTGGGATGCCCACCAGCGGGTGTCG
Source organism: Ktedonobacterales bacterium (assembly GCA_035763125.1). Classification (GTDB taxonomy): domain Bacteria; phylum Chloroflexota; class Ktedonobacteria; order Ktedonobacterales; family JADMIN01; genus SMAG-U1939. Next base: position 5,102 of record DASUBU010000254.1, read on the forward strand.
CGGTCGGAGAGGAGCCAGGCAGCGGCGGGACGGTGGGCAGCGGGGGAAGCGTGGGCAGCGGGGGAACACCGCCGCCGCCCGGCGCCAGCCCTGGCGGCGGGGCAAACTGATACGATGCTACCGCAGCGGCGGCCTGGGCGTACGCCTCCTGCGCCTGCGCCGCTTGCGAGCCGGCCGCGGCCTGCGTCGCGACGCCGTCGTTGAAGACGCCCGCCTGGCTGCTGGCCGGGCTCTGGCCGGGATAGCGCGCCTCGACGCCGCTGGGCACCTGGTAGGGCACGGAGTTGGTGCCAAGCGCGGCGTTGATCGCCGTGCCGGGGGTGAAGTAGGCCGCCTTGGCATCGGCGGAGGGGTTCTGGTCTATCGCGACGTAGACGTAGGGCGCGGTCTGATCGGTCGCCGGGATATTGATGAACTCGTCGTTCTCGATGTAGGGCTGGATCGCCCAGCCGGAGGCCGAGGCCCCATAGGAGGCAAGCGTCGTCGGCGCGCCATGCGCCACCAGCGGCAGCGCCAGCATCAGCACCGCCAGCCAGCTCGCCGCCGCACCGCCCAGCGCCAGCCGCAGCCAGCGCCAGCGAGCCCGGCTCGTCTTACCCCCGCGGCTTCCGCGTCCGAACCGGCTCGCATGGTTGCCCGCGCCGCGTGTCGCTCCGCTGCTCACGCGTTACCTCCTCGTCCTGTCGCATCCAGGGGGCGGGACGGCCACCGTCCGCCATTCAGCCCGCCCGCCATGACGTCCGCCGTCTGCCGCGCCTCCAGGCGCTCGGTGTACTCCGCCAGCGCCTCGTTGACCAGCTCCGGCAGGGGGCGCCCGCCGCCCACCGCGCGCAGACGGCGAATCACCGCCGGGTCAACGCGCGCCCGCAGCAGCTCGGTCGCGTCCGGGCGCACCCGCGTATAGTCCGGACGCTGCACCGCCCCACCAAGGTACGAGCTCTCGACGAAGCCGTCACGCTGTGCCAGCTCGGCCGCCGAGCCCGCGAACGTCGTCACGCCCTTCTCCAGCACATACGCGCGTGAGGCCACTGCCAGCGCCTGCCCGACGAACTGCTCCACCAGCAGGATGGCCGTCCCACCGGCTGTGATCGCCGGCAGCAGCGCGAAGAGCTGCTTGACCACTACCGGCGCCAGGCCGAATGACAGCTCATCTATCATCAGCAGGCGCGGCTGCGTGACCAGCGCACGGCCCACCGCCAGCATCTGCTGCTGGCCGCCTGAGAGCGTGCCGGCGAGCTGGCCCAGGCGATCTTTCAGCACGGAGAAGAGGCTCAGCGCGCGCTCCAGCCGCTCCTGGTACTCCTGCGGCGTGGCACCCACCCCGTAGGCCGCCATGCGCAGATTCTCGGCGACCGTGAGCCGCGGGAAGATGCCACGGCCCTCCGGCAGATGGGCGATGCCGCCGCGCGCGATGCGCTCCGGACTGGCGCGATCAATGCGCTTGCCGTCGAAGAAGATGCGCCCCGAGCGCGGCCGCAGCAGGCCAGAGATGGTGCGTAGCGTGGTCGTCTTGCCGGCGCCGTTGGCTCCCAGCAGCGCCACCACCTCGCCCGCGCCCACCACCAGCGAGAGGTCGCGCACGGCGACAATCTGTCCGTAGGTCACCGTGACGCCGCGCAGCTCCAGCAATGGCCGCTCGACGACCTCGCCGGACCGCGGCGCACTCGCCTGTGGCAGCGGCACGGTCGGCTGGTCGGGCCACGACGCGCCCGCGTACTGTACGGGCGCGGAGGGCAACGACGGCTGACTCTCAGCGGGCCGCAGCATGCGACCACGCGGCAGCGGCTCAGACGGCAGCGGCGGCAGGTAGCGCGCGCCGCCTTCGGTGAAGCCGCCGTCAACGATCCCGATCTCTGAGGCATCCGTGCTGGCTTCCGCGCCGCGCGTCGTGCGTGCACGCTCCCACGGACTCTTCATCGCCGCTGACCTCCTCGCGCGCCCGACGCGGAGCGGCTCTCCCGCGGCGCCGCTATGCCGCTTGCTTCCGGCGCCGCGCCATCGTCCGCGCCGCTGGCGCCGCCCAGGTAGGCCGCGATCACCGCGGGATTGCTCACCACCGCCTGTGGCTCGCCCTGGGCCAGCAGCTTGCCGAAGTTCAGCACGTAGACGTAATCCGCCACGCTCAGCACAAGCTGCATGTCGTGCTCGACCAGCAGCAATGTCAGCCGGAAGACATCACGCACGCGCAGCAGCAGCGCGGCGAAGCGCTCCGTCTCGGCGGCGTCCAGTCCGGAGGCTGGCTCGTCCAGCAGCAGCAGCTTCGGCTCCGCTGCTAACGCCCGCCCCAGCTCTACCAGCCGGCGCCGGCCCAGTGAAAGCTCGCCTGGCAGCCGCTCCAGAGTGTCGGCGATGCCCAGGAAGTCGGCGATGCCGCGCGCCCGTTCGCGCGCCGCACGCCTGGCTCGCCCCGCGCCTGGCAGCGGCAGCAGATCGGGCAGCACGCCGCCGTAACGCGGCAGCCAGGCCGGCAGCAGCAGATTCTCCAGCACCGTCAGCGAGCCGAAGGCCTGCGGAGTCTGGAAGGTGCGGCCGATGCCGAGCCGCGCGCGGGCCGTCGGGTCGAGGTCGTTGATTGGCCGCTGATCGAAGATGACGGCGCCAGCGTTGGACCGCTGAATGCCTGAGACGACGTTGAAGAGGGTTGTCTTGCCAGCGCCGTTGGGGCCGATCAGCGCGACCAGCTCGCCGCCCAGCAGCTCCAGCGACACATCCTCCAGCGCGGTGACGCCGCCAAAGCGAACCGTCACATCGCGCAGACTACACAACGCCATCGTCATCCTCCTGCGGCTCGCCTGTGACCCCGGCCGCGGCCGCCTCCGCCGCTAGGGTTGCCGGGCGGCGTACGCCCGCCAGCACGCGGAAGAAGCGCGTCTCCGTTGCGTCCAGCACGCCGCCGATGCCCTGCGGGGCGAAGAGCACCTGCGCGATCAGACCGGCGCCGAAGATGAGCGGCGTGAGCGGCGCGAGGTTGGGGAACTGCTGCAGGACCGCCGGAAGGCCGATGTAGGCCGCCGCGCCAATGACCGCGCCGGGCAGCGAGCGGGTGCCGGCGATGCCCGCAATCGCCAGCAGCAAGATGGACTTGGCGAAGTTGAAGGGATCGGGGCTGACCGAGCCGACCGCCAGGATGTAGAGTGCGCCAGCCAGCGCGGCCAGCGCCGAGGCGATGCCGAAGCCAAGCAGCTTCATGCTGACAATCGGTACGCCAGAGGTCGAGGCGGCAATCTCCGCGTCGCGCATCGCGAACCAGCTCTTGCCGGTGCGCCCGCGACGCAACCGCGCCACTGCCAGAATTGCCAGCGCCGTCGCCGCCAGCAAGACGCGGTAGAGCAGCGCCGCACCGCCGCCCGTGCTGTTGTCGAGCGCGTGGCCGAGCAGCGTCGGCGGCGTGATGCGCCAGCCCAGGCTGTTGTTATTGAGCCAGGAGACGTCCGCGAAGAGAAAATAGTCGGCCAGCAGCGCCAGCGACAGCGTGACGATGGCCAGCGTCAAGCCCTTCAGACGCAGCGCGGGCAGGCCAATGACGATACCGGCACAAAAGACCAGCGCGATGGAAAGCGGCGCCGCAACCCAATAGGAGAGCCCATAGTGGCCCATCAGGGCGCCGACCAGATACGCGCCCACGCCCATCAGCGAGGCCTGGCAGAGCGATATCTGCCCCACATAGCCGGTCAGCACGGTCAGCGAGAGCAGCGCCACGGCATAGACCAGCACCAGCTCCAGCACGACGAGCGGATAGCCCTGCACCACCGCCGAGGCCAGCACCGCCACCAGTAGCACGCCGGCCGAGATCAGCGCCTCGAGCGCGTCGCGCGTCAGGCGCGCCGCGGCCATCCGGCGATTGGCGATCCGCGCGAGTCGCGGGGCAGGAGGCCGCGAAACCAGTACGCTCATGCGAGTCCCTCCCCGCCGGCCGCCGAGATTGCCAGCGTGCGCACCTGACGCCGCAGCAGCAGCACGGCCAAGATGACACCGAAGGTCAGCACGTTGCTGATCCCGCCAAACTCGTGAGGAACCACCAGCGAGAGCAGCGCCTCCGCCACCCCTAGCGCGATGCCGCCGGCAAAGGTGAGCGGCAGGCTGGTGAGGCCGCCGATCAGCGCCGCACTGAAGGCCTGGATCACCAGAATTGTCAGGTCAGTGGTGTTGAGCGTGGTGAGCGGCGCGGCGAGCAGTCCGGCGATACCAGCCGTCAAGGAGCCGAGCATCCAGGCGGCGGAGGTCACGCGGTTAATCGGAATGCCCAGCAGGCGCGCGGCGGTGGGATTGTCGGAAGCGGCGCGCATCGCCACGCCGAGCGGGGAGCGGCGCAGGAAGAGCGCAAGCAGAATCGCGAGCACGGCAGCGACGACGAAGTTGGCGATCTGGTTATAGCCGAGCGTCAACTGCGCAATGCGCACGCCGGTCTGGGGGAACACCTGCAGCGGGATGTGGTAGGAGGTGTCGCGCCAGATCAGCCCAGCGACGGCCTGCAAGACGAGCAGCCAACCGAGTGTGACGACCACGCGCGCCAGCACCGGGCGCTCGCGCAGTGGCCGCAGCGTGAAGCGCTCCATCAGCCAGCCGAAGCCCGCCGCGAAGGCCAGCGCCAGCACGACCGCGACGATCGCCGGGACATGCTGCACGACGCCGAACTGATAGGCGACGAAGGCGGAGAACATACCGATCGCGCCATGGGCAAAGTTGAGCACGCCGGTCGTTTTATAGATGAGGACAATGCCCAGCGCGGCAAGCGAATACAGGGCGCCGAAGGCGACACCCACCAGCGTCAGCTCCAACACGAGCACAGGAATGACCGCTCCTTTCTGCCAGCTTGCCGGCCTACCAGCGCCGGTGCCAGCTATCGCGAGGAGATCGGGGGCCAGGGCCACACGCGGGGGAAGAGTGCCACCGACCTAGCAATATTCGTGCCAATCTGACGGCGAGACGTGCCGGGCGATGCCATCACCAGCCAAACCAACCGGAAGTTGTGTCTCAGTGTAACATACTGCCTTGACGCTCCCTCCGCTCCCCTGCTACACTGGCCGGTGCGCCGTGAAGGAGGGGAAATCGTGCCCAGCGATCAGGTCGTCATCTACGTGCTTGGCGGCGCGGTGGCCGTCTTACTGCTGCTCGTCGTGACGCTGGCGTATCTCGCGGGCCGGCGGTCACGTCCAGTGGGCGAGAAGGGCGCGCTGGTCGCACTGCCGCCGGGAGCCGAGGCGCTGGCGCCCGCATTCACCGAGCTGCGCGGGCATCTTGCGCAAGTGCAGGAGCGTGTGCAGGCGCTCGACACTGCCTCCGCCGCGCGTCGCGGCACGGAGGACCAGGTGTGGGAGGCCATCCGGCGCATCGAGACGGCCGTCGCCTCGCTCGGCCAGCTTCCCGCGGCCCAGCAGTCGCTCCAGATCCAGGTTGCTGATGCGCTCCAGACACTGAGCCTGATCAATGAGATCCAGGAGCGCCGGCACAAGAGCGAGGACCAGGCCTTCAGCGCGCTGCAGCGCCTCTCGGCGGTGCTGCTCGGCTCGGCGACGGCTGGCGCGGCAGGCGAGCGTGTCGTGCAGGAGGCGCTGGCCAATCTGCCCCCACAGTGGAAGGTGACAAACCACGCCGTCGGCGGGAGCCGCGTCGAGTTCGCTATCCGCCTGCCCGATAACCTGCTGCTGCCCATAGATAGCAAGGTGGTGGCCCAGAGCAAGCTGGATACGTTAGCGCAGGCCGTGGAGGGTGAGCACGAGCGGCTGGCGAACGAGATTGTGCAAGACGTGCAGCGGCGGGCCGCGGAGATCCGCCAGTACGTGGATGAGCGCACGCCGGGCTTCGCCATCGCCGCGATCCCCGACGCCGCCTATGCGCTCTCCGGCCGCATCCTGGCCGACGCCTATCAGAAGAACCGTGCGCTGATTGTGCCCTACAGCCTCCTTGGCCCCTTTATCCTGATGGTCTACGAGCAGCACCGCCGGGCAAGCGTGGATTTCAAGAGCGCCGAGGTCGCACAGGTGCTGGCCAATCTCGAAACGCACCTCGCCACGGCCCAAAGCGAGCTGAATGGGCGCCTGAGCGAAGGCATCACGCGGCTGACCAACGCGCGGGCGGCGCTGCAAGGCGAGCTGGCGGCCGCCAGCCAGAAGATCGCCCGGCTGCGCGCGGCGGCCAGCGATGGCGCGCAGGAATAGAGCGCATCCAGGGCGCACCCGAAGCCCTACGCGCGATTGTCGCTGGATGTCCTAGCCCCTTGCGGCGTATCCCCGCCGTCGCACCATACTGACGCAGTGACACAGCCACCCAAGCGCAAGCGGTACAGCCGAACGAGCATCGTCCGTCGCGCTTGGCCGGCGCGTCTTCGCACCACAGGAGGAGGCTCGCCAGATGGACACCCCGCCTGCCCTCGATCTCGCTCTCGTCCGTGATTTCGTCGCTCAGGCCCACGGCGACCTCGACCGTGTGGCCGAGCTGCTGCGGCAGGAGCCGCGGCTGGTCAACGCCGCCTGGGACTGGGGCAGCGGCGACTGGGAGACCGGCCTGGGCGCCGCCGCGCACATGGGCCGCAAAGACATCGCGCGCCACCTGCTCGCCCAGGGCGCGCGGCTCGACCTCTTCGCGGCGGCTATGCTCGGCGAGCTGGAGGTTGTCCGCGCTACGCTGACCGCCTTCCCCGACGCGCTGGCCGTCCCCGGTCCACACGGTATCCCACTGCTGGCGCACGCCAAAGCCGGCGGCGACGAGGCCGCGGCGGTGGTCGCGTATCTCGAATCGCTCGGTTAGGGCCCGCCGCCAGCACAGTCCTCGCCGACCCCGCCGGCAACAAACATCACTGGCCTGATCAAGCGCGGCACCGGCGCCAGCAACGGCAATGCCTGAGAGACTCTTACCGCAGAGGAAACGGATAAGGTAGACGTTTAGGAGGGGGTGGGGCGTCGCCGGCAATCGGCGGGACCAGCCTCACCCTGCCTATTCTCCTTCGCCGCGGCCGGCGGGGGTGAAGCTGCTGGTGTGGATCGCCACCAGCTCGCCGGGGTCCGGCGCCGTGCGCACTTCGAGTCGCACCACCCACTTCACCCACTGAAAACCGCGCCGGCCTGGCGCCACCAGCCGCACAGGCGCGCCGTGCTCGTGCGAGAGCGGATCTCCGCCGACCTGCGTCGCCAGCAGCGCGCTCCGCGCCTCCGCGATCGGCAGGCTCCAGCGATAGCCCGTTACCGAGACGACGCTCACCCAGGTCGCCTCGGGCCGCGGCTGCGCAGGATCAAGCAGCCGGGCGATGCGTGCCCCATGCCAGGCTTGCGTGCTATAGAAGCCGCTCGTGCAGTCCAGCGTCGCCTCCAGCTCATCGCCGGCTTCAGCGATGTCGGCGTAGCTCAGCGTGACCGGCGCCGCCACCGCCCCATCAATCCGCAGCCGCCAGGTGGCGGGTTCGAGCTGGCGCGGCGCGTCGGCCACCCAGCTCGACGCGGGGAAGGCGTTGCCGGCGAAGCTGCCCATCTCACGCGAGCCGGTGAAGCGCCGACCCGCGCCCGGCAAACGGAGCGCGCCATCGAGCGCCTGCTGCGCCGGCCACAGCAGTGCCGCGCCCGCCAGCAGCATCCCGAATCGCAGCGCCTGGCGCCGCCCGCGCAGATCGCGCAGCCGCAGCCGGCGCGCTCGCGCCCAGGTGTGCAGGCCGATCAGCCCGGTGATCGCGAAGCCTAGCAGGATGTGCCAGTTCAGCAGGCCCCAGCCAGCCAGGTAGATGCTGCCACCAGCCACCCACCAGATGCCCGTCCCCAGCGCCAGCGTGACGACCGCCACCGCCAGCAGCCCTAGCGCCGTCCGCCGGTCCCACAGCCACGGGCGCCATAGGCGAGGCAGCACGCGCCGCAGCTTGCCCCACAGCAGCAGTCCCAGCCACAGCCCCGCCGCGCCGTGTGCCGCGAAGAGCAGCCATTGGTCCAGCCGCCCGGTGAACAGGCTCGCGATGCCAGTGGCGAAGGCCAGCCCGACGGCCAGCGCCAGGGTCCAATCCGTGAGCCGCGGCGACATGGGATACGCCTCGCTTCCCGCTTCCCCGTCTGCTTGACATGACTTTGCTTCCGTGCCTATAGTACGGGCGCCATTTCAGGGCATGATGCCCAATCCGCGCCAAGTATCGTCCAGGGGTTTACCGTCATGGCACTGCGCAAGATCTACACACTGGAGCATCCCGTCCTGCGCCGCAAGGCGAAGAAGGTCTCTCGCTTCGACGCCTATCTCGAGCGACTCGTCAACGACATGTTTGAGACGATGCGCGACGCACCCGGCGTCGGCCTGGCCGGCCCGCAGATTGGCGAGTCCATTCGCGTGCTGGTGGCCGAGTACGAAGAGCAGGCCGTCGCGCTGGTCAACCCCGAGATCATCAAGCGCAGCGAGGAGACGCTGCTGGGCACCGAGGGCTGCCTGAGCATCCCCGGCGTGGTCGGCGACGACGTGCCGCGCCACGCGACCGTCACCGTCAAGGCGCGGAACCCCAAGGGCAAAGAGATACGCATCAACGCCGAGGGCTGGTTCGCCCGCATCCTGCAGCACGAGATAGACCACCTCGACGGCGTGCTCTTCATTGACCTCATCCCGCGCGAGAACGTGCGCGAGGTCCGCGAGGACGAAGTGGTGGAAGAGGCTGAGGTCGAAACGGTCAAGAAGGGCAAAGAGGGTAAGGACGGCAAGCAGGGCGCCGTCATGCAGCCTGAGCACAACGAGCGCGTGGCTCGTCCAGCCGCGAAGACGGCCTCCGCGCCTCATGATGGCGCCGCGGGCCGTGCGGCCGCCGCACGCCCGCAAGCCGAGACAACTCGCCGGCCCGCGGCTGCTCCCCAGGCGCGAAACGGAGTCTCGCCCGCGACGGGAGGCGCCCAATGAGCGCCGCCAAAGGCAAGTATCACATCTGGACCGTTGGCTGCCAGATGAACATGGCCGACTCGCAGCGCGTCTCGAGCATTCTCGACCGGCTCGGCTGGGAAGAGACACCACAGATGGACGCCGCCAATCTGGTCGTGCTCAATACGTGCAGCGTGCGCGAGCAGCCGGAGCGCCGCGCGCACGGCCAGCTCTCGCTGCTGGGCCACGCCAAGAAGCGCCGCGAGGACCTGCTGGTGGCGATGATGGGCTGCATGATCGGCAACCAGCGCCAGCTCGAAGACCTCAAGCGGCACTATCCGGTGGTAGACCTATTCTTCAAGGTCGAGCAGGCCGATATCCTGCCGCGCTTCCTGGAGGAGCGCTGGACGCCCATCGCTGGCGAGGGCTGCGTTGATGTGGCCGACCTGGGCGCGCCGCGCACCATCGGCATCTCCGAGCGGCTGCCCATGCTGCCGATGCCGCCGGAGCCAATTCCAGTGGCGGATGCTGCTGAGCCCGCGGCAATCCCGATTGCGGAGATTGGCCGGCGCGGCGCGATGGCCGTCAACTTCCGCCCCGGCGCGCGCGAGCTGCACTACCCCACTGCTGGGCAGACCGGCTTCAAGCCGGCACAGCCGACGGCCTGGCTGCCAGTGATCCTGGGCTGCAACAAGGTCTGTTCGTATTGCATCGTCCCCTCGCGGCGCGGCCGCGAGCGTAGCCGTCCGCTGGACGAGCTGCTGGTGGAAGCGCACGAGCTGGTGGCAGGTGGTGCGCGCGAGCTGACGCTGCTCGGCCAGACGGTCGAAGCATACGGACTGGATTTGCCGGACCAGCGCGAAGACCTGGCCGACCTGATGGAGCGGCTGAGCGCGATCGAGGGTCTGGAGCGCATTCGCTTCATGACGTCCTATCCGCGCCACTTCACCGACAAGATGATCCGGCAGATGGCGGAGCTGCCCAAGGTGTGCGAGCACGTCAACATCCCCGTTCAGCACGGAGACGACGATATGTTGCAGCGCATGCGGCGGGGCTACACACTCGCGGAGTACCGCGCGCTGATCGAGAAGCTGCGCGCATGGTGGCCCGGCGTCTCGCTCTCCACCGACGTGATTGTCGGCTTCTGCGGCGAGACCGAGCAGGAGTTCCAGCATACACTTGGCCTGCTCGAAGAGATCCGCTTCGACGTAGTGCATGTGGCGGCCTATTCGCCACGGCCCGGCACGTTGAGCCACAAGTGGGAAGACGACGTGCCGCTGGCGGTCAAGCGCGAGCGCCTGCATGCCGTCGAGCAGATGCAGGAGCGCATCGCCCGCGAGCTGAACGCGCCGTATCTGGACAGTACGCAGGAGGTGCTGGTAGAGGCACATCAGGTCGCGGGTGGCGAGCACCAGTGGCGTGGCCGCACGCGCACCAACAAGCTGGCATTTTTCCCCGCCGAGAAGCCCGCCACAGGAGCAGAGGTCCGTCCCGGCGATCTGGTGAAGGTGCACGTTGAGAAGACAACGCCCTGGTCGTTGCAGGGCCATCTGATTCCACGCTAACATTTGCGATTGCCATAGTTTCCCTCCCAAGCTGCCGCCGTGAACCGCCGGCGAGAAGGATTCTGTCGAGATGTCCCAAACCACATACCAGCCTGAGGAGCGCGAGCGCCTGCGCAGGCGATACAACGAACAGGCGATTGCGCTGGCGCTCAAGAGCCAGTGGGAGGAGGCCGTCGAGGCCAACCAGAAGCTGCTCAGTCTCGTCCCGCAGGATCTGAGCACGCTCAATCGGCTCGGCAAAGCACTCAGCGAGCTTGGCCGCTATGCCGAGGCCAGGCAGGCCTATGCCGACGCGCTTCAAGTAGACCCTTCCAACAACATCGCCCGCAAGAACTACGAGCGCCTCGCACAGCTCGCCGAGGCCGAGACCACCGGCCCCGCCTCACGCGAGCGGATTGACCCGCGGCTCTTCATCGAGGAGACCGGCAAGACCGGCTTCACACACCTGGTTGACCTTGCCCCGCGCGAAGTGATCGCCCGCTTGACTGCCGGCGACCAGGTCTACCTGGACCGCCAGGGTGCGCTGCTCTACGTCAACAACGGCAATGGCACACGCATCGGTCGCGTGGAGCCACGGCTGGCTGGACGGCTGATCAAGTTCATGGAGGGCGGCAACCAGTACGCCGCCGGCATCACCGAGCTGGACCGCAGCGGCGTGCGCATCATCATCCGCGAAACCTACCAATCGCCCGACATGTTCGGCAAGGTCAGCTTCCCCGCCCATGGCGGCGAGGTGACGCGCGGCTACATCAAAGACACGATGCTGCGCTACGACTATGATGAAGAAGGCGGCGAGGAAGACGAGTTCGCCGAAGAGGAAGATGAGACCGAGGAGGAGGGCGCCGAGCCTGAATTCGAGGAGCCCGAGTTTCGGGAGCCTGAGGAGTAGCCATGAGCCACAAGGAGCCAACGAGTGAATAAGTCGAAGAAGGTCGCCTGGCACAAGCATCTGAAGAGAGCGCACAAGCTTGACGAACGTGCGCATGCGGCGCGCGCCGTGCGGACCACGCCCGGGCGGGCGACCACTGCGCGGAGCGCAGCCACGCGGACAGCGGCGCGCCCGTCCACGCGCCAGACGACCCCACGCCGGCCGTAGAGGTGCCCGTCGGGCGCCGTTTCGTGCGCCCGACGTTCGAGTGGGAGGCCAGCTGTGACCGCAAGCGGCCCCGTGACAGCGCGGGAGCTGCTCGATCTGCTCCGCCGGTGGCAGGTCCGTGTGGTGGCCGGCGAGCGCGGGCTGGAGCGCACCGTCTCGTGGGTCACCACCATGCGCGCACGTCTGCCGGCCTTTGAGAGCTTCCAGGGCGGCGAGCTGGCGCTGATTCCGCTGCCGGTGTTGCGGGCACTGCGGGCACAGCTCGGCGCGCTCTTGCTGCCAGAGATGGTGCAGCAGCTTGGCGATCAGGGAGTCGCGGCGATCCTGTTGGGCGGCCTCGTCGAAGGGCAGGCGCTGCCGCCCGATGAGACACGTGGCCTGGAGGAGGCCTGCGCGCTGGCCGAGGCGCTGGCACTGCCGCTGTTGGCGGTGCCAGGCACGTACCTGGGCGAGGTGGAGCACGAGCTGATCGTCCAGTTGATGGCGCGCCGCGAGCCTGCACCACATGGCCCTATGGCCCCGCCAGTGCTGGAGGCCGCCGGGCTGCGTGAGTCGCTGCGCGGCGAGGCGCTGGACGCCCTGTTGACGGGCACCTATGGCAGTGAGGCGGCGATGCGCACGCGCGCCGCCCAGCTCGGCTACGATCTGGACCAACCGCACGCCGTCGTGCTGGTCAATCTCGCGCCGCACACCACGCCGATCTCGGCGGCGCTCGGCACACACGAGATAGATCCGCGCGCGCGGCGGCTGGCGGAAGAGCTGACGGCGGCACTTGGCGCCTGGGCGCGGGCGCATGGCGCGCAGGTGGAGGCGCTGCTGGGACTGGGGCGCTTCGAGCGTGGCGGAGGTGAGGCGGCGGAGCGGGTGGGGGCGCTGGTGGAGCGAGTGATTGGCCCCCGAAGTGGAAACCAACAGGGCATGCGCGGCAGAGGAGCGGGAGAAGCGGCGGCAGCGGATGAGATATGGGCGGCGGGGTTGGGGGAGCCGGCGACGGCGCCCGCGCAGGTGCATCGCAGCGCTGGCGAGGCGCACGATGCCGCGCGGCTGGGGTTGCTGGTGCTGGGGCCGCGACACGTCGCGCGGGCGGTGGATTTGGGCGTCTACCGGCTGCTGCTCGGGCTGCGCGACACTGGTACGCTGGCCCCCTTCGTCGAGCGCACGCTGCGGCCGCTGCTGGCCGACCAGCGCACCGGCGATGCGCTGGTCGAGACGCTGGAGGCATTCTTCGCCGCCAATGGCAATCTCTCGAAGGCGGCGCGGCGGCTGCACCTGCACCGCAACTCGCTGCTCTACCGCCTGCACCGGGCGCGCGAGCTGCTGGGCCAGGACCTCGACGATGCCGAGCTGCGTCTGACGCTTCAACTGGCGATCAAGGGCCGGCGCGTGCTGGAGCTGTCGTGACTGCCTCACCCGGTCGCGGATCTCCCACCGCGTGACGGACACCACCCATCCCCATAGGATGTAGTGGCGAGGCCCGCCTCGCCTCGCCTCGCCCCATCAGATGCCGGTCCGAGGGCACAGCGGGACGGAGAGGCGCGGCAGGCACGCCCATTCCGGCCATCGGCGTCACGTCGGCGTTGCGTCACCTGGGCAAGAGGCGTATACTGGGGAAGCTATACTCACGCGAGAGGGGACCCTAACCGATGCCGTCACCAAAGAGCGCGACACGTTCCTCGACGACCAAGCCCGCCACGGCCCGGTCTGGCGCCACGAAGTCCGGTCCGACGGAGAGCGCCAAGCGCGCCGGAGCCGAGAAGGCGCAGAACAAGCCCGCGCCGCGCCCAGCCTCCGGCCAGGTGGGCATGACCCGCCGGCAGGCACGCGCCTGGCTGCGGGCGTCCGAGCGCCGGCGGCGTACCATCACCAACTGGACGATCTTCGGCGTGCTGGTGGCGATCATAGGCGGCTTCGCGCTGGTCCAGACGCACCCGTGGACGAATCTGGGTGGCACCAGCCGCACCAGCACAACAGCCTCCGCCTGCCCCGCGCCCACCGCGACGGCCGTGGGTCCGCTGCCCTCCATCGCGCCGGACGCGACACCGCCGCCCGTGCAGGGCACAACGGTGAACGGGGACCAGGGCCTGCAATACATTGACGTGAAGGTCGGCTGCGGCGACGCCGTGAAGAGCGGCGACGCGCTGACGGTGATCTACACCGGCTGGCTCCAAGCCGACGGCAAGGAGTTCGATAGCTCGTTGAGCCACGGCGGCACCTTCCAGGTGACGGTTGGGCAGGGTTCGGTGATCAAGGGCTGGGATCTGGGGCTAGTCGGGATGAAGAAATACGGCACACGCCGGCTGATCATCCCCGCGGCGCTCGGCTACGGCGCCCAAGGCTCGCCGCCGACCATCCCCCCCAACGCGAACCTGGTCTTCGACATCACCGTCGTCGGCATCAACGAATAGCCGCGGCTGCTCGTCCCTGTTGTGACAGCGTGGGGCGCCGGAGCATCGTCTCCGGCGCTCGTCTTTTTGTGCCTGCGCGTGCGCTTGCTAGACGATGGGAAACGGACGTGCTATGCTCGCCGTGCGCCGCAAGCTCTCGGTGTGGGAGGCAGTGCGCGGTGGGAGGGGCGGATGGACGAGCGGCCGGCGAGCCGGGAGGTCTTCCACGGCAAGCTGATTACTGTGCGCGTGGAGACGGTGCCGCAGCCGATTGGCGGCACGCGCGACTTCGAGATTGTCGAGCATCCGGACGCGGTGGCGGTGGTGGCGGTGCGGCCGGCGGCGAATGGGTTACCGGAGGTAGCGCTGGTGCGCCAGCGGCGGCCGGCGGTCGCACGCGAGCTGTGGGAGATCCCCGCTGGGCTGGTGGATCGCGGCGAGGAGCGCGACGAGCGCGAGACGGCGGCGCGCGAGCTACGCGAGGAGACCGGCTACCAGGCCGAGCGCTGGGTGCGGCTGACGCGCGAGCTGCCGTCGCCAGGCTTTTCGGACGAGGCCATCTCGATCTATCTGGCCGAGGACCTCTATCCTGCGGCGGGCACAGCGCCCGACCGTCCGGCGGACCCCACGGAGATCGAAGCGGTGCGCTGGCTGCCACTCGGCGAGGCCGTGCGGCTGGGTGAGACCGGCGAGATCGAGGACGGCAAGACGGTGCTGGGCCTGACGCTGGCGGCGGCGCGGTTGGGCATCCTGGGCGGTGAGGAGGCGAGCGAGATGCCAATGGACCCGACGAACGCGCCGTTTGCACGCCGGGCGCCCTACAGGGCCGGGGCCACGGCCGGCCTCAGTATAGATAATCTGCTGCTGGAAGAGTTCAACTACATCAGCGTGACAGCCTATCAGGCGATGGAAGACCGCGCGCGGATGTTCAATCTCTACCTCATTCTGATGGGCGTCGTGGCGACCGCCGTGGGGGCGGTCTTTCAGATCGGCCAACAGCTTGGCGCGGGCGAAGCCGGAGCGCAGGCGCTGCTCGTCGCATTGCTGGTGATCGGTGCGCTGCTGGGCACGGTCTTCTTCGTCATGCTGATTCGGCTGCGCCAGGCATTTCGCTCCAGTTTGCTCGCGATGAACCGGATCAAGGAATACTACATCAACCGCTTCCGCGACGACATCCCCGACATTGGCAATGCCTTCCCGTGGCAGCTCAAGAGCATGCCCGCCGGCGAGCGCATCGGCAGCGTCACTTTCCTGGTTTGCGGCACGGTCGCCTTGATTGGGGCGCTCTGCCTCTCGGCGGCGGCTGCCGAAGCATTCCGCACGTGGTGGACAGCGGGTCTCGGCCCCTACGTGCCCGGCTCCGCCGATGCCCAGCCGTGGATCTTCGGCATCGCGCTCGGTCTCGCCTACCTCATCATGCACATCGTGGTCTACCGCCGGAATCTCAGCAAAGCCAAGGAGCAACGTGATATCCAGCGTGCCGAACAGGCTATGGAGGGGAACCGCTTGCGCGGCCAACCCTAAGCCTGAGCTTCGACTGGCTCGGCCGTCTGAGGCCGTTCACTCTTCTGGCGCGCGTCGAGCAGGCTGTTGAGGATGCCCTCGCGGTCGCGTAGTGGCGCGCCGCTGCCCTCACGCCGCCAGGCTAGCAGCTCGGCGGCAATCGAGAGCGCGATCTCGTCGGGCGTCTCGGCGCCCAGGTCGAGGCCGATC
>DASUBU010000255.1:0-4934 GCA_035763125.1 Ktedonobacterales bacterium
TTAGTCGAGCGTGCGGTAGAAGAAGGCTTCCGCGACCAGGGAGCCGTTGACGGTGCGCCCGTAGCCGGGGATGACGCCGGCTTCAATATAGCCGAGCTTGTGATACAGCCCTTCGGCCATGCCGCCCTTACGCGTATCGAGCACGAGCAGCGTGCGTCCGGCGGCGCGGGCCGCCTCTTCAATCGCCATCATCAGTTGTTTGGCGATGCCCTGGCCGCGCGCGGAACGCAAGACGCAGACTTTCTGCACCTCGGCGCGGTGGTTGGCGGCGGGCGGCGTCGCCAGACTGAGCTGCGCGCTGCCAACCACTGTGCCGTCCTCGGCACGCGCCACCAGCAGCAGCCGCGTGCCCGCCTCGACCTGTGCGATCGCGCCCTGCCAGTAGGCTCGCAGCGCGCTGCCGTCGAACGGAGGCACAAAGCCAAGCGATACCCCACTCGCGATGGCATCCTGCAGCAGCAGTGTCAGGCCATCTATCACGTCGCGGGCCTCCGCCGCGGTCAGGGATTGTACGCGCGTCACCGATCACGTCCTCCAGAGGTACATACCGATCATCTCCCACGATTACGAGATACGCACTCGCGTAACGGGCGGGGGATCTCTCCGCGTAGGTCGTCCAGGATCTGCGGCGCGACATCGTCAAGTGCTCTACGGCAGCCGCTTGGCGCTGCGGGCGAGACGCTGCGCGAGCGCTCGCAGGGCGTCTCGCAGCTCGGGCGGCTCGCGGACCGTGAAGGCGCAATCCAGCCGCGCCAGGAACTGCGCCGTCGTTTCCAGCCGCTGATCGTAGCAGCGCAGCAGCACGCCCTCGGGCAGCGGATCGAGGGTGGCGACGCTGGCCGGGACGTGGCGCTGGGCGGCTTCGAGTGTCGTCTCCAGCACGACCTCGATGCGATAGGCCGAAGGGATGCTGGCGATGCCGCGCTCGACCTCGGCCAGCGCGTCGAACTCCGCCGGCCGCTCGAAGCTCGTCGCCAGTGGCCGCACCTCCAGCACGCGGTCCAGCCGGAAGACGCGCACGCCCTCGCGCAGGTGGCAGTAGCCTGCCATATACCAGCGGCCAGTGCGGTGCACCAGGCCGTAAGGGTCCACCTCGCGCTCGGTCTCGTCGCTTTCCCATGATCGGTAACGCAGCCACACCCGGAGGCGGTCGCGCGTGGCGGCGCCCAGCGTCATCAGCACGGCGCTCTCCGGTGGCGCGCCGCGCTCCGCGTCGGCCACGATCAGTGTCTCCTCCACCGAGCGCAGCCGCTCGCGCAGCGCCACTGGCAATACGCGCTCGACCTTGGCCAGCGCGCCCTCCACCGCCGCCGGCCCCAGCGCAGCGCCAAGCTGTCGCGCCGCCAGCAGCCCCACCACCAGCGCCAGCGCCTCATCCTCGGTGAACATGAGCGGTGGCAGCTTGTAGCCAGCGCGCAGGCGATAGGCGCCGTAGCGCCCGCGCCCGCCCTCGACGGGGATGCCAAGCTCCTGCAGCATCGCCACATAGCGCCGCACCGTGCGCACGTCCACCTCGAGCCGCCGCGCCAGCTCCGGCCCGCTCAGCCGGTGATGCGATTGCAGCAGCTCGAGCACAGTCAGCACGCGGGTTGTGGGGTGGTACATGGGCCGCTCCCAAGGGTGAAATTCGCGATCAATGCGGACCGAAGTTGCCCGCCTTCGATACTACACTATTTCTGTCTGATGATGGCGGACGCGACCGTCGAAACAGTCCTGCGCTAACCCCGTGACCGCATGGTGTGGCGGCACGCGCGCCAGCATCCGGGCACAAGAGATCAACAGCTGGAGGAGCGAGATGAGCGTGGAAACCCCCATGACGAAGGCCCTGCTGATCGAGCGCATGCGGGACGGACGGGCAGCCTGGGAGGCGGCGCTGGTCGAGGTGCCGGCGGCCCACGTGGCCGAGCCGGGCGTCGAAGGGCACTGGTCGGCAAAGGATGTCATTGCGCATGTGACGGTCTACGAGGTGTGGACCGCCGACCAGCTCGAAGGCGTCCTGCGCGGCGAGACGGCGATGGTCGTTCGGCCTGACGAGCCGGAGGGCGCCGGTACCTCCGACACCGACCAGCAAAACGCGGCGTACTACGAGGTGTACAAGGACCGCCCGCTCGACGCCATTCTGGCCGAGGCGGAGAGTGCGTTCCCGCGGCTGCTGGCGGCGGTGGAGGCGCTGCCAGAAGATGTCCTGCTGGAGCGAGGGAGGCTCGATTGGCTGGGCGACACCGCGCTGTGGGAGCTGATCGCGGGCAACTCGTACGACCACTACGCCGAGCATCTGGCCGCTATCCGCGCCTGGCTCGAACGCGGCGTGGCATAGGTCAGAGAATTCACAAGGAGGACACAGAGAGCGCAGAGAAAGAGCGCGTTCACCGCAGAGGGATTGGAGGAAACGGAGGGCGCAGAGGGAGAGAGGCAGCGGGGCGGAGGGCAGAGGGAGAGTGGGAAAGCAGGCGGAGCGAGTGAGGAGGCAGCAGGTATGAGCGCGGAGACGGCGCTGGTGATCATTGACGTGCAGGCAGGGCTATTCGACGACGGCGACCCCGACGACCGCGCGGTGCTGGCGCGCATCGCGGGGCTACTGGAGCGAGCGCGGGCGAGCGGAACGACGGTCGTCTACGTCCAGCATGACGGCGTCGCGGGTCACCCGCTTGAGCCGGAGAGCGATGGCTGGCCCATCCACCCGGCGATCGCACCGAGGGCGGACGATCTGAGCGTGCGCAAGCGCGCCTCAGACGCGTTCTACAAGACGCCGCTGCAGCGCGCGCTCGACGCGCGTGGTATTCTGCGGCTGGTCGTCTGCGGCGCGATGACCGAATACTGCGTGGATACCACCTGCCGCCGCGCGCTGAGCCAGGGCTACGACGTGACGCTCGTCGCCGATGGGCACGCCACCGCCGACCGCGAGCAGATCTCGCGCGCGCAGATCGTCGCCTGGCACAACTACGCGCTCGCTCGTCTGACGCACCCCGACCACCAGATCAGCGTCGTTCCCGCCGCCGAGGTGACGTTCTAGCCGACGTGAGGAGACTCTCGATGACCGCGGGCCACACAGACGCGACCCTCACGGCCTTCGCGCCGGAATGGGCCAGCTATCAAGCCAAGCTGATCGCCGCGCTGGCGCCGCTCACCCCTGCGCAGCTTGCGCTGCGCCCGGCGCCGGGGCTGCGCGCGATCGGCCAGATCGCGCGCCACGTCATCGGCGCGCGCTCCCGCTGGCTGCACGACTTCATGCCGCAGGATGCCGCCATGCTGGCAGAATTTGGCGGCTGGGACCGCAAGGATGCGCCGGAGCGCACCGGCGCCGAGCTGGCGGACGCCCTGACGCGCACCTGGCAGCCGCTGGAGCGCGCGCTGACGACCTGGACGGAGCCGGAGCTGAGCGAGCACCTCGCATCCACCGACCCCGACGATCCGCCCAACCTCTCGCGCCGCTGGATCCTCTGGCACCTGATCGAGCACGACCTACACCACGGCGGCGAGATCTCCTATGTGCTGGGCATGAACGGCCTTGCCGCGCCGGATATCTAGCCGGCCCGCGCTACTCATCGCCCCAGGGCAGCGCGTCGTTGAGCAGCAGCGCGGGGACGTGCTCGCCGGAGCGCACGATGCCCTCGCCCTCGGCGATCACCAGCAACGCCGTCGCCCCGCGCAACGACGTGATGATGTGTGAGTCTTGCGCGCCGGTCGTCCGCGCCACCAGTGTGCCGCCGCGTGAATCCAGCCGCGCGCGCACGAACTGCCGCCGGTCGGCCCGCGCGATATCCGTGCCCTCCAGCACCACCTCGACGGTGGGCCGCTCGACCCGCGCCGCGCCCAGCAGACGCCGGATGGCGGTTCGGCCGAACAATTCGAACGTCACCGCCGCCGAGACGGGATTGCCGGGCAGCCCCAGCAGCGGTGTGTCACCCAGTGTGCCGAAGGCCAGCGGCTTGCCCGGCCGCATGCGCACGCGCCAGAACTCGATGGCGCCCTGCTCGTCGAGCATCTGCTTGACGAGATCGTAATCGCCCACCGAGACGCCGCCGGAGGTCAGGATCAGGTCGGCGTCGCGCGCCTCGGCCAGCTTCGCGCGCAGCTCGTCCTCGCGGTCGCGCGCGATCCCCAGGCGCACCGGCTCGCCGCCCGCCCGCTGCACCGCTGCCACCAGATACGGCCCATTGCTCTCGCGAATCTGTCCCGGCTGCGGCGTCTCGCCCAGGGGGGCTAGCTCATCGCCGGTCGAGAGGATCGTCACGCGCGGCCGGCGTGTCACGCGCACGGGATGCACGCCGCAGGCGGCCAGCAGCGCGATCTCGGCCGGACCCAGCTCCGTGCCGCGTGGCGCCAGCAGTGTGCCCGCCGTCACGTCCTCGCCAGGATGGCGCACGTTGTTGCCGGCCGGCGTGGGCGCCAGCAGCTCGACCCAGCCCTCGCCGGTCCGCGTCAGCTCCTGCTGCAGCACGGCATCGGCCCCTGGCGGCAGCGGCGCGCCCGTCAGGATGCGCACCGCCTCGCCCGCGCCGACCACGCCTGGATAGACGC
Source organism: Ktedonobacterales bacterium (assembly GCA_035763125.1). Classification (GTDB taxonomy): domain Bacteria; phylum Chloroflexota; class Ktedonobacteria; order Ktedonobacterales; family JADMIN01; genus SMAG-U1939. Next base: position 4,522 of record DASUBU010000255.1, read on the forward strand.
TGCCCGCTGGCACCTCGCCCGCCAGCCGCAGCCGCACCGGCCGGTCCTCCGAGGCTGTGCTGGCCTCCGCCGAGCGCACGGCGTAGCCATCCATCGCGGAGTTGGCGAAGAGCGGCAGGCTTTCGCTCGCCACGGCATCCACGGCCAGCACGCGCCCCAGCGCGTCGGGCAGCGGCACCTCTTCGGCCGGCAGTGGCGCGAAGCGCGCCAGGATACGCTCGCGGGCCTCTTCGACGCTCAGCATAGACGGCTCTTCCCCTCGGTGATGTGCAAGCACGCGCGATCGCTGCTTCGAGTATAGCGCGAACATGGAGTGCCCCGCGGCGCACCGTATGGTCGCCTCAGCGTGATTCACTGATCTTCTCTGCGCAGTCCGCGGAGGCGGACTGCGCGGCCGCAGGACATCCAGAGGA
>DASUBU010000256.1:0-3702 GCA_035763125.1 Ktedonobacterales bacterium
TGTATCCTGTCATCGCGCGGCCAACTCTGTGGCAGTTCGATCAGGACGACGCCGGGGTGCGGTGGCGGAAACTGTCCCGTATCACGTTCGAGGTCGTGGTCCTGCGTGATCAGTGTCGCGTCTGCTGTCCGCGCGTAGGTAAACACATCTCGGTCATGGCGCTTCCTCGTGGACGAGAATCTCCCCGCCCGGCTTACGAGCTATCTCCGCGGTGAGGGCTACGAGGCAGAACATGCCTACGACGTCGGCCTTCGGAACCGCCCGGATACGGACGTCTTCGCTTACGCGCGGACCGCGAATGCCACTCTTATCACTCAGGACCATGACCTCGAACGTGATACTGGCCAGTTTCCAACGCCGCATCCTGGCGTCATATTAGTCGAGTTGCCCCAAGACTGGCCACGAGAGGACAAGCTCCAGCGCATTCTGGCGGCGCTGCGAAGTCTGGCAGGCCAATCTCTGCTAAACACATTGGTAATCGTCGCGCCATCGCAGGTGCTCGTGCGCCGGCAATGAGTGGTTAATTGGCCGCGGCTACCTTGCATGGTACTCGATGAACACGTCGGCGGGGAGGCCGAAGTGGGCGGCGAGGTCGGCCTGGGTGAGAGCGTTCTCCGCCATCAGGTAGCGCAGCGCCGCGACAAGGAAGATACTCCTGCCCGTTGGCATAGTTCATGACACACCCGTTGGCATAGTCCACAACTAGCCTCACAAACCGTCCCTATGCGCGGCGCGAAGGGGCGGCTCGCGGGATACGCTGCGAGGCAAGTCCCGCCGAGAAGAGGATCCGGGCGCGGTAGGATTTGGGCGCAGTGCCGGCAGAGACGGCGCGGCAGGCAATCGGGTGCGCGCGAAGGGAGTCCGGCTGGCGCCGTGATACATCAATTGGCCCGGCGCTACTGCCAGCGGTGAGAGGACAGGAGCGCAAGATGAGCAGCGACACCATCCCCACAACGACACCGGCGGCGAACGGCCCCCGCCCGCCGAACGCGCCAACACCAGCGGACGGCGACGCTCGCCCGGCGGACGATCAGCTCGACGCCGGCGCGGCGTTGCTGCGCCTGCTGGTCGGGGGGATGCTGGTCGGCGCCGACCAGCTGCGCGAACGGCTGCGACAGTGGGAAGAAGACGCCCGCGCCATTCCTCTCGCGCAGACGGCGCAGCCACAGGCGGCATCCCCATCTCTGCGTCACGCGCTCGTCGGGATGGCGTTCGACACGGAAACGCGGCTGCGGCGGGGAGTCTCCACACTGCTCGCACGGGCCATGGGCGTTGCCGACGATGCCAACCTCGCCTACACCAGGCTTACGCTCTCCGCGCGCGGGACACCGCTCGATCGGGTGCGGGGGCATCTCGACGAGCTGCTCTTCATGGCGCTGACGGAGGTTGATCGCTGGAGCGCGCGGGGTGCGCGCGAGGAGCAGCAAGGACGTCGCATGGCCGAGCAAGCGACAGTGAGCGTGCTGGATGAGCTGCTCGACTACATGGCACACAATCCTGAGGTGCGCCACTTGATCGAGCAGCAAGGCGTGAGCTTGGCCGGGGAGGCGCTGGGCGAAGCACGCACCCGCGCGGAATCGGCGGATCAGTGGATCGAGCGGCTTGCGCATCGTCTGCTGCATCGCCCGCTAGGCGACTCGCATGGCGGCCAGGCGGCGCGCGGCGATGGCTCCCCGCCAGCCATCGAGCCACCACCGGCGGCCAGCGCAACCGCTGCACCCGCCGTGCCTGCCAAACTACCGCCGGCCAAGGCCACAAGATCGGCCGCGGGCAGCGCGGCGGGTGCGCCGCGTGCCGGTGATACGCATGATGGTGATGCACATGACCGACCACAGAGTTGACCGCAGAACGGACCGCGGAGACGATTCGCCGCCTCCCGCGCTACAGGCGGGCTTCATCAGCCGCGGCATCGCTTTCGTGCTCGACCTCGTCATGATGAGCGCGACGATCCTTCTCGCCGTCGTCCTCGTGCAGTCCGTTCTGGCATTCTTCACGTTGTACGGCTTGTTGGGCCAGCGGATCGTGCAGTCGGGCCCATTCAACGCACTTCTCGTCGGCGTCATGGCCGTCATCGGCGCCGGCATTGCCATCGGCTACCCTGTCGGGTTCTGGGTGCTGCTCGGCCAAACACCGGGCAAGCTGCTGTTGGGTCTGCGCATTGTGCGGGTGAATGGCCGCCCTATGAGCATCCGCTGTGCGCTGATTCGCTATGCTGGGTACTGGCTATCTGCCATACCGCTGGGTCTGGGCTTTCTGTGGGTGCTGGTGGATGAGAGACGCCAGGGCTGGCACGACAAGCTCGCTGGCACCTACGTCATGTATGCGCCACGTCCCAGGCTCGTGGTCGGCCGCGAGAAACACCTGGCGCCACTATGACTGCTCCCCCGTGAGGCGCATTCGCCTCCACCTGACCGCAGCCGCTAGAATCAGGTGGCGAAACGCGCGCGTCGTTTCGAGAAGGGGAGGATTGCGTGGTGACGGAGATCGGCGGCACGCCGCGGCGGCTCTACCTCATACCACTGGAGGACACGGCTATCTCGCTGGGCGGCAGTCTCTACGGCATGGTGGTCTGCTATCTCATCCAGACCAGCGACGGCCGCAACATTCTCATAGATACTGGCATACCGGCGGATTACCAGCCGCCAGCAGGAGCGCCGCCCCACACGCACGAGCGCAACGTGGTCAACCAGCTCGCCGCGCTCGGCCTGCGCCCCGACGACATTGATCTGCTCGTCTGCACGCACTTCGACGTAGATCACGCGGGGTTTCACGATGCCTTTGCCAGCGCGGAGCTTGTCGTCCAGCGCGAGCACTACGAGCTGGCGCGCAGCGGATACGCGCGCTTCGCCCCCGCTCGCCCGCACTGGGACCACCCCGCGCTACGCTACCGGCTGATCGAAGGCGACATCGAGCTGCTGCCTGGCGTCACGCTACTGGAGACCAGCGGCCATTGCGCGGGACATCAGTCGGTGCTGGTGCGCCTGCCGCAGACTGGCCCCGTGCTGCTGGCCGGCGACGCGGTCGCGCTGGAGCGCCTGTTTACGCCGGAGCGCAAGGCGTGGCCGCTGGACGACGACGAGGAGCGCCTACGCACCAGCACGCGCAAGCTGCTCGATCTGGTCGAGCGCGAGCGCGTGGCGCTGGTGGTCTTCGGCCACGACGCCGCCCAGTGGCAGATCCTCAAGGCCGCGCCGGACTACTACGAGTGAGCATGGGCTGAGCACGGGCCGCTTATTAAACGGCTACAGGTGCGGGCGGGCATCAACAGCGCCCAGGGCGAGCGCGCTCTCCGCCTCCACGATCTCCCCGATCCGCGCGGCGGCTGCCTCTAGCTCCCGCTGCTGTCCGGTGGCCAACGGCTCAAAGGGCTCGGCGCGGATTTCGATGCGCTTGCCGGCGCGCTGCTGCTTCCACAGGCCGGCGACGATCCCATCAATCACCAGCAGAGGCAGGTTCCCGATGGCGCCGCGCGTCAGCACGCGCGATGCCCAGGCCGGCGGAACGAGGCGATCGCGGGGATGGCATCCGATGAGGTAGCAGTCGAAGTGCGGGAGCAGGTGAACGACATCCGGCGCTAAGGGGAAGTCTTTGGCCGCGTCCGATTGCAGCAGAAACGGGCGGTAGCCCTCCACGTCCACTTCCTCCAGCTCGCCGCTCAGCCCCTGCATTACTGCCAGCGCTCGGCTCGGTGGCATGCCGAAC
>DASUBU010000257.1:0-4811 GCA_035763125.1 Ktedonobacterales bacterium
CGTTGACAAGCGGATTGCCGGAGTAGGTCGCGTCGAAGTAGACCTCGCCGCCGACGGTCGGGATGCCCAGGCAGTTGCCATAGCCACCGACACCGCCGACGATGCCGTGAAACAGGTGGCGGTTGCGCGGCTCGCCGAGCGGACCGAAGCGCAAGGAGTCGAGCAGGGCGACGGGGCGCGCGCCCATCGTGAAGATGTCGCGTACGATGCCGCCGACGCCGGTGGCGGCGCCCTGGTACGGCTCGACGGCGCTAGGGTGGTTGTGGCTCTCGATCTTCATCACCACCGCCAGCCCGCCGCCGATATCCACTGCGCCGGCGTTCTCTTCGCCGGCCTTGATCGCTACGCGCGGTCCGCTCGTCGGGAAGCGCTTGAGCAGCGGGCGGCTGTTTTTGTAGCCGCAGTGCTCGCTCCACATCGCGCCGAAAAGACCCAGCTCGACGTGATTGGGCGCGCGGCCGAGCAGGGCGACGATGCGGGCATATTCCTCGCGGGTGAGGGCTACCTCGTCGAGGGCGTGCTGGTCTATCTCGAGCGCGGCATCGCTGGCGGCAGGATCGGCGGGCACGGGCGACTCCTCACGATCAGGGGATGGGCATGGCTGAGCGGACGGCGGCTAGATGGGCGCGGATGGGCGCATACGTTAGGGATTATAGCAGGAAGGTGCGGTCGCTTCCTTTCATTCAGTTCACCTGCCTCGCATCTGGCTCAAATGGACGTCACAGCAGCTCTTTCAGGCGGGCGCGGTCCACGTTGCCGCCGGAGACGATGGCCACCACGCGCGCATGCGGCGGCAGGGCGATGCGACCGGCCAGCAGTGCCGCATATGCCGCCGCACCTGACGGCTCGACCTGCAGCTTGGCGCGCTCCATCAGCAGCCGCATCGCCTCGACAATCTCCTCGTCGCTCACCAGCACCACGTCGTCCACGAGAGTTTGCACGTGCGCGAAGTTGCGCACGCCGACGAAAGGCGCGGCCAGCCCGTCGGCGATGGTCTGGAGCGTATCGGCATGCGCCGCGGCGCCCTCGCGCAGACTCTTGGTCATCACCGCCGCGCCGGTCGGCTCGACGCCGATCACCCGCGCCTGCGGCCGCAGGCCCTTGACCGCCGCCGCGACGCCGGACATCAGCCCGCCGCCGCCGATCGGCACCACTACCACGTCCGCATCCGGCACATCCTCGATCAGCTCCAGGCCGACGGTGCCCTGCCCCGCAATCACGTACGGATCATCGAACGGGTGGATGAACGTGAGGCCGCGCTCGGCTTGAATCTCCTGCGCCTTGGGCAGCAGGTCATGGCCGGCGCCGTGCAGGACGACCTCGGCGCCATAGCCGCGCGTTGCCTCGACCTTGCTCCGCACCGCCGCCTCAGGCATCACGACGGTCGCCGGGATGCCCAGGATCGCCGCGGCGTAGGCGACGCCCTGCGCGTGATTGCCGGCGGAGATCGAGATCACGCCGCGCGCACGCTCCTCCGCGCTCAGCGAGAGCAGCTTATGGACGGCCCCACGCGGCTTGAACGAGCCGGTCTTTTGGAACAGCTCGGCTTTCAGATGCAGTCGCACGCCGATCCGCTCGCCCAGCGCCGTCGCCGACATTGTTGGCGTACGATGAACGTACGCCGCGATCGCCTCGCGTGCCGCGCGAATCTCGTCTACGCTCACCAGCTCGTCATGCTGCTCCGCCGCCATCTCCGCCGCTCCTCTCGAAAGAGCTCGCCGCGCACGTATCGCCGGTCGCCACTCACTCTTCTCTATGATACGTGTTCCGCTCACTGTCCGCGATGCCGCAACTCACATGGTAGGCGTGCTACATCAGCACCGACCACAAGGCCGCTGGCGAAGACCGCGAACGCGCCTTGGCTGATCTTGGTGATCCAGCAGCCAAACCGTATATGCACCGGCTGCTGCAAGAGATCTGGACAGACGCGGCCTATCGGGGCACGGAGTTGGCGGAGTGGTGCCGGCAGCAGGGTGCGGGCTGGGACCTGGAGATCGTGGACCGGGCTCCAGGCACCGCTGGCTTCCACTTCTTCCCGCGCAGTTGGGCCGCCACGTACGTTGACGGCTTCTCATGGCGTGGAGTACGATAGTCCCCATGAGAAGTCAGCGCGCGTGGATGATTCACCGCAACCGGAACAAGAAAACGAGCTGCTTCGCCGCGTCAGCCGGGCACCGAATGGTAGTGGCCTGACGCGGCGAAGTGGGATGCGTAGCGACGCTATGCCGCGTGTGTGGCCTCAGAGACGCCCACACACGGCCGATTCCTAGGCGTCTGCGTGACACGCCCCTCTTCCGCATCCTGATTCACCTTCGCATCCTCCTCTTCTGTGCCCGAGCGCTTGTTGCCACTTGCCGTGCGAGTGACTCGGGCATGGTCGTGCCTTCCAGAGATTGACGGTGCGCGACCAGGATGCATCTGATGCGATCCCTCCGGTCTCCCCCAACGACCCCGTTGCGCTCGCTCGCTCCATGGCACCGGCTGCATGCGCTCCCCAGCCCCAGTATGTGACGACCGTGTGCAAGACGACCTGTAGATAGGTCTGGGGAGAGAGAACGATTCCATGGCGAGGAACCCGAACGTCTCACCGCCCAACCGCCAGCACCAGCCGGCTCCTTCCTTCGTCCCAGCTTCCCGCGCGTTGGAAGAGGGCGCCCGGCCTGTTGCTCCATCCCTGTGGCACCACCGCGACTTTCTGCTGCTGTGGGGTGGCCAAGCGCTCTCGGACATCGGCGGCGCCGTCTCATTGTTGGCCTACCCGCTGCTCGTCCTTGCCCTCACCCATTCCCCTGCCCAAGCTGGCTTTATTGCCGCCTTGCGCGCGTTGCCTGCTATGCTGTTGAGTCTGCCGGCGGGGGCGCTCGTCGACCGGTGGGATCGTCGTTGGGTCATGCTCATCTGCGATCTCGTCCGTGCGCTCAGCATGGTGTCCATCCCGGTCGCCCTCGGTCTTGGTGCGCTGACAATCTGGCAGCTCTACATCACGGCAGTCATTGAGGGGTCCCTGGCGGTGGTGTTTGAGCTGGCTGAGTCGGCCGCGGTCGCGCAGGTGGTGGCGCGAGAACAGCTTGAATCGGCGGTCGCGCGGCAGGAGCTGGTCGAAGGCACTACCTCGCTCGCTGGTCCGTCACTCTCCGGTGTCCTCTACACACTCGGGGCGATGGTCCCCTTTGTAGCCGATGGTCTCTCCTACCTGGTCTCGCTGGTGACGCTCGCGCTCATCCGCACTCCCTTCCAGGGTGAGCGCCTACCAGAGCCTGGATCTGTGGCGACGTCACCGCGGCACCGTCGTCCGCGTGTGCTCACGGGAGCAGCCCAACTGAGTGTGGGTGTACGGTGGGTCTGGCATCAACCGTTCATCCTCACCATGACGCTGCTCATGGGTGCTGGCGCGTTCGGCATATCCGGCGACGGCTTGGTCATCATTTTGCTTGCCCAGCGGCAACACGCCTCCGCGGCGATCATTGGCCTGATCTTCGCTGCCTTCGGCATCGGGGCCATTGTGGGCTCGCTCCTGGTTCCACGCCTGAAGGCGCATCTCACGGTAGGCCAGTCAATCTTGCTGGCGCGCTGGTACTACGTGCTGAGTTGGCCAGTGTTCGCGCTCTTTCCGAACCCCCTGGTCCTCGGCGCACAGCAATTGGGCGGCGGGGTGGTGGAGCCCATCGAGGACGTCGCCTACTTCAGTCATCGCTTGCACCTGATCCCCGAAGAGCTGCGGGGTCGAGTATTGAGCGTGTGCCGCCTCGTTCCTGGCACGCTGCGCCCGTTAGGGCTGGCATTGACGGGCATCCTGATTCAACGTCTCGGCGTGTTCCCGACGATCTGGCTTCAATGGGGATGGTTGCTCCTCACCACCGGACTGGTGACGCTGGTGCCTCAGGTGCGCCGTGAACGGGGGCGGGAGGCCCGGTGAGGTCTTTGTCAAACACCCTTTGAGATTCCCACCGTGCCGTGGATTGACGCCGAGAGCATGGGGCTCCTTCGTGCCACCATCGCCGCGGTCGCATCCAGAAATCCTCGGCTGCGAGCCGCGACCCACTACGGATCGGGCGCCCGTCAAGAGGATCGCCCACTCGTCGGCCAGCATCCGAGCGATGTTGATCTTCTGCTGTTGTTCGAGCGCCCGTCCGACCAGGAGTTAACGTCACGTATGCGCAGCGCCTCGCGATCTTCGATTCGATGGGGCCGTCGCTGGACCGCTTTCCCCATGTACCCCGCGAGAGCCAGGAGATGCTCGCGACCGACGATCTACGCGATTGGGACGAAACGTTCATCAAACACAAATGTCGCGCGGGAGGGCTTGCTGCTGTGGACGCACGGCCAATCTTCCAGGTCGCCCTCCAACGTTCCGCGCATCGCGCCAGCCGAATCGGCCGCTCAAGGTGATGCCGCCAGCCACGGTCTTCGTCGCGGGTGCGCTTGACGCCGCGCTGCATCCCATGTTCTCAGCGGTAGGCCGCGGCCTGGATGCCGTAGAGCTCGGCGTACTGGCCGCCCTTTGCCAGCAGCTCGTCGTGTGTGCCCACCTCGACCACATGCGCGCCGTCCAGCACGACGATGCAATCGGCCATACGTACCGTGGAGAAGCGGTGCGAGACCAGAATCGTGATACGGCCGTTGGCGGGCTGTCCGTCGCTCGTCGCCGCTGCGGCGTAGCGCTCGAACAGCGCATGCTCGGTCTCGGCGTCGAGCGCGGCGGTCGGCTCGTCGAGCACCAGCAGCAGCGGGGCATCGCGCATGAAGCCGCGCGCGAGCGCCAGCTTCTGCCACTGGCCGAACGAGACCTCGACGCCCTCCGGCCAGGTCGG
>DASUBU010000258.1:0-14141 GCA_035763125.1 Ktedonobacterales bacterium
CGCGGTCACCTGCCAGCGCGAGGCACGTGGTTGGCCCGGCGCAATCGTCACCAATCCGAACTGTTCGGCTATCGGGCTGACGATGGCGCTGGCCCCGCTGGCGCGCTTCGGGCTGCGGCGGGTGCTCGTCACCACGCTCCAGGCGGCCTCGGGCGCGGGCTATCCCGGTGTCCCCACGCTGGACCTGCTGGACAACGTCATCCCCTACATCGAGGGTGAGGAAGCCAAGATCGAGTCCGAAACGCGCAAGATCCTCGGCGGCTGGAGCGAGCAAGATGGTTTCGCGGAGGCGCCTCTGCGCCTGAGCGCGCAGACTACCCGCGTGCCCGTGCGCGAGAGCCATCTGGCCTGCGTCAGCGTGGAGCTAGAGGCGCGCGCGAAGCCGGAAGAGCTGATCGCTGCCTGGCGGGAGTTCTCCGGCGAGCCACAGACGTTGGGGCTGCCTTCCGCTCCGGCTCTGCCCATCATCTACCGGGAGGAGCCGGACCGCCCGCAGCCAGCGCGCGACCGAGTGGCACAGGGCGGCATGGCAGTGACGGTAGGGCGGCTGCGGCAGTGCCCAGTGCTCGACTATAAGTTTGTCTGCCTCAGCCACAACACGCTGCGTGGCGCGGCGGGCGCGACCCTGCTGAATGCCGAGCTGGCCTGCTCGCAGGGACGGCTCGACTGATTGACGATGCGAGGCAGAAGTGCTGCCTGCACGCCGCAACTGAGCAGTGCGAGATGTATCAGGCGGGCGTGAGGAAGTGTCCATCAGCACGAATCAGTTCGCCGGTGACATTCGTGTTGGCCGCCGAACAGAGGTACATGACCAGGCTTGCCACCTCTTCCGGCCGCGTCGTTCGCCCCGTTGCCGCCGCGGCCCGGGCCTGCTGGAGGACTGACTCTGGAAGTTGACGCCGCTCGTCGGCCATAAAGCCAGCCATGACGAGATTGGTCAGGATGCCCTCGCGGGCAAGCTCACGCGACATCGTGCGCGTGAGCCCATGCAGTCCGGCCTTTGCCATGACATAGGCGCTGCTACCAGGCAAACCGTCGAGCACCAGACCGGTAGAGATATGTACAATCCGCCCCCACGCTACCTCGCGCATCCCCCCGACGATCAATTGGCTCAGACGGTAATGGCCTTCCAGATTGGCACGCAACGAGGTGTGCAGCCGCTCAATGGGCGCCGTTTCAAAGCGCTCGCCAGGCGGAGGAAAGCCCGGCCAAGCAACGGCATTATTGATAAGCACCTCGATGGCTCCAAAAGTGGCCCTGACGAGCTGGACTGCCTCTACAAGAGAGGTCTCATCAGAGAGGTCAAGGAAGGCTGGCAAGGCTTGCCCCCCAGCTTCCTCAATCTGCCTTGCCGTTTCCTTGCCCGCCGCCTCATCCTGGTAGTAGGTGAGCGCCACCCGAGCCCCTTCCCGCCCGAGAGCGAGGGCCAGCGCACGGCCAAGCCCTTTCGAGCTGCCAGTAACAAAGGCAACCCTTCCCCGGAGTCCGAGATCCATGCCGCGTGTCCTTTCCAGCTCCTGTTGACAACTCACTTTTACGTGGCCGGCCAAATAATAGCACGAGAAAACGGCTTGCGATTGCTACTTGCGCGGGGAGGGCTTACGCCTCAAGACAAGCTCGTGATCATCTGGCGCAGTAGGCGACGCAGCAGCACCTGCTCGACCTCCGTCAACCCCTCGACAAGTCGAGCCTCTGATGTGTGCCAAACGTGCACGACGGATTCGTGCAGCGCGCGCCCTCGCTCAGTCAGGTAGACGCGCGAGATCCGGGCGTCCTGTGCATCCGGAGAGCGCGACAGCAGTCCCGCCCGCTCCATCCGCTGCACGGCCTTGCCGATGGTTGAAATGTCCACCTCCATCGCTTCAGCTAGCTGCGATTGGGAGAGGCCATCTTCCTGCCACAACTGGAGCAGGAGCAATTCCTGGCCGACATGCAGTCCAAGCCGGGCCAGCGCTGCTTCTGTGCGTTGGCGATGGGCTTTGCACAGGCGTATCAGCTCAAAGCCCATCAGTGTACTGATTTCGCGCATCGTTCTCGTCTTTCACTTGGCCGGCCAAATAATAACGGGCGACGAAGCGTTTGTCAAGGGTCAACATGCGGTCCGCAGGCTAGGCCGAGACACCCACCGAGACGCGGCTGACCGGCCGCCGCTCGTCGTCCACTGCTTCGAGGGCTTGGCCCAGCGCGATCAAGCTGTCGAGATTGTTCGCCGGCAGGAAGTCGTCAATGTACGGCAGCGCCGCCCGCATGCCAGCGGTGACGGGGCGGTAGTCGTCCTGCCCCAGCAGCGGATTGAGCCAGATCAGGCGATGGCAGTTGCGGTGGAGGCGGGCCATCTCCTCGGCCAACACGCGCACGTCGCCTCGGTCCCAGCCGTCGCTGATGATCAGCACCACCGCGCCGCGGCCCAGCACCCGCCGCGCCCAGCGGTAGTTGAACGTGCGCAGCGAGTCGCCGATGCGCGTGCCGCCGGACCAATCCTGCACCGAGCGCGTCACGTCGTGCACGGCCTCGTCCACGTCGCGCCGTGCAAGCTGGCGCGTGATGCGTGTCAGGCGCGTGGCGAAGACAAATGTCTCGACGTTCTGCAAGCCGTTGGAGACGGTATGGACAAAATGCAGCAGCAGGCGCGAATAGAGGCTCATCGAACCGCTGATATCGCAGAGGATCACCAGCGGGCGCGGCTTGCGGCGCAGCTTGCGCCAGGCCAGCTCGACCGGCTCGCCGCCGGTGCGCAGACTGCGGCGGACGGTGCGGCGCAGATCGAGCGCGTGGCCGCGGCGTGAGGGACGAAGCCGGCGCGTGCGTCGCTCGCCGAGCCGCCAGTGGGTGCGCTGCATCAGCGCCTTGGCCTCTTGCAGCTCATCGTAGGTGTAGAGCTCGAAGTCCTTCTTGCGCAGCACCTCGTCGGCACTGAAAGTCTGCGAGCGGTCCTGCTCGTCAATCTCATTCGGCTTGGCCCGCCGTCGCGCCTCGGCCAGCCGGTTGGCGGGATGCCGCTGCTGTGTGGTGCGCGCGCCGACGCGGTGGACCTGCCGCTCGCTGTCGGCTTTGCGGTGCGCTGGCAGGGCGAGCTGGCGACCGCGCCGGCCGTCGCGCTGCTCCGGCGGATTGGAGCCGTCATCGTCTTTGCCGCTGGCATGCCAGTAATAGGCGAAGGCCATATCGAAGATGGGCTCTTGCTCGTGCTTCGAGACCAGATTGACCTTGAGGAACGTGTAGAACTCACTGCGCTTGCCGACGTTGATCAGCGGGAGGCTCTCGGCCAGCTCGACGATCCGCTGCGGCCCAACGTCAAGGCCCAGTTCCCACAGCAGCCGTGCGAAGTCTACAATGCGCGCCAGCAGCAGATCGCCGCGGGCTAGCTCGGCGGGCGAGAGCGGCGCGGGAGGATGGTCGTCGGGATATGGATGTTGGCGATCAGGCATCACGCTCTCCGAACTCTGCGAGCTAGTGCGAGATGGCGGAGCGCACCTTCTCGACGAGCTTGCCAAGCAGGTTGCCGCTGGTGACCTTCTGGATGTCGTCCTGATACTTGAGGAGCGCGCCGAGCGCGTCGCGTGCCGCCTGCTCGGTCAGCTCGGTCTGCCCCAGCGTCACCAGTGCCTCCAGCCAGTCCAGCGTCTCGGCAACGCCGGGCGCCTTGAAGAGGTCCTCGCCACGCAGCGACTGGACGAAGGCGACCACCTGCCGCGCGAGATGCTGCGGCGCACTCGGCACACGCGCCAGCACGATGGCGTACTCCTTTTCGAGCGACGGATACTCAATCCAGTAGTAGAGGCAGCGCCGGCGCAGCGCGTCGTGGATGTCGCGCGTGCGGTTCGACGTCAGCACGACGACCGGCGGCGCGGCCGCCCGCAGTGTGCCGATCTCCGGGATGGTGACGGCGTAGTCGCTCAGCAGCTCCAGCAGGTACGCCTCGAACTCAGCGTCGGCGCGGTCCAGCTCGTCAATCAACAGCACTGGCGGGTGGCCGGAGTCACTTTCCAGCGCCTGCAGCAGCGGCCGGCGAATCAGGAAGTCCGGCCCGAAGACGTCGCGCAGCCGCTCGCTCGCCCCGGCTCGACCAGCACCAGCTGGCCCTGCCTCACCGTGCGGCGTCTCGCCGGTCTCCAGGGCGCGGATGTAAAGCAGTTGCCGCGCATAATTCCACTCGTAGACGGCGGTTGACTGGTCAATGCCCTCATAGCATTGCAGGCGGATCAGCCGCGAGCCAAGCACATCGGCGAGCACGCGCGCCACCTCCGTCTTGCCGACGCCTGGCTCGCCCTCCAGCAGCAGCGGCTTGCGGCGCTTGAGCGCGAGGTAGATTGCTGTAGCCAGCCCACGGTCGGCGATGTATTGGTGGCCGGCGAGCGCCGACATCACGGCGTCTACGCTGTCGAGCGCTGGCGGGGCGGTATTGGCATTGGGCGGAGAGTGCGGCTGCGTCACGGAATGAGTCCTCCTGCCGGCGGGGCGGCGCTTCCGCCTTGGATCGCGCGCGCCGTATACGGAATTGTAGCACGTCGTGAAGGCTGTTCCCTGTGCTGGTTCCAGATGCGTTCGGCGGCAATGACGTGTGTGCGAATTGATAGAGGGGGCGCGATGACAAACGCAAGCAACCGCGATGAGCAGGGACAGGTGTACATCTGTCTGGATTGCCGCTGGCATAGCCAGACAGGCCCAGAGCTTGCGCCCGGCGGGAAATACTGCGTGCACTTCACGCCGGAATTCTGGGTGGCGTGCGGGTATGAGCGAGGCTGGGGCGATGCAGCGGTCCGCAACTGGCCTCACCTTGAGATACTGCGCAGGTATCACAAGGAGGGCGGGAAAGGGGAGACAGAATTTGTGATTCTAGCGCCTCACGCCACGCGCCGCCCGGTCATTCTCGATGGATTTGGTCGTGCCTGGGGGAGCTATTAACAGCCTATCTCGTTCGCGTCGTGGCGCCGAAGGAGTGGTAGCATAGCGCATGGACGGCGCCACGGTTGCGCATGGTCGCCAACGCGTCACCGAAGACAGGATATGAACTCGAGCACGTTTTCAGAAGTAGCGGAGATCGCGCGGCGAGGTGACTGGCCTGCGGAAGATCCCGACCAGGGCAACGCCGATGACGAGGAGGGCACGTGCATGGGCGCTGATATCTACGGCTGGGTCGAAACGCGCAGACCCGGCAGCGAGTGATGGGATTCGGCCATACAGATACACCACATCGTCTATCGGCAATATGGCATGTTCGCCAGTCTGTTTGGCGTGCGGAATGGCGGGAGTGGGGCAACCGAGGACGGAGAATTTCGCGCCATTGCCGCTGGCCGTGGCATGCCACCTAGCGCATCTGACTACTTCGAGGAGCAATGGAGGAACTCCGGAGGCGTCGGCGTGACCTGGGTGCTGTGGAGTGAGCTTGCCGCCATAAACTGGGATGAGGAAGGCGAGTGCTACATCGAAGATGCTCCGCCGCACTACGTCCAGGCGGAGCCCGGACCGGGAAGACGACGAGAGCGGCGCGGAGACTTCCTGAACGGCGGGTGGGCAACACTGTTCAAGATGATGGCGCTGCTGGCCGAGCAGTTCGGTGCGGAGAACGTCCGGCTGGCGGTGTGGTTCGACCAGTGGTAAGTCGAACACCTGTGAGGCAAGCCAGGTATAGCGACGATCCATTCGGCAGCTTCCTGGCAACCTCGGCGCACCAGGCACAGCACGGTACGGAGTCCGGCATCGCTCGAGTGCTCGGTGTAGGTCCCCTAACGATGACGCCGAGTGCGTAGCAGCAGTGCGATGCCACCCGCGGCTACCGCCATACCGAGCAGCAGGAGCGCGGGCAAGACCCAACCATGCGTGAGAATGGCTTCAAGCAGCCTGAGCGGGAGCAATCCGAGCCCGCCAGCGCCGAAAAGCGCGAGGGCAACGCAGGTTCGATTCATGGCGGCTTGCCTGGAACGTGTACGTCGCGGCGTATAGCATCGAATGCAAGTGACGACCCAAGCGTGGAGGATTGGTCGTTCCACGCTCAAAGCGGCAGGAACAGTATACACCTGGCAACCAGTTCATCGGAGAGGCCGATACATCGTCCACGACGCCATCGCCTAGGATTCTACAAGGTCACTTCAGGCAAGGGATGCCACGCCATCGCAATCGTTCAGTTCACCAATTCCTATCCAGCGCGTTACACCCTATAGGTATCCTCGCACGTACAACGTGTGTAGGGACAGTTGGCAACCAAGTTGCTGCGCCGGATGGGCGGAAGTGTCGCACCATGACCCCGCACCGTACGGTATAATACCCGCGGAACCCGCACAGCCATTGCCGCCAGACGGCGACCGGCCGGCGGGGAGGGCGCGCCACCGCTTGACGGCGGCGCGCTCGCGCAAGAAAGCAGGTGCCTCTCACCATGTTCGGTCACTCGTCGCTCCGTGCGCAGAAGCAGCGGGACCGCCGCGAGCCTCCTCCGGCCGCGCCCGCCCAAGCCGACGCGCTTCGCAATAACGGCGGTCCACAGAATCGGCCCCCAACTGGCCCTGAGCGCCCCGGTCCTACCGGCCCGGGCGGCGCCAATCAGCCGCGTGGTGGCGGCGCGGGCTGGATCTCGCGGCTCGTACTGTTGCTGCTGCTGCTCGTAGTGGGCTACAACATCGTGCTCTGGTGGAATCCTCAGAACAACGCCCCCACCATCAGCTACGGCTACTCCGACTTCATCACCCAGGTGGACAACGGCAACGTGCAGTCCGTGACCATCACAGATCAGAAGCAGATCACTGGCAAGCTGAAGTCGCAACAGACCTACCAGGGCGTCACTGCAACCCAATTCAAGACGCTTTACCCCTACAATGACGACGCCGCCTTGCAGGCGGATCTCGCGCAGCACGACGTGACAGTTGACGCCAAAACGTCCAGCTCGAACGATCTGCTGCTTACGATCCTGTTCAATGCCGTGCCGATCTTGCTGATCATCGTGCTCTTCGTCTGGTTGACGCGCCGCGCCTCGCAGAGCCAGCAGAATATCTTCAACTTCGGCCGCAGTCGCGCTAAGCTGATCATGGAGGATCGCCCCAGCACGACCTTTGCCGATATCGCGGGCGTGGACGAGGCCAAGTCGGAGCTGGAGGAGGTCGTCGAGTTCCTCAAGACGCCCGGCAAGTTCCAGCGCCTGGGCGGCAAGATTCCGAAGGGCGTGCTGCTGGTGGGCCCTCCGGGTACCGGTAAGACGCTGCTTGCGCGTGCAGTGGCCGGCGAGGCGGGCGTGCCGTTCTTCTCGATGTCCGGTTCGGAGTTCGTCGAGGTGCTGGTCGGCGTCGGCGCCAGCCGCGTGCGCGACCTCTTCGACCAGGCCAAGAAGGCCTCGCCCAGCATCATCTTCATTGACGAGATTGATGCCGTCGGGCGCCAGCGCGGCACTAGCCTGACGACCAACGACGAGCGCGAGCAGACACTCAACCAGTTGCTGGTCGAGATGGACGGCTTCGACGCGCGGCAGGCGGTCGTCGTCGTGGCGGCCACCAACCGTCCCGATGGCCTCGATGCCGCGCTGCTGCGTCCCGGCCGCTTCGACCGCCGCGTGACGGTAGACCGCCCAGACTGGAAGGGCCGCCAGGCGATCATGATGATTCACGTGCGCGGGGTGCCGCTGGATCCGGACGTGGACCTGCAGCAGCTTGCGCGAATGACGACTGGCATGGTGGGCGCCGATCTGGCCAATCTGGTCAACGAGGCCGCGCTGCTCGCCGCCCGCCGCAATCGCGATCGGGTTGACATGCAGTGCTTCCTCGACGCACTGGACCGCATTCAGCTTGGCGCGGAGCGGCCGTTGGTGCTCAGTGAAGACGATCTGCGTGTGGTGGCGCTGCACGAGGCAGGGCATGCGCTCGTCGGTCTGCTGACGCCGCACTCCGATCCGGTGACCAAGGTGACCATCGTGCCCCGCGGCCAGGCGCTCGGCGTGACGCAATACACTCCGCTGGACGATCGCTACAACTACTCGCGCGACTACCTCGTCGGCCGCATCATGGCGGCACTGGGCGGGCGCGCGGCGGAGGATGTCGTGCTGAGCAGCATCACCACCGGGGCCGAGAATGACCTGCAGCAGATCACCTTGATCGCGCGCAACATGGTCGCCCGCTGGGGTATGAGCAGCCGCATCGGCCTGCTCTCGTTCAGCGACCGTCCGACGCCCTTCGGTGGGGGCGGCGACTTCGGCCAACGTGACTATAGCGAGGCGACCTCGGCGGTGATTGATGAGGAGACACGCAATCTGGTGCAGGAGGCCTACCAGCGCGTCAAGGAGATGCTCACCGAGCACAAGGTGACGCTCGAGCGCATCGCCCTGGAGCTGCGCCGCCACGAGACCCTCGACGCCAAGCAGCTCGGCCAGATTCTGATCGAGACGGGCATCAGCCTGGATGAGGTCGCGCCGACTCCCCATGCCGAGACTATCGGCGTCAGTCCAGCCGGTGTGGCAGCGGTGGACCCGGCGACGGCCGTCTCGAACGGCACCGCATCGTCCGTTGCCCCAGACGGTTACGGTCCGCTGCGGAGCTAGCGCTCCCTCCGGTCAGGACAGCCAAAGGGCCATTCTTCCTCCGGCCGCAAGCCGGGGGCGGAGTGGCCCAACTTCTTGGTCACAGCAGCGCCCAGGTGTGTGCTATCCCACTATCCCATCGGCCACAAGCGGGAGAACGGCGGCTTGGTCCTGTTCTATTGCCTGCTTCAGATACGTCAGATCCCTGCGGAAGGCGTCCTGGTGTGTCAGCAGAAGCACAGGTATGAGAAAGCTGTAGCGCAGCCGTACCGCGAGATCCACGTGGCACGTAATTCGAACGCCTTCCGGAACCTCTTCCGTTGTCATGGTCCACTCTGCGTATTTGAACATGGGAGAGTGGATGAGCAGGGCCTTGAACCGACGATTGGGCACGTACTCCGTCACACGGTAGGCCATACGCAGACCGTCTTTGCCGGCGCGCGGCTTGCGTACCGGCGCGATCGTATCGAACGTGCTGCCCACTCCGAACGGCTCGGGGGAGGTCGCGATCACCTGTGCGACACTGCGATCCCACTTCGCCAGATTAGAGAGCCGGCTGAAAAAGCTCCATACCTGCTCAGTCGTCCGGTTGACGACGGTTGCCGCCTGCAAGTGCATGTCTGCCTTCCTCTCGCTGTCTCAGTGGCCTAACCGGCTTGTCTGTGGCTCGTGTCTGAGGCTCGTGAACGGGCATCTCCCGCCCGGTTGCGGCGTGGACAGGTACTGTGGTACGTTCCCTTAGCAGTGCTAATGATAACTTAGCGATGCTAAGGCGTCAAGGGTGAGCCTGGAGCGGAGGGGCTATGCCGCTTGATCGAGCGACGATGGTGCGAAGCGCGCTGAATCTACTCGATGAGGTCGGGTTAGATGGGTTAACCGTGCGACGACTCGCAGAACGTCTGGGGGTCCAGAATCCCGCATTGTACTGGCATTTCAAGCACAAGCGGGAGCTGCTCGATGAGATGGCGAAAGACATGCTTGCCGATGCGCTCGGTGATATCGAGCCGCCGGTAACGGACGAGCTTTGGCCTGATTGGCTGGCAGGCGTCGCGGAGCGGTTTCGCCGTGCACTCCTGACCCACCGTGACGGGGCACGCCTCATTGCGAGCGCCGATTTGACGGCAAGCGCCCTGCAGGAGGTCCAGGAGAAAGCGCTTGGGGTGCTGACAGCCGCGGGTCTTGATCTGCGCACGGCGGTGATAGGCGTTGTCGCGGTCTTTGACTACACCTTAGGCGCAGCCTTCGAGGAGCAAGCGGAGCGCGATGCCACCACCAGGGCTGGCTCCGACGGTGGCAGGCCTCGCCTTCTCGTGCACGATCCCGCGCGCTTTCCACGGCTCACAGCGGCGGTCGAAGACCTCACCGCGACGGTCACCGCCGACCCTGACGCGGTGTTCAAGGGAGGCATTCGTCTCCTGGTGGCCGGCATGGTTGCGGCACAGAACGCCGCTAACGCCTGACAAGGAGGATCGTTCCGGCTATGAGCAGCACCAGCCCCACGAGCTTCGCCGCTGTGATGTCCACCCGTGGGAAGCCGAACACGCCGATGCGGTCCACGACGATTGCGAGCACCAGCTGCCCCACCACCAGCGCGGTGACAGTCGCCGTCGCGCCGATCCGCGGCACTAGCACGATCGGAGCGGCGAGGATCACGATGCCCAGCACGCCTCCCGCGTAGAGATACCACTCGGAGATGCCCGGGAGACGCTGGAAGTTGGCCGTTGCCGGGAAGAGGAGCACCATCGGCACCAGAACCGCGATGCTGACGACGGTGAGCACGAGAACCGAGCCCAGGTTGCCTGCGCGCTTGCCCAATACTGCGTTCAGCACGCTCTGGACCGTGATCAACGCACCGGCGGCAACACCACCCGCAAAGAACCCAAGAAATCTAGCGGTCATCTCCAAGTATCTCCTGCGGCCACGCGCGAGGCCGGCCAAAGCTCCTTGAACCCCGACTTGCATCGCGCCAGGATAGGGCCGCGTCCCACCCACGGCTTGGCGCATCCGGTGACGCACAGCACATCGAAGAGACTATTCCGCCACCCAGCGCACGCGGCCACCATCTGCCAGCACCAGGCGACCCGCGCCGGCGATGTGCGCCGCGACGAGCAGCGCCCGCTCGACCAGCGCCGCCTCGGTTAGCGCGTGACGGCTCGCGGCGAGCAACTCACCATCGGCCCAGGTCGGCGCCCAATCGGGGTGCTCGATCTCCGTGTCAGAATGCACGAGGTCGCCCAGACAATAGGCGACGGCCCCCTCGGATTCGACGCGCAGCATCTGGTGGCCCGGTGTCTCGCCTGGCGCGGCGATGATGCGCACGCCCGCCGTTAGCTCCCGCTCGCCGTCCACCAGCTCCAGCAATCCGGCTGTATCCACGATGCCCAGTGTGCGGCTCTCCAGCGAGGTCGGGTCGCCAAGCGCAGTGCGCATCTCAGCTTGCTCCCAGTCGGCGCGGCCAAGCAGATGCCGCGCACGCGGGAAGCGGGGCATGTGCACCCCGTCGCGCTCGACGGCCAGTCCGTTGATGTGATCCCAGTGTGGGTGGGTGATGACGACGTGCGTGATATCGTCGGGCGCGACGCCGATGGACGCGAGGCTCTCGACGAGGGAAGGTGGCGTGCTGTAGCCCGGCGGGAACTCGCCGGAGCCGGGCGCGGCGGTGTAGCGGCTGGCATCCACCAGCAGCGAGGCGCCGGGTAGCGCGATGTGGACGCACTGGCTGGGGAAGGGCCGCCGCTCGAAGATGGCAGGATAATCGGCGCGCGCCTCCGGCGGCAGCGCCAGCTCGTCACCCAGATTCCACAGCGAATCGCCGACGTTGATGACGGTCAGCATCGCCTGACCGAGCGGATACGAGCGCAGATGCCCCGGCATGCTATCCTCCCCCTTGCCTGGTTTGTCTGGCATAGGCAACCGCCTCGCCGATGGCACCCAGCCCTACGACGCGCGGACACCTGCCATACTGTATCACCTCCGCGCGTGCATCCCGACTTCGCTGGCGATGCGTGGCCGCTGCGCAGCATGTTATAGTGCCGACAACGCCGGCAAGACGGCGTGGAGAGGGAGAGAGGATTTCATGCGTGCTACCACACTCTTGGAGCGCCAGCTCGCGACGGTCAACGCCATCCTGCACGACCTCGCAGGCGACCTCACCTCGGAGGAGCTAACCACGCGCGTCCTGCCCAACACCAACCTGCTCGGCTTCGACCTGTGGCATGTCGCTCGGACCCAGGATTGGGCTGCGCAGACGCTGGTGCGCGGCGCACCCGAAGTGATTGACGAGCCGCGCTGGCAGGGGCGCGGGCGGCTCGTAACGCATGGTATCGGCGTTGGCCTCAGCGAGAATCAGGCCGACGAGATGGCCCGTTCACTGGCGCTGAGCGACATTTTGGAGTACGCCGATGCGGTCCATCAGACGATCATTACCTGGCTGAGTGAACAGCCAGATGGGGTGCTCGACGCCCAGCCGGACGTGCCGACGCACCTCGCGCGGTACCCGGTCTATCTGGAACAGGCGATGCGCGACGAGGTGCCGTGGATGTTCCAGCAACCGACAGTGTTTCGCTGCCTGTCACCCGCCATCGGCCACAACCGCGACCACCTGGCCGAGATGGACCTGCTCAAGCGGCAGCTACGCACCCGCAAGGGATGACATGCCGCGCATACGGCCTGATACGCCGCCGCTCTGTTGCCTCGGCACGGTAGACTAATGAGAGAGCAGCAGAGGAGCAGCCGCGCGTGTCTACCCTTGAAGCGCCCACTCCGTCCCCAGCACTCGTGCCGGAGTCGGCTGGCGCTCTGTCCCCGGCCGTCGCGCGCGCCAATCTGATCACGGTTAGCGCCGCCCACGCCTTCCTCCATGGCGTCGGCATCCTGTACCCGCTGATATTCCCGATCCTGCACGACCACTACGGCTTCAGCTACACGCAGATCGGTCTGATCGGCACGGCCTCCAGTGTGGCCGGCGGGGCGTTGCAGGTCGTCTTTGGCTACCTCAGCCGTACGGTCGCCCGCAAGGTGCTGATCGGCACGGGCAATCTGGTCGCCGCGCTAGGTGCACTGCTTACCGCGACAGCCACGACGTTTCTGCCGTGGCTCGCCTGGTCCATGCTGCGCGGAATCGGCGGGGCGCCGCAGCATCCCGCCGGCAACTCACTGCTGACCGATAGCTTCGGCGAGCGCAGGCGCGGGTTCGCCATCGCCGCGCACGTGGCGGGCGGCAATGTCGGCACACTCGCCGTGCCAATCGTCGGTGCGGCGCTGATCGCTCACTTTGGCTGGCAGCCAACAGTGATGATCTTCGCGCTGCCTGGCATCGCCGCTGGCTCCGCCGTGCTGCTGGTGACGCGCGAGCCGCCGCAGCCCGCGCCAGAGCCGGAGGCGGAGACGGATGCTGAGGCGGAGGGGAAGACTGCGCGGACGGACCGCCTCGCCGAGTTGCTCGCGCCGCTACGCCATCGAGGTGTGTTGCTGGTGATCGCCGCCTCGATGGTCGCCGCCGGCGGGCGCGGCCTGGGGATCCTCACCAAGTATCTGCCGCTCTATCTGACCGGCCCGATCAACCTACCAGCGGGCACCGTGACGGCGCTCTATACGCTGCTGTTGGCCGGCAGCATCGCCGGACCGCTCGTCGCCGGGCGCGTCTCTGACCGCACGGGCCGTCGCCCGATGCTCTTTGCCGCCTACGGGCTGGCCGCGGCGTTCACCTTGCTCGTGCCGGTGCTCTTCGGGATGGGCGCGCCGCTACCGCTGCTGGTGCTCGAGATCGCGCTGCTTGGCCTGACAGTCTATTGCGAAAGTCCGCTGTTGCAGGCGTACCTGGTGGATAACTCGCGTCCCGAGCAGCGCGACGTGGCAGTCGGCTGGTACTTCACACTGGCCTTCGGAGTGGGCTCGGTGTGGGATGTGATTCTAGGCAGCCTGATTGATCACACTGGCAGCTTTGTGCCGGCCTTCCTGCTGATGGCAGCCTCGTACCTCGCCGCAGGCGCCATTCTGCTCGGCATCCCACGCGAACGGCACGCCTGAATCTGGCAGAGGGGATGAACAAGGAGGACACAGAGAGTACGACGGGGGTACTGAATTTTGCGTCGCGAGGATACGCGGACGGCACGAAGGAGAAAGCAAGAGAGGAAGGGGACAGGGCTCAGAACGACACAAGGAGGTGCAGTACCCTCACTCAAGCGCCCCTTCGGCTCGTTGCGCACCGCGACATGCACCCGAATCTGCGCGAGCCTGTCACAGGTGACCGTTCGATGCGTTCCAATCGGCATCCCGCTTGCTCAACGCGGGGCAGACTGAAAGGAGCGCACTCCATGGCCGCCACTCAGAATTCTCCGACGCCGACGCTTACCCCCGAACCTGCCGTGCCCAGTTCACATGTTGGCCGCCGCGCACTGCTCGGCGCGACGCTCGCCGCCGCCGGTCTCTGCGCCGCCGGCGCAGCCGCTTCGCCGGTGCTGGTCCCAGCCGCCGAGGATCGTTTGCGCCAGGCCGCGCTCGACGCGATGTTGGGCGAGCTCGCTCAACTCGAAGGCGTCCCGCTCGACGCCGCCATTCGCGCGGCCGAGCTGACACGAGCCGCGGTGCGCGTGATCGTGCTGCCGGTCGCACGGCTGATGAGTCTACTGGGAAGCGGCGCGCT
>DASUBU010000259.1:0-50542 GCA_035763125.1 Ktedonobacterales bacterium
ATACGATTGCCGATTGAGACGAACAGTGGCTTCGTGCGCGACTTGGACCGTACGGCCATCGCCACCAGCTCGCCATGATCGAAGACCGGCGATTGGTCGCCGGGCGCCGGCCCTGGCTCATCGTAGCGGCCGATCAGACGCGACTTGGCGCAGCCGACGCTCGGCATATCGAGATAGACGCCCAGGTGCGAGGCCAGCCCCAGCCGCCGCGGGTGCGCGT
Source organism: Ktedonobacterales bacterium (assembly GCA_035763125.1). GTDB lineage: Bacteria > Chloroflexota > Ktedonobacteria > Ktedonobacterales > JADMIN01 > SMAG-U1939. Next base: position 221 of record DASUBU010000259.1, read on the forward strand.
AGCCCTGCCCATCGCACATCAGCACGTCCGGCCGCACCGTCAGCTTCTCCATCGCATCCAGCACGGCAGGCACCTCACGGAACGAGAGCAGCCCCGGCACGTACGGAAAGGGGCTCTCACGCGAGGCGACCGCCCGATCCAGCACTTCTAGGGCGGGGAACGAGAGCACAACGATGGCCGCGCGGGCCTTGTCGGCATATGACGCATCAATGCCGGCGATGGTGTGGATCTGGTCAAGCGCGATGCCAGTGGCCTGAACGAGCGGTGCCAGTCGCCGCTGGATAGCTACCGCCTCGGCCGGTGTGACCGCCCACTCGTGCATCACTCGCTCCTTCCCCCTGCACTACAGCGTGGTCCCAAGGGCTCGCCAACAGTCCGAGCATAGGGCAGCCCGGCGCGCGGGCGCTAGCGCTCAGTGGCGCGGACCGAGCAGGGTGCTCTCCAGAGCAGCCTGCGCCGATTGACAGCACGCCCGCTAGGCGCGATACTGGCCGCGTTGCAGGCGCTGGCCCGCTCTGCGGTATGCGCCGTGCCCGGCGCTGGAGCCTGGCCGCCGGATGGTGGCGACTGAGTGTGAAGGAGACCCCGATGTCGTCGCTCGCCTGCCCGCGTTGCGGCAGCTCAGCCCCATCTGGCGCGCCGACCTGCCCGGCCTGCGGCGCACCGCTCGTTCTGCGGTCCGCCGGCCCCGTCGGCGGCGCCAACGTGGGACCCGCCGAGGCGCCGCCAGCTACCGTAAGCCAGTCCGCTCGCTCGACACCATCATACACCCCGCCGCCGCTCGTCTACCCTTCCGCTCCGTCGTCACCGGCCTCTCCGCCGCCGAGCGCCGCCATGCCAGTGGGACCGATGCGCGTCGTGCGCCAGGCGACGCCCACCAACGTGCAAGTCTACGCGACATCCAAGGGCCGTGCCGTCGCCGCGACCGCTGGCATCGCCGTCTTGATGATCGTCGCGGCGGTCGTGCTGTGGCGCACGTTCACCGCACCTGATCCGGAGGCTGACGCAGCCTTCTTCCGCTTCATGATCGGCAGCCACTCGCTCTCGCCAGTGCCGGCCGGTGACACGTATCTCGCCGCTTACGACACGATGATGTTCCTGCTGCTGGCGGCTGCCCCGCTGGTCGCCGCCGCCGCGTACTGGTTCGGCCTGCGCCGGCTGTATCAGGATCACGGCGGCGCGGTCTGGCTGAAGACGCTTGGCCTCAGCGTCGGGTTGACGATCGCAGCTATAGGCGTGCTGAGCGTTGGTGTGCCGCGTGGAGACATGCGCGGGCCCTGGGCGCTCGCCATGTTCGCCTACTATCCGGCATTCCTGCTGCTCGCGCTCATCGCCGCCACGGCCGCCGGCACCGCCGCCTATGGCTTCGTGCGCTGGTTCGCGCGCTTCCCGCTGGAGCGCATGCGCCTGCTGCAGAGCGATCCGTGGCTGGATGTCCTGCTGGTGGGCGGCATCGCATTGGGCGCCCTGGCCGCACAGTTCGTCGTCTACGGCATGCTGGCGGGCAGCGCGTTCGCCAGCGGCATCTGGTGGGTGCCGCTGGCCGCCCTGCTGCTCGCCACCTACGCCGGCTGGGCAGCCCTGCGTCCGCTGCCCAATCCCCAGCCCTGACGACGTCTGTCTACGACAGCATGACATCTCGGCTGGGGATCAGTCCGTCGTGTCCCCCGGCGTGGCCGTCTCCGCGGCCGGCGCGAGTCCGCCCTGTGTACCGGCGAGGACCTCGTTGTGGCCGATGCCGAGCGTCTTGATCCAGCGCTGCTGACCGAGGGTCAGCCCGATAAAGAAGCCGAGCTCGACCAGCTCGGGATCGCTGAAATGCTGGTGCAGCCGCTCCCAGAGCGCGTCGTCGGCCATATCGGCGTTCCAGATGATCGCGCTGGTGTAGGTGAGCGCAACCTTTTCGCGCTCGGTGAACTCGTCAGAATCCTCGAAGTGCAGCAGCTTGGCGTACTTGTCCTCAGGAATGCTCCCCGATCCAGACCGGACCGACCGCTGAACCCCTCAGTACTCGCATTCGATGGACTGCGAGACGTAGACGCGGCAGAGCTCCTTGATGGCGTGATCCAGCACGCCTGTGCGGAAGGTAGTCTTCCAGGCCTGGGTAAAGGCACGGATGACGGCCGGCACATTTGCGCGGATGGCCTGGCTTTCGGGCCGTGGCGCGCCGTGCAGCCGGGCATCTTCCAGGTACTCGAGGATCTCGGGATCAGTGATGGCGGACAGATCGGCATACGGGATTCTGGGCACCTTCGAGACTCCCCTCTCTCCGCGGCGATCTATGAACAATCGGTTGCCTAGCGAGAGCTTAGCGCGGTGCGCGTCGCCTGTCAAGCTGTCCTGCTATCGCGCCCGGCCTGGCCAGCGGCTGCAACCGCGCCCGGACGACCTGTGGCCGCGAAGTCCACCGCCGCGGACTGCGACCGAGCGGAACATTGAATCATCCTGGTGTGGTGTCTGACCCAGCCACTGAAATCGCGGCGGACTCACACTCGACCGTCCGCTACCCTACGACCTCAGTGTGTCCAGAAGCCCTGCGGGTCGCACTCGCGGATGATGCGCAGTTCGTTGGCGGTGGGGGCAGGCGTCTCGCGCACGTCGGGGGCGATGCGCAGATCCCAGCCGGTGCTGGCGCGCACCTCGTCCGCGGTGGTGAAGGGATGCCACGAGCGCAGCTCCATCTCGTGGGTCTCGGGCGCGAAGCCCAGCACGCCGAGTGTGGTGATCACCGCGGCTGGTCCGCCACGCGGCAGTCCCACCCGCACGCGCCAATCGCCGCCTTCGCCCCAGCCGGGACTCGTGATGTAGCTGACGCGCGCGGGGAAGCGCTTGCGATCGTGGGCCATGATGATCGCCAGGCGCCGCGCCAGCGAGGCGATATCGGCGCCGCCGCCGCTGCCGGGCAGCTTGACGGCCGGGTGTGCGCGGTCGCCGATGTAGGACGTGTTGAGATTGCCGAAGCGGTCCACCTCGGCGCCGCCGACGAAGCCGAGATTGGCGTGGCCCTGGGCGAGCAACCCCATCAGCGCGGTGGTGCGCGTGGCCCACTCGGCACCCAGGATGTTGGGCGCGTCGCCCATCGTCAGCAGCAGCTCGCGTGAGGGCGTGTCGCGCACCAGGCCGTTCTCGAAGAGGCCGACCGCCTCGGGCGCGTGGGTGCGCTTGGCCAGCGCGAAGGCGATCAGCGGCAAGCGCATGCCGACGAAGACCACCTCGCCGTCGCGAATCTCTCGCGCGGCACAGACGACCATCAGCTCCTGCGGGGTATAGTCGGCCATCGGATGCTCCTGCTCCTCAGTAACCGTAGTCCACTGGCGCGGCGAGCCGCGGCTCACGCGCGGCCAGCGACTGCCAGCGCTCGGCGCCGAGCCGCCCCAGATAGGCCGCGCGGTCGGGCACGCCAAGCACCCACTCCTGCAGCCACGCGGCGAAGTCCTCCGGCGAGCGAGAATGCTCGTGATACTCGGCGTAGGCGGCGTGGTCGCGGTTGTAGTAGCCCTGCACCGGCGAGGGATGCGCGCCACCAGGCACATGCACCACGGCGAACGTCTTCATGGCCGGCGCCAGCACGCGGTTGGGGTCGCTCAGAATCGTCTCGGCAGGCACGATCTCCTCGGCGGTGTAGATCACGCCGCGCGCCGCTAGCGCCGCCTCTTCACAGATGCCCAGCCCGCCCCAGACGTGCGCTCGCCCCTCCACGTCGGCCCGCTGGACGTGCAGGATCGCCACATCCGGGTGCAGTGCCGGCACGAGCAGCGTCGCCTCGCTGCCGAAGGGCGACGGCGCCGGGCGAATGTCGGGGTGATTGCGCGCGATGTCGCTGCCCAGGAGCGAGCGCATGGGGATGTAGGGCACGCCAAGCGCGCCGGCCAGCAGCGCAAGCCCGACGCTGTAGTTGCTGTGGTCCACGATCTCGATGGGATGCGGCTGGCCCCGCTCGGCGGCGCGGCGGTTGTTGTAGCCCAGCCCCTCGCTGACGTTGCCGACCCACGCGGCGATCACCCGCGAGACGCAGCCCGCGCCGATCAGCTCGTCGAAGAGGATGTCGGAGATGGGGCCGATGAGGGTCAGGTCGCGCTTGCCCTGCCGGATGATCTCGTGCCCGGCGGCGAACGGAATCAACGGCTCGAGCGCGCAGCCGAGGGCGATGCTCGCGCCATCGGGTACGAAGCGGCGGATCGCCTCGTCGAGCGGCAGCAGCTTAGTGGTCATAGCATGCTCAATCCCAGGGTGAGTAGAGTGAGGATGATCGGTCGCCGTAGAGCAGCGTGTGCGAGAGCTGGCGTCCGGCCGCCCACTGCTCGATGGCGCCACAGGCCCGGAAGCCAAGCGACTCGTAGAGATGGCGCGCCTCGGGCGTGGCCGTCAGCGCCGCGAGCGTACAGCCGCCGGCACGCGCCTCGTCGAGCGCTAGTGACAGCAGCGCGCCGGCAATGCCACGACGCCGTGCGCCTGGGCGCGTTGCGACGTGGTAGACGCCGGCCACACCTCCCGCGCGCTGAATTGCCAGTGCCGAGACCGCACGGCCGCCCAGCCGCGCCAGGTAGACCTGGAAGGCGGAATTCTCGGTGGTCCAGCGGGCCATCGGGCCAGGCGGGACGTAGAAGACCTCGCAGATCACGCCGAGCGCGTCGCGGCCGTCACGCTCGCTGGTGACGCATGCCAGGTGCAGGCCATCTGGGAGGGCAGCGCCAGCGCTGGCGGGCGCGTGCCATCCGGCGAGATCGAGCGTCATGGCCGTCGCGCCGCCCCAGGTCTGCATGCCGAGCAAGCGCAGGCAAACGCGCAGGCCAGGCGCCTCATCGCCCGCATTGATCCACCACTGAAACGGCAGGTGATGCGAGCGATAGGGCGCGATGATGCGCTCGATCACGGCGGGGGTGACAGGCGTGGGGCCGCGGTAGCGCAGGACGATGTTGAGCAGCGACTCCGGCAGGCCGGGGGTGTAGACGCGCAGATAATCGGGTGTGTCGTCCACTTGAGTGCGTGGCGCGGCGTCCAGCGCGCCGAGCGATGACCACGCGGCACACCAGGCGTCCTCGACGATGCGCGTCTGCCGGGCGAGATCCTCCACGGCCATGCGTCCGCTCCTCCGCGCTGCTCGCCTAGATGCCGTCTGCCCCATGGTGCACCGCGTCCGCGGCGCGCCTGAGGCGCATTATAGCGTATCGGGCCGCGACACGGCCCGTGCGCTCCTGCGCGCTCGCAACGGCGGTGATCCGCACTCCGCTCGCAAGCGATGTCCCCGTTCGACGTGGAACGCGTTTCACTCTATGCAAGCCGATTCGCGAGGCAAGCCGATTCGCGAGCGGCACGATTCGATGCGGCGCGCTGCGGGAGGAGACGGGGCGGAGATGCGGATGGCAACCACTCACGATGCGCGCGGCGAAGATGAGCGCGACGAGGCCGAGCTGATCGCCGCGGCGCAGGCCGATCGAGCGGCATTCGCGGCGCTCTATCGGCGCTACCTCGACCGCATCTACCGCTACCTGCGGGCGCACTGCGCCTCGGCCGACGACGCGGCCGACCTCACGCAGCAGGTCTTCCTGCGCGCGCTGGACGCCCTGCCGCGCTACCGTCCCGGTCCCGCACCGTTCGCGGCATGGCTCTTCCGCATCGCGGCCAACGCGGCGGTGGATGCCGGACGCCGCCGCCGGCCGGACATCGCCTGGGAGGCGCTGCCACCGCTGCCAGCCGCGCCGGAGAGTGAGCCGGAGGCCCACGCGCTACGCCGCGAATCGCTTGGGCGGCTGCGGCGGCTCGTCGCTGGACTGGACGCCGAGAAGCGCGAGCTGCTGGCGCTGCGATTCGCGGGCCAGCTCAGCTCGACGGAGATCGCGGCGGTGGTGGGCAAGCGCCCTGAAGCGGTGAAGAAGCAGCTTACGCGCATCCTGCGCACGCTCAAGGAGCAATACGATGAGGCTGAATGACACCCTGCCGTCCGACGATGATCTGCGGCCATTGGCTGCCGATCTGGAGGCGATCTACGACGTGCCGGCGCCGGCTGGCTTGGCGGCGCGGATAGACGCGGCCATCTGGCGGGCCGGCGGGCCGGTAGGGAGGGAAGCCCAGCGTATGACGGTTCTTCGCAACAGGCCGACACCACTGCAGCGAGACGAAGGCATCGCCCAGCCACGCGGGAGCCGTCGCCGGCGTGGCTGGTGGAGCGGGCTGGCGGCGACGGCGGCGATGTTCGCGGTGGTGGCGTTGCTGGCGGCCGTGTTGCATGGCGGGATTGGCGGGGCGCCTGGCGAGACGGCCGCCCAGCACTTCGCGCGCGTGGGGGGCCTGCGGATCGTAGCCAACACCGGGCCATGTGCTGGCTCGGCGGACGCCTGTAACGTGAAGGAGTCCACTACGCTGTTTGGCCAGGAAATCAAGATCCTGGACCAGCGCTTCAAAGCAGTATTGGGCACGCGCGTCGGCGTTGCGGTCTTGGCCTCCAACGGCCAGGTAGTTATTCTGCTGCCCGGCACGACCGACCAGGCCGCGGCGCGCGCGCTGCTGGCGCAGGGAGAGTTCGCCGCGCTCGACACCGGAGAAAGCGCACTGACGGTCGGGTTCGATGTGCGCACGACCTACGTCTTGTACGCCCAGGCATTTACGGGCGAGCAGATAGACGCCAGCACCGTGCGTGCTGAGCTTGATCAAGCGAGTGGAAAGCCTGTCGTAACCTTCGCGCTGCGCAGCCAGGCGCGCAATCAGTTCGCGGAGTTCACTCGCAAGAATATTGGCCAGCACCTCACGTTCACGCTGGATGGCATCGTCCTTGAGTCGGCGATCATCCAGGCGCCGAACACCACTGGGAGCATTGAGATGGGCGGTCTGTCGAGCATGGCCGATGCGCAGCGCCTGGCGCTCTTCCTGCGCTCCGGTGCGCTGCCGCTGCCCCTCCAGGTGGTGAGCATGACGGTGGTGTATCCGTCTGACGCACCCGTGAGCTGCGCGCCCCCGACCCCGGCCGCGCCCCCGACCACGACCACGACCGAGGCGGCGACGGCGACGCCTTCACCCACCACCACGGCCTTCCCAACCGTGACAGCCGCGCCCAACAGCGGCTCCGGCGGCACCACGACGACGACCAGCCAGCCAGGCGGCGCCTCAACCTCTGGCCCAACCCTCTGCCCCACACCGACGGTGGGCGTGCCCGCCACGCCCACCGCGACGGCTATCCCTCCGCAAGCGACAGACACCGTGACGCCGAGCACAACGCCTTCGCCCACAGCGACTGCCCGGCCGTCGTCCCCACCCACGCCGACGGCTACCCCGTCGCTGGCGGCCGGGCCGTAGCGACTCGCACAGCCGTAGCCGGCGTGCGAGTGCCTAGACGCTATCTGGCCTTGTTGACATCCTGACGGCGAGGGCGCCGTCACGGCAGCAAGATGACCTTGCCAATGGCGGCACAGCTTTCGACCAGCTGGTGCGCACGGACCACCTCACCGATCGGAAACGCCTCGGCGATGGGGAACTCCAGCGCGCCGCTGGCTGCAGCATCCAGTACCTGGCCCGCGAGGGATGCGAACTCACCCGGTTCCAGCAGATAGTCTGCGGCAACCATAGACGTCACCGTGAGGGAAGCACCAGACAGGCGGTTGAAGTTGACAAACCCCACCGAGCGTGGCGCGCGGTCAAACAGGACGAGGTGGCCGCGCGGGCGCAAGCAATCCAGCTCCCACTTGACGGCTGTCTCGTCAGGGTCGTTGCCCATCGCGTCGAACACGGCATGGACCCCCTCACCATCGGTCAGACGGCTTATCTCCGCGACCGCCTCTGCCGGCCGCCAGGTGAGGACGGCGTCGGCACCCAGGCGTCGGACGACCTCCTCCGACTCGGTCGTACCGATGGCGGCGATGACGCGAGCGCCGCGTTGCTTGGCCAGTTGGAGAAGGCAGAGCCCCGGCCCCTCGATGGCCGGCCGCACTAGCACCACTTCGCCCGCTTGCAGCGTATGCGCGCGTGTGGTCAGGGCGAGCGCGAGGAGGCCATCGCGCACGGCTGCTACGGCCTGGAGGTCGTCAAGGTGTTGGGGGATCGGAACGACGTGTTCCTGCGGCGCGACGATCTGCTCGGCATAGGCGGCCGGCGCAAGGCACGCCACACGCTCGCCGATGCGCCAGCCAGAGACTTGGGCGCCCAAGGCAACAATCGTCCCTACCGCCTCAAAGCCAGGGGTGTAGGGGAGCTCACGCTCTGTCTCCCCGGTGCGGTCGAGGACGTCGTCGAGCGTCATGCCAATAGCGGCAACGCGTACCACCACGTCGTGTTCGCCAGGCATAGGGGTGGGCATCTCGACGGCCTGCAAAACCTCGGGACCGCCATACGTGCCGACGCGAATGGCCTTCATGTCTTTTCCTTGTGGTTGTGGTTGTAGTTGTGCGTCGTCCGTCGCGCTCCACGGCCGCTTCACAGCGCTCGCCGTCGCTCAGTCAACGCCCCCGCTCGGTATTACCCGTGTCGGCCCCCGCATCCAATGCGTCGTGATGAGCGATTCTTTGAAGTGACACTAGCACACATGGCTTCGGTAGAGGGGGCCCACAAAGCGGCGGCAGCATACGCTGTGCCAGTCATGGTTTCAGCTTGGATTTGCTGAACCACTCGTCGAAGGTGGTGGAACCAATGCGTGGATGCGCTCCGGGGGTGAGCGAGTGATCATTCAACACGGCACCGTAGTAGGGTGCAGAGCTATCCGCCAGAACCTGGCGTGAGTCGCCCGTTTTCATCAGGAACCGTTTCACCAGCTCGGCCAGGCTGACACGTTCAGGGCCGGCAACTTCGACGATACCATGCACCGGAGGACTCACGGCGATGCTCGCCAGGGTAGCCGCCACGTCATCGGCTGCAATCGGCTGTACCAGTGCAGGCGACATGTGCACGGTTTGTCCGATCGTGCCGGCCTGGGCAATGCTGCCCAAGAACTCGAAAAACTGGGTTGACCGGAGAATCGTGTAGGGGATGGGCGATTCCTCGATCAGGTGTTCCTGCGCCAGTTTCGCGCGAAAATAGCCGCTTTCCTGGAGACGGTCAGTGCCAACGATCGACAACGCGACGTGATGGGTGACGCCAGCCTTGACTTCAGCGGCAACGATGCGACGACCGGACGATTCAAAGAATTCCAAAACCGCCTTGTCCTCAAATGAAGGCGAGTTTGTCACGTCTACAACCACCTGGGCGCCCGCCAGCGCATCATCTAAGCCCTCGCCAGTGACGGTATTCAGTCCAGACGTGTGTGAGGCCGACACCACGTCTTGGCCCTCCTGACGGAGCAATGTGACGAGCTTCGAGCCGATGAGCCCGCTCCCGCCGAGCACAACAATCCTCATGGTGGACTCCTTTGCGGTTGCTGCAGGAGGCTCCCGTACGCCATTCGGTCTGCCCACACGGGCCACACGACACCCCGTCTTGTGACACATCTCCGAGACCTCGTACGTGACCAGCCTCACACCTGTCTTTCGCCTGCGCCGTTCATGGAGATGACCGCTTCATCTCCCGCCCGGTCGCTGGTCTCCCCGCTTCTGAGGGCCGAGCGGCGGATCGGGGAACGCGATGCGGCACGCGATGATGCGCTCATGTGCGCCGCCGGCACGCACAGGAAAGCGCTCGAAGCGGCCTTCGAGCGCGGGTTGAGGAGCTACGAAGCGCATCAGGCTCAGGTCAACAACAAGGTTGATGCCGAACCGCAGCCCCTCGGCGATGCTAGGCAGAGACCAGCACGGCCTGGGCCGCCGTCTCGATGAGCTTCAACACATCGTCTGGGTGCGAGACCATCGCCACATGGTTCGAGGCGATCTCGACGGTGGTCGCCCCCATGCGCTTGGCAAACAACCGCTCGGCCGCCGGTGGGATCGTCTGGTCGCCGTCGGCCACCAGAAACCAGGTCGGCAGCGCCTTCCAGGCGGGGACACCCATCACCTCGCCGAGCGCAGAGGTGGACAGCGGCTGCTGCACGGCGAACATGACGCGCGCCTTCACCGGATCAACGTCGGCGGCGAAGTGGCCCACGAAGTCATCTTCGGGCAGCCAGGCGAAGCCCTGCTTGTCGATGTCGAGATGCGCGATAGCAGGCGTTGGCGGTCCCTGCGCCAGCAGCGCGCCAATTGACTCACCCTCGTCGAGCCCGAAGCCCGCGATGTAGACCAGACCGACGACGTTCGGCGCGTCGGTGCCCAGCGCGGTGATGATCTGGCCCCCGTAGGAGTGGCCGACGACGAGGGTCGGGCCTGACTGGCGGGCGAGGACCTCGCGCAGCCGCGCGACGTTATCCGCCAGCGAAGTGAGCGGAAACTGCGGAGCGGTGACGGTGTAGCCGTCGGCCTGCAAGCGCTGAATAACCGCACTCCAACTGGAGCCGTCGGCCCACGCGCCGTGGACCAACACAAGATTTGGCAAGCTCGCCATCGTCGCCATCCTTCCTTCTCTTCAGGATCTCCAGGCGTACGCAGTACGCAACGACGGTCGGTCGCGGTGCGCAGCGAGCAGTACGTCACAGCATCTGCCTGCCAGTAGCGCAGCCGATCGTGCTCGCTGTGTCGAGAGTAATGACGCTCCTTTCTTTCCATCGAGCTTCCCAGACGTGCGTTTCCCAGGATGCGAACCGACCTGACAACAGCCCGTCAATATGGACTACAGACGCGCGCGCGGGACAGCATCTGCCGGCCCTATGCGTCGGTGTTCAGCGGCCAGCTATGTGAGAGCGTGACGGCCGGGCCTGCCCCCGGTCCTTGTAGTAGTTCTCAGTGCCGCCTATGGCGGTGATCGCACTCATCAGACGTGCTTCTCTGCCCGTTTCCTCCGCTTCCCATCTGCCAAGCGCTGTGGCCGCATCCCCTCCATTTGAGAGAACGCGGAGTGGCACGCCGCAGATGATGTGCCACAGGTGTGGGATGCGCCACTATGGCGTAGGCGGCTTGTAGCAGGCCCCGATCTGTTTAGGCACTGGAACCGAAAGACACGGCATGTGCGTTGTGCTACAGTCGGTGGCGGAGGGGCCGCCATGTCCATCGCGTATCAGGTGCTCGGCGAGCCGGGAGCCGACAATGCCATCTTCGTGCGCATCACTGGCCGCCAGGGACTCTACCGCATCCTCTTCGACTGCGGCGAGGGCTGCCCGCAGGCGCTCGCACTCCGCGACGTGTTGGGCACCGACGCGCTGTGCTTCTCGCACCTGCACATGGACCACATCGGCGGCTTCGACACCTTCTTCCGCGCCACCTACACCCGCCCCGGCCGGCCGATGCGGGTCTATGGACCGCCGGAGACGTGTGAGATCATGCACCACCGCTTCCGTGGCTTCCTGTGGAATCTCTACGCGCACGATCCCGGCGTTTGGTATGTCTCCGATGTGCACCCCGACCGCGTCAGCCGGCTGCGCTTTGAGACGCACGAGGCCTTCGCGGTGGCGCACCCAGCCGGCGAGCGGCCCATCTCGGATGGCGTCGTGATCGTCGAGCCGGGCTTCAGCATCCAGGCGCTGCTGATGAATCACCAGACGCCCTCGCTGGCCTACATCCTTCGTGAGCAGCCCCGGCTCAACGTCGCGCCGGAGCGGTTGGTCAGCCTGGGACTGCCGGCGGGGCGCTGGCTGGAGGCGCTGAAGTATCCGCCGGAGGGAAGCGATGAGATCGAGGTGGCGGGCGAGCGCTATCCGCTGGCTGAGCTGCGCGCCGCGCTGGTGGTCGAGCGCCCCGGCGACTCGCTGGCGTACCTGACCGATTTCCTGCTCGACGACGACGCGATGGCGCGGCTGGTCCCGGCGCTTGAAGGAGTGGGCACCATCGTCTGCGAAAGCCAGTATCTCGATGCCGATATCGAGCTGGCGCGCCGCCATCACCACATGACCGCTTCACAGGCGGCGCGGCTGGCGCGCGCGGCGGGCGCCGGCGAGCTGATCCTCTTCCATCTCTCCGATCGCTATCGCCCCGACACCTGGCTGGCGATGCTGACGGAGGCGCGCGCGGTCTTCCCCAACACACGCTTCCCCGCGCATTGGGCGCTGGATGAGTGAGCGCGGAAGCCCAGCCGTCAGAACACCTTGCTGCCCACGATAAGCTTGCCGACCATGGCGATCAGATCGTCTACGTCGAAAGGCTTTGGCAGGACCTCGCGCACGAGGTCGGGATACGCATTCGCCAGTTGTTCGGCGGCTCCTGTGCTCGTCGAGGCGGTGAGAACAGGCACATGCGCCAACTGAGCGTCGGATGCCATCGCCTCCAGCAGAACTCGCGCGTCGTTGCGGTATGGGACGACATCGAGGATCAAAAGATTGGGCCGCGCTGAGCGCAGATTTGCGAGCGTCACCGCCACATTGGGCCGCTGCTGTTCGAGCGTGACCTGTGCGCGGGTGTCGGTCAACAGATCGGCGACCATCTCCAGGAAGTCTGGATCGGCGTTGATGACGTAGATGTGTGGCCGGCCATCGGCAGGGGGCGTGGGCGGGAGCGGAAGCACATCGTCATTCTTGGACATAGGCTTGCTAGTTTCTGTGTGGCGGGCGCGACTCTCAGCGGGTCAATTCATCTGTCGGCCAACAGTGTAGCACAAGATGATGGGTGACATCGCCCACCCAACTGGTGGCAAGCAAACTCAACCAGCACAGCCTGACTCAGCGTGCTTTCTGCTTCCTCACACGGTCAGCCGGCTATGATTCTCGCTCCGCCCGCGGCTTAGCGAGCGCGGCGACGGCGTCTGCCAGGTCGCGGGCGGCATCGGGATGGGCCAGCGCGCGGGCGGCATTGCTCATCAGGGTGCGGCGGGGAGCGCTCTCAAGCAGGGCGAAGAGGGTGCTGGTGAGGCGGCTGGCCGAGAGCTCTTTGTCGAGCATCATCTCGGCGGCGCCGGCCCCGCGGAACATCGTGGCGTTGACGGTCTGCGGCGAGCCGGTGAAGCCAGGCGGCAGCGGCACCAGGATGCTTGGCTTGCCTAGAATCGCCAGCTCGGCCAGCGTCGCCGCACCGGAGCGGCAGAGCACGATGTCGGCGGCTTGCAGCGCCGCGGGCATGCGGTCGGTGAGGTAGTCGCGCAGGACGTAGCGCCCGCGCCACTCCGGATGCGCGCCAAAGGCCGGCTCGGCGGCGCGGCGCGTCTCCTCGTAGGTCAGCTCGCCACTAATGTGCAGCACCTGGCAGTGCGGCAGCAGTGTCGGCAAGGCGCCCGTCAGCGCCTGATTGAGGTGCCGAGCGCCCTGGCTGCCGCCTGTCACCAGCACCACTGGCATCGCCGGATTGAAGCCGAACGCGGCCTTGCAGTCTGTCGGCGCGATGCGAGAGAAGCGCAGAATCTCATCGCGCACCGGATTGCCGGCGAGTGAGGTCCGGCGGCGCGGGAAGTAGCGCAGCGACTGCGGGAACGACACCGAGATGCGCGTGGCGACCGGCGTGAGCAACCGGTTGGCGAGATTGGGTGAGACATCTTGTTGGTGCATCAGCAGCGGTACGCCGTGCCGCCGCGCGGCGAAGCCCGCCGGAACCGCGACGTAGCCGCCGCTGGTGAAGGCGGCGTGCGGGCGGAAGCGCGCGACGATCTCCGACGCCTGGCGGATGCCGCCGGGGATGCGGGCCAGGTCGCGCAGCATATACCGCGAGAGGTAGCGGCGGAACTTGCCGGCGGTGATGGTGACAAAGGGTATGCCGGCGCGCGGGACAAGATCGGTCTCCAGCCCGTTGACGTCGCCCAGATAGAGCAGCTCAGCATCGTAGCGATCGCGCAGCTCGCGGGCCACCGCCAGTGCCGGATAGATGTGGCCCCCGGTCCCGCCGCCTGATATCAGTATGCGCATGAGCCTATGGTATCCCCATTCGGCGGGCGAGCGCAATCAAATCGGGACTGGCGGGGGATGACCACGGGCGGTGCGCTCGTCTCACCCTGGCGGATAGACGCCGCGCGACCTCCACCTGCCCCACTAGAAGCCGCCGGCCGAGCCGCCGCCGCCGCCGGCTGCGCCCCCGCCGCTGTAGCCGCCACTGGCGCTCCCGCCCCAGCCGCCGCTGGTGCTCGGCGCTGGCGCCATGCTCGAATGGAACACGATCCAGTAGGGGAAGAAGCCGCCCGTCATCGGGTAGTATCCCACAGGATGTCCCGCGGGCTGGGTCTGGGCCCCGGCCTGGATCCCTGGCGAACGGAACCACGACGGAGCGTAGCCGCGCTCGCTCGCCGCTTTGAGTCGCGGGGTGAGGCGGCTGAGCAGTCCCAGCGCCACGATGTAGGGCAGGTCGGCGTCGAGGTTGGGCTCGTAGGAGTGGTCGGCGACGGTGTCACGGTAGGCACGCCAGGGCGCCGCCGCAATCTCGCCCTCCACCGTCGTCTCCGAAACGGCAGCCGCCCGGATAAACGCGACGACCCCCACGGCGAGGAAGACCACCAAGCCAATCGCCGCCCAGCCTTCGCGCGACAAGATGATGAGCAGCACGGCGACGATCACGCCGACCATCGCGAGTCCGCCCGCCATGAAGAGCGGCCGCCGGCGGGCCGCCGCGCCCTCAGGGTCGAGCCAGCCGCGCGCGACCAGCTCGCGGCGCAGCAGCGTCTTGGGCCAGCTCCACTCCTGCCGCAAGCCAGTGAGATCGGTATTGGAGAGCGTGCGCTGATCATCTGCGCGGTCGGCCAGGCCGGTCCAGATCTTCTGCTCGTAGCCGGTCAGGTCTTTGCCGTCGCTCAGCAGTCGTATGCGCACGGTGCTCGTGCCGGTCGGCTCGAAGACGAGCAAGCCGCGACGAGCAAAGTCGAGGATGGTCGCCTCGATCTGCGCATCGTCCACACGTCCCTTGATCAGCGCGCCCGCTATGGCGGGGGGCAGCTCGCCGGGAACCGCCAGGGATTGGGGCCCGACATCGCCGCCCATGGGAGCGCTGCGCGCGAGCCGCACGAACAGCAGCCCCACCACACCTGCGAACAGCACGGCGAGGATGTTGAATGGCAGGCGCCCAAGCGTGGCCGATACGGTCCGGTAGGCGGGCGGGGGCGGCGGGCCGTAGCGCAGGTCATGCGCCACCATCTGCAATCCCGCGGCGATGCCCTCAGCGGTCTGTTCATTCTTAAGCAGCGGCGTCATCACGTCCGTTCGGATGCGATCTAGCTCGGATTGCGGCAGATTGCCGTTCTTGTAGTGCTTTTCGCCAGCATAGAGCGCCACCTGGCCGTGGCGGTGGTTACCGGACTGCAGATCGAAGAACATCACGAAGCCGTCGCGGGCGCCGGGGCTCGACTCCACATTCCAGCGGCCCATGAGGTCAATGGCGTCTTGCAGCGCCTGCTGCGCGCTGGCATCGCGCACCTGCAAGTACACCACCGTCGGCGCGCCGGCCGCCGCGACCGCCGCGGCCTGCTGCTCCAGATTGGCGATCTCGGCGGGCGTGAGCAGATGAGCGCAGTCGTAGATGTGCTGCCCGGCGACTGGCCCCGCACAGCCATCGCTCGCCACTGAGGCGGACGCCGCGGCCCGCGCGGGCAGGGCCGAACTGATACCAGCCATCAGCGCCAGGACGAGCGGCAGCAGCAGGACCAGCGCCCATGGCGTGTGCCCGCGACATCTGCCCATCAGAAGCCTCTCCATGTTGTGCTCCTTCGGCGGCGTGGTGCCCCGTGGCGCCATTGCCCTCCAAATCGCGGAAGCAGGGGGTGCAGAGAGCGGATGCGGCGCTGAATTGCTGGGCACAACCGGGGACTTGCTCTGCCGCGCGTGCCATCGGCATTACTGGCACGACGCGCTATCAGCGCCATCACAGTCTACGATCCCCGCGTCACCGGGTTATCACTGCGGCAGTCTTCATGCCGCCGATGCGTGTGCTCCACTCACGAGGCGAAGCCCCCTGGCGCGCGTCGTACAGTCGTACAATAGAGGTCGGCACGGGACATTGGCACGGTGACACCGGGGGTGAGAGGACGCGAGCACATGGGGCAGGCTTCCAGCGATCCTGATGTGGCGCGCTTTGGCCCGCTGCACCTGTTGGCCCTGGCAGTGGCGCGCAAGGGGAGACTTGGATTGCTGCTGCAGGGTTCGTCACACTGGCAGCGCACGCCTGGCTACACCCTGGTGCCGGCTGCGCTGCCGGGAGGCGTGCGGGAGCCGGAGTCCACCACCGAGGCGGCGCTGACCGCACTCGCGGTGCGCTGGCTCGGGCAGGCCGCCCAGATCCGCGGCAGTCGCCAGCTCTATGGCCCCTCGGCCGTCCATACCATGGATCGCCTGCCCGCGAATCCAGAGGATGCGCCGCTGCCGGTCCTGCGCTTCGAGCGGAGCGCGCCCCTGTATGTGGCGGCGACGCCGATGGTGCGCCGCGTGATCGTCTCGGTCTATCGTGTGCGGCTGGCAGGGCCTCCTCAGCCGCATGCGGAGGCGGCTGGGCTGCTGTGGCTCTCGCCCGCCGCGCTGCGCCTGGCGATGCGTGGCAGTCCGCTCGCCGATCTGCTCGCCCATACTGGCGCACAGTGGCATCGGGGTCCAGACGGAGCCGCCGCGCCAGCGGAAGCGCTGCCCGACGACGCGTTCATTTACGTTCCGGGCGAGTACGGCGAGCGGCACCTGCTGCGGCTGGTCGCCAAGTACGGGCCAGAGGCGCTCTTTCAGGGAGAAGATGGCACCGGCGTGCCAGAGCCGTGAGCTGGCTCTGGCAGGCCATGCGCTGCTATGGTGTTGGCTCAGACGCGGGCGGAAAGCCGTAGCGCAGGAATAGATGGCTATTGCTGCGCCTGACGCTCGCCAGCCCGCCCCACACTGGCTGCTGCGGCAGGAAGACCGCGCCTTCCACCAGACCAACGCGTGGGTGCGCGGTGTCGCGACCGGCTACCTGCGGCGCAAGCGTCAGAAAGAGTTCGTCCAACAGCCCCTCACCGAAGAAGTCGGCCATCACATGCGGGCCGCCTTCGACCAGGATCGTCTCGCACTGTGGGAGTGAGGCGGTGATCGCGGCGAGCACGTGTGAGGCGAGTACCCGGTTGGGCGCGCCGCCCGACACGATCCGCAGGTCAGCCGGCGGCTCGCGCGAGACGAGGCTGGCGGCGCCGATGGGCGTCGTGACGATCAGCGTAGGCACCGCGCCCGAGGCAAAGACCGGCAGTGTCAGGTCGAGCTCGCCACGCGCGGTGACGATCACATTGAGCGGCGGCCCAGACTTGCCCATGGCGGCGCGCAAGGCGGCGTACTCGGCGGCCAGCGGCGGAAAGATATATTCGGCGGTCCACAGGCTGCGCGGGACCGAGCGCAATGTGCCCGCGCCGACCACCACCGCGTCGCTCACGGCGCGTAGCAGACCCATCACCGCGCGATCGTGCCGGTCATGGCCGCTGATTGCTCCGCCGCCCTCGTATCCCGGCTCGGTCAGCGCCACCACGCCATCGAGCGTGCTGACGAAGTTCGAGATGACGAGCGGACGGCTGGTAGGCTTGGCCAGGCGTAGCGCGCCATAGAGCGCCGCCAGCGCGGGCGGGAGGGGCACGTCCGCGCCGGTCGCCGCGTCGTACAGCGTCTGCAACGGCGCAAGCGGCTCGTCCTTAGTCACGCTCATGCGTCCCAACTCCGCACATCTGCAGGAACTCCGCGCGTAGGGCCGGACTCTGGGCGAACTCGCCGCGCCAGCAGGTGGTGCGTGTAAGCGCCGAGGACTCGCGCACCCCGCGCATCTGTGTGCAGAGATGGTGCGCCTCCAGATACACGGCAACGCCGTGCGGCCCCAGGATCGCGTCCAGCGTATCGGCAATCTGCTGTGCCATGCGCTCTTGCACAGTGAAGCGTTTGGCAAAGAGACGCACCAGGCGCGTCAGCTTGGAGATGCCGATGATGTGCTCGTGCGCGATATAGCCGACGTACGCACGGCCATAGAAGGGCAGCGCGTGATGCTCGCAGAGCGCATAGAAGGGGATTGGGCCTTCGATGACCTGGCTGGTCTGGCAATCTGGCACGCCGCGACACTCGACGTCGAAGACCGTCACCAGCTTAGGATCGCCGTCGTAGCCTTCGGTGGCGTCGAAGAGCGCCCGAATGAAGCGCTTGGGCGTATCGTTCGTGCCAGGGGTATGCAGATCGAGGCCAAATGCCTGGAATATCTCGGCGGCGTAGCGCTCGAACTTGCGCCATTGCTCCTCAGAAACGTGCCGCTGCCGCAGCTCCATTGCGGCAGGCACGCCGCTTTCCTTCTCTTCCAGCTCGAAGATCATTGGGTTCCCCTGTCCAATCTGTTAGTGCCTCGCGCCTCACCAGCAGCGCGGCACAACCGCACACCCCTCGTGCGCTCCTCATTCATTCTGCCGGCTGAGATGCCCCAGCCGCGGACACCTGCTCGACCGCCTCGAAGCGGCAATGCGCCGGAGGGCATGTCGCGCAGCTCGCGCGCATCGGTTGCCCCGCAATCTCGCCCACCAGCGCCTCGACCACCGCGCAGGCAGCGGGATGATCCGCCACGATGTCGGCGAGCGGGCAGCTACGGGCGACGATAGCAGGGTGCCTGGCGGCCTCGTCGCGTTCGGCCAGACCGCCCATCTGATTGAGGACGGCGACCGCGGCGCTGATGCAGTCGCCGGAACCGTCGCGGCTTTGTTCTACCTGGCGCGCCAATTGCCGCCCTGTCTCGCGCGCCGCCGCCGCCAGCTCGTCGGGCGGGAGTCGCTCGGCGAGCACACCCAGCAGCAATCCAAGCACTTCACCATACGGGCGGGGGAACAGCCGCTCAGCCGCCTCGGTCAGCGCATACTCGAAAGCGGGTTTGCCGCTGCCGCCCCCACGCCGCACGCCGCACTGCCGGGCCAGCCCGTCGCGCTCCAGCGCGGCCAGGTGAACACGCACGGCGTTGTCGGTCAGCCGCAGTGCGGAAGCCAGCTCCTCGACGGTGGCTGGATTGCGGCGCAGCAGCAGCAAGAGCTGGCCGCGCGTGCTGGCGAAGAAGCGGCGCTCCAGACTCGCTTCGGCCATGGTGTCTGCTCCTCCCAGCGGCTCCCCGCCGCGGTTCAGAGCATAGGCTGCGGGGGATGATTTGTCAAGTAATGCATTGACTAATTGGACATACGGCATGGAATCTGCGGGAGGCGACAGGTGGAAGCGTGCTGATCCGCGCGCGATTGGTGGCTTCCTGTTGGCTGGATGAGTCACGCAGAACACCCGACGAGCCACCATCGTCACAAGGAAGGTCCTTATGTACAGCAAGGTCAAGCTGTTGGGACATCCCGTCCACCCCATGTTGGTTGCCTATCCCATTGCGTTCTACACCTCCACGTTCGTGGCCTACCTGATCTACACGGTCGGCGGCGATCCGTTCTGGTTCAAGGTCGCTGTGGTGGCCAATATCGCGGGCGTGGTGATGGCGGCCATCACAGCGATTCCCGGCTTCGTTGACTGGGCTTTTGGTGTTCCCGCTTCCTCGCCGGCCAAGCGTCGCGGCTTGATTCACCTGGGCCTCAACGTTAGCGCATTGCTACTGTTCCTGATCAGTGCCATCGTTAACACGGGACAGTTCAACGCTGTGGCGCCGCCCGCCGGCTGGGGGCTGGCGCTCTCGCTCCTGGGCGTGCTCTGCACCGTCGGCGCGGGCGCTCTTGGCTGGACCATGATCCAGTCCGATCACGTTGGCGTAGAGCTGACGCCGGCCCAGATGGCGATTGATCGCGAGCGCGACGCCCAGCGCGCGGCAGATGAGCAGCGCCGAGGCGGACCGGCTCCAGCTTAATGGAGTAGGTGGCACATGGAGCTGTTGACCTGGCGCCAGGTAGACTTCGCGGGCGTTGTGCTGATCGGCTTGATCGCCGGCTACCTCATGGCGCTGGCCGGCCTGTGGGCTGGCGCTGTTCCGGGCATGGTGTCGTTCGACATCGCCGACTTCGGGCGCCGCTACATGGTCTCCGACCGGCCGAGCGCATGGCTGCTGGGCATGGCATCGCATCTCGCCAACAGCATCCTGCTGGTGCTGCTGTGGGCCGCTGTGCTGGTGCCCAATCTGCCGTCATGGCCCCGGCCGCTCCTGGGCCTGCTCTACGGCGAGGTGCTGGCGTTCAGCCTGGCCGGTGCGCTGATCGTGCCGCTCTCAGGCCTGGGCTATATGGGCCGCAAGACGGGCAATCCCCGTAT
The DNA here is from genome assembly GCA_035763125.1 of Ktedonobacterales bacterium. Classification (GTDB taxonomy): domain Bacteria; phylum Chloroflexota; class Ktedonobacteria; order Ktedonobacterales; family JADMIN01; genus SMAG-U1939. The sequence goes on from DASUBU010000259.1 coordinate 20,265, forward strand.
GGCGATTACCGTGATCCTGTTGCATGCGCTGTGGGGGCTGGCGGTTGGTGCCCTCTACGTCGGTCCATGACGCCCTTCATCCACGCGCCCCAGGCGGGCATCCTGCTCCACGCTGGCAGTCTCGTAGTGGTCTCCGATCTCGATGGCCAGCTCCGCGAGCACGAGCAGCACGGCTTCTTCGCCGCGGATACCCGCGTGCTCTCTACCTATCGCCTGGCCATCGGCGGGCAGCCCTGGCACCTGCTCGGCAGCGCGCAGCTCAGTACCACCGCCGCCCAGTGGGACTTCCAGAATCCCTCGATACGCACTCCCGCCGGTGAGCTGCTCGCGGGAACACTGCTGCTGTCGCTGCGCCGCCGGCTCGACGACGCGCTACACGATGACATCTTCGTCCGCGCCTTCGACGGCGGCGCTGTGCGCGCCCGCCTGACCCTGCAGCTCGACGCCGACTTCGCCGACATCTTCGAGATCCACGATCGCTCTATCTCCCCGCGGCTCACCGTTCACCGCGTCGCCCGCGAGCGCACCATCGCGCTGCACTATGAGCGCGCGGGCTTCCGCCGAGGACTGCGCATCGCACTCGATGCGCCCGATCCGATGCCGATTCATGTTGGCGCGCTTGCCGTGTTCGATCTGCTCCTCTTGCCGGGCAAGACCTGGCACGTGCGGGTGACGGCCAGCCCCGAGGTCAAGGGCATGACCTACGGCGCCCCCAGCATGCCAAATATCGAGAATCCGCCGGACTCAACCGATGAGGTCATTCCACCGTCGCCGGTGATCCAGGCGCCCGAGCTGCTCGGCCGGCCGTTCACCCAGGGCTGCGCCGATCTGCGCTCGCTCGCGTTCACGCAGCCGTCCGCTCCGCCGTTCGTCGCCGCCGGCGTCCCCTGGTTCCTCACACTTTTCGGCCGTGATCCGCTGGTCACCAGTCTGATGGCGGGCCTCGACGGCGCGTGGAGCGCCCTTGGCGCGCTCGCCGCGCTCGCCCCGCGCCAGGCGCGCGCCACCGACGATTACCGCGATGCCCAGCCCGGCAAGTTCCCGCATGAAGCACGCTGGGGCGAGCTTGCATGGCGCCACCGCATCCCACAATCTCCGTACTACTACGGCGCCGCCGATACGCCGGCGCTCTTCTGCCTGGCGCTCTGGAACGCCTGGCGCTGGACCGGCGATCACCACCTGCTCGATAGCTATCTCGAAACGGCGCTTGCCGGGCTACGCTGGTGCGCGGAGCTCGGCGATCTCGATGGCGACGGCATCCTCGAATACACAACGCGCAGCCGCCGCGGCTACCACAACCAGAGCTGGAAAGACGCCGGCGACGCGATTGTCTACGCCGACGGGGGCATCGCGGAGCTGCCGCTCGCTACCGTCGAGCTGCAAGGCTACTGGTTTGCCGCTAGGCTGGCGATGGCCGAGCTGCTGGATGCGCGCGGACGCGATGGCGACGCCACGTCTCTGCGGCGCGAGGCCGCCCAGCAGCGCCTCCTCGTCGAGCAGCGCTTCTGGATGCCCGAGGCCGCGTTCTACGCCCAGGCGCTCGACGGCCGCAAGCGCCAGGTGGAGAGTATCAGCTCGAATCCTGGCCAATTGCTGTGGTGCGGCCTGTCGGATTCAGCCCACGTCGCGGCGGTTGCCCGGCGCTTGATGCAGCCAGACATGTTCAACGGCTGGGGCTTGCGCACGCTCTCCTCGCAGAATCCCGCCTACAATCCCCTTGCCTATCAGCGTGGCTCCGTCTGGCCGCATGATACCCTGCTCACCGCCGCGGGCCTGTGGCGCTATGGCGAGCGCGAGTCCGCCTGCCAGCTCATCCGTGCGACGCTGGAGGCGGCCGCCGCCTTCGAGCACGCGCGCCTGCCCGAGCTGTTCTGTGGACTCGACCGCGGGCATGGGCTGCCGGTGCCCTATGCCCAAGCGAACAGCCCTCAGGCCTGGGCCGCTGCCGCGCCGATCCTGGCGGCCCTGCTCTTCCTGGGTATTCAGCCAGACATGCCAAATAGCCGCTGCTTCCTGGCGCCTGAGCTGCCCGATTGGCTCCCGCAGCTCGCAGTCAGCGCCATTCCCATCGGCGGCGGCAGCCTAGACGTGCGACTGGCGCGGCGGGGCGGCGAGACCGTCGTCGAAGATATCGAGACGCATGGTGGTGCGCAGGGCATTGAGATCGTGCATGACATGCCCCCCGCTCCGCTCTGGGGCGCTCCGCCGATGCTCGCTAGCGAGTAGTGACCAGGGGCTAGTGACCAGGGGCTAGGGGCCGCAGCCGTTGGCGTTGAACTGGACGGCTGCGGGATCTCCAGCGTCACCGTTCTGCGGTGTGAAGTAGATCACGCCTTGATGGCTGAAGAAGACCGAGGTGTTGGTGATGGAAACCTGGGTGCTCTCATGACTGTCGAGGGTGCCGGAGGTGGGATCAACGCTGATGCCGCCGCCAAAGCCGCCCCCACTGGACTGGATGTCCGCTTGCCACGAGACCGGCTCCGGCCCGCGATTGACGAGCTTGATGACCTCGGATTTGCGGTTGCCCTTGCAGCCAAGCGTGATACTGGAGTCGGAGACGGCCAACCAGTTGCCCTGGAAGGGTGTAGCGGTCGGCTTGGGCGTAGCGGTCGGCAACTGCGTGGCGGCTGGCTGCGTTGTGCCATTCGCGCCAGCCGCCTGAGTCGAGAAGAACGGCGAGCTCGCCTGGCTGATCACACTGAGGACCAGCGCGATGCCAATCACTGCGACCACCGCCCCGCCTAGCACCACCAGCAGCGGGCCGAGCGGTCCACCCCGCCTGCCGCCGGGACCACCCCCACCCGGCACCGGCCACGCGGGCGTCGGCGGCCCGCCTTCTCCGGCGTCGCCACGCCAGATGGGCGAGCCGATGGTGCGATCGTCAGGATCGGAGAGGGCGAGCAGTCCAGCTCCTGTTGCCCCTCCGAGTCCGCGGCCGACCGGCGTGGAGCCGATGGGCGTCTCATCCCAGCTCGCCCGCGGAATGCGCGTCTTCGAGGCGGCGGCGAGGGTGCGACCGCCTTGCGCGGCTTCGCGCAGCGCGCGCGCGAAGGCGCCGGCCGTGCGCGGCCGGTCGCTGGCGTTCTTTGCCAGCGCCCAGGCCAGCACCTCTTGCACGGTGGCAGGAACATCGGGCCGGTCCTCGCGCAGTGAGGGGAGCGGGTCGTTCACCTGGCGGCCGAGCACCGCCTCAGCGTTGGGTGCTGTGAAGGGCGGCTCGCCGGACAGCATCTCATACGCCACGATGCCAAGCGCATAGATATCCGACGGAGGCCCCGCCTGCTCGCCACGCGCTTGCTCCGGCGCCATGTACTCGGGGGTGCCCATCGTCGCACCGGCCCGTGTCAGCTTCATGTCCTCGTGCTCGTCCCCTGGCGCAGGGCCGATCAGGTCAGGTCCGCCCAGCGGACGCGCGATGCCGAAGTCGGCCAGCATCAGCCGGCCATCAGGGTGCAGCAGCAGATTGGAGGGCTTGACGTCACGATGGACGATGCCCTGCCGGTGGGCGAGATCCAGCGCCGCGGCGATCTGCTCGACGTAGCGCACGGCTCGTGTGAGGGGCAGCGACCCCTCGCGATCGAGCACCTGCGCCAGCGAGCCGTCGCTGAGGTAGGGCATCACGAGATACGCGACACCCTGCTGCTCACCGAATTCGTAGATCGGGACGATGTTCGCGTGATCCAGCGCGGCGGTGGCGTCGGCCTCGCGGCGGAAACGCTGGAGGAAGACACGCCAGGCCTCCGGATCGCTCGTGAGCTGCTGGTGAAGCACCTTCACTGCGACCTTGCGATGGGGGCGCTCCTGGCGTGCCAGGTACACCGCCCCCATGCCGCCCGTGCCGAGCGGCGCCTCCAGCACGCAACTGCCGAGCCGCGTGCCGTTGAGCGTGGCCGGATCCCGCCGAGTCGCCACCGCTACGCCCCCCTTACCCTTTGCGACCTACCGCTTGCCGCGAACGGCCTGCTCGACCGCCTGGAGCACGTGACCGGCGCCAGACATCTCGCCCTGGACGCCCTTTTCCACATCCTGCACGGTCGAGATCAGCAGCCGGATCGCCTCGCCCACGATGACCGTTAGCGCGGCAGCGTACCCTAGCGCCAGTCCCAGCAGCGCAGACGCCACATGAACGACCACGCTGGGCGCATAGCTGGAGAGCGCCTTGTGGCCGTCCACGAACCACAACAGCACCTCCATAAGCAGGAAGCCGATGATGAGCCAGATGAGGAAGTTCAGGAAAACCCGCCCGATGGCCCGACGCAGCGCGCCCAGCAGATGAAAACCAGCGCTCGCCACACCCATGCTGCCACTCCTTCACACTCATGCCACGAACTGAAGAGACCACAATCGCCGGCTGCCGGCTTGCCCCACGGCCCCAAACCTCAATGACCCCGAAATAACCCCGCTCAGACGCCGTGTGACCCGGCGCCAGTGTAGCACAGGTCGCAAGACGCCGGGGACTTTTGGTATGTTGAGGCGCAAATGCCCATCCAATCGGGATTCTTGCCCGCTATGCGATTGACAGCCAATGATACAATAAGCGATGGCGAACCGCACAGCGTCGCGCTGCATGACGGCTGCAAGAATGGTCGCATCCCCACGCGCGACGACTCCCCACTCTGCCGCAGCGACCCGCGTTCCCAGTCGTGGAGGGACTCATCCGCATGACCATTGACGTCGCGTCCGTGGCGTTCTACCTGATCGCGATCTTGCTCGTCGGCTCCGCGCTTGCCGTGGTGATGCTGCGCAACATCGTCCACGCCGCCCTCTCGCTGGTGCTGGTCTTCGGCGCCGCCGCCGGCATCTACCTGCTGCTGAACGCCGAATTCATTGCCATCGTGCAGGTGCTTATCTACGCGGGCGCCATCACCGTGCTGGTGCTCTTCGCCATCATGCTGACCCAAAACAGCATGTCGCAGGCAAGCAATCCCTTCAGTGGGCAGTGGTGGCTGGCGGCACTGATCTGCGTGTTGTTGGCCGGTGGCATCCTCTACGCGGTTGGCAGCAGCCAGATGCTCGTCGGCGCTGCCAGCACCACGGTGCCGCTCGCCGAGCTTGGCCCAGCCAGTGGCACCGTCGCGCGGCTCGGCCAATTGCTCTACAGCCCATTCAGCTACAGCTATGTGTTGCCCTTCGAGATCGCCTCGGTGGTGTTGCTGGTCGCCATCATCGGCGCGATCATGATTGGCCGCGCCGAGGAGGAGTAGATCGCTGATGGTGACACTCAATACCTTCCTGGCGCTGGGCGCCGTGCTTTTCGTGATCGGTCTCTTCGGCGCGCTGAGCAAGCGCAACGCAGTGGCGATCCTGATGGGCATCGAGATCATGCTCAATGCCGTCAACATCACGCTGGTGGCCTTCGCCGCCGCCGCCGCGCACGCTCCGGCGCTGCAAGCCGGTGGCATCGGCACGCGGCTGACCGGCCAGATCTTCGCCGTCTTCATCATCACGGTGGCGGCGGCCGAGGCGGCAGTGGCGTTGGCTATGATCATTAGCATCTACCGCCGGCGCCAGACGATTGACGTCGGCGACATCAACCTGATGCGCTGGTGAGGGCAGAGAGTAAGGATGGACAGGGGCGGACGCGCGGCCTCCGGTATCGGCCGCACAGCGCGAATGGGAGCAAAGCATGTCCCCAGTTGACTCCGTATGGGTGGTCCCCGCGCTGCCGCTGGCGGCGCTGATCGTCATCTTCTTTGTGACCCGCCCGCTCGCCCAGCTCAGCCGCAATCGCGCCGCGCCAGCCACGGCCCACGCCGCAGCAAACGGGCATGGCAACGGGCACGAGGCGGGGAGCGAGCACGAGCCGCAGAGCGAGGCCCAGGAAGCGCACGAAGCAGATGACCACGGCGGGGGCCATGCGCACGGTGGGCCGACGCCCATCTGGGACACCGTCGGCAGCGTGATCGGCGTCGTCGCACTTGGCGCCTCGTTCGTCTGGTCGCTGCTGATCCTCTTCCAGTTCCTCAATACTCCCGCGCTGCTGGCCAACGGCACCGGGCCGATGCGGATCTATAACTGGTTCAGCTTCGGCCAGCTCTCCTATTCGATTGATTTCCGGGTGGACACGCTGACGGTGGTGATGCTGATCGTTGTCACCGGTGTCTCGTTCCTGGTGCATCTCTACTCGATGGGCTACATGGCCGGCGACCCTGGCTACTCGCGCTTCTTCATCGAGCTGGCGCTCTTCACGCTGGCGATGCTGATCCTGGTGCTGGCGGCCAACTTCCTGGTCATCTTCATTGGCTGGGAGCTAGTGGGCCTCTCGTCTTACCTGCTGATCGGCTTCTGGTATTATCACCGGCCGCCGCCGCCCGGCTCTGAGGTGCCTTATCCGCCGCCGGCGCAGGTGAAGGCGTTCGTCACCACGCGCCTGGGCGATTTCGGCTTCTTGATCGGCATCCTGATCCTGTTCACGCAGACCGGCACCTTCAACTTCATCCAGCTCAACACCGCTGTCCATGGGATGGACAAAGCCACGCTGACGCTGGCGATGATTCTGGTCTTCGCCGGCGCGGTCGGTAAGTCGGCGCAGTTCCCGTTGCATGTGTGGCTGCCCGACGCGATGGCGGGTCCCACGCCGGTCAGCGCGCTGATCCACGCCGCCACGATGGTCGCCGCCGGCGTCTATCTCGTCGCGCGGCTGTTTCCGCTCTACGCCACAGCCGATCCGCTGGCCTTCCAGGTGGTCGGCTTCATTGGCGCCTTCACGGCGCTCTTCGCCGCCACCATTGCCCTCACCCAAAACGACATCAAAGGGGTGCTGGCCTACTCAACGATCAGTCAGCTCGGCTACATGTTCGTCGGCCTGGCGGTCGCCGAGACCAATACCGTCGGCATGTTTCACCTCTTCACGCATGCGTTCTTCAAGGCGCTGCTGTTCCTGGGCGCGGGCAGTGTGATTCATGCCGTCACCGTGCAGGATATGCGCAAGATGGGCGGCCTGGCGAAGTTCATGCCAATCACCGCGCTGACCATCCTGACGGCTACCCTCGCCATCTCTGGCATCCCGCCGTTTTCCGGCTTCTGGAGCAAAGACCCGATCATCTCCACGGCCCTCGAACATGGTGACTATCTGCTCTACAGCTTCACGCTGGCGACTGCCGTGCTGACCGCCTTCTACATGTTCCGGCTGTACTTCCTGACCTTCGGTGGCCGCGGCGGCGCCTTCGCCGGCTTCTGGGGCGGGCGCGACCAGTATCGGGGCGAGGCCCACCCGCACGAGTCGCCCCCAGTCATGACGCTGCCGCTGATCATCCTGGCGCTCGCCACGATTGTGATCGGCCTGTTTGGCTTCGCCGGCTTCGCCCAGGGCTTCGCCTGGTTCCTCAACGGAGGGAAGGACGTCACGTTCGCGGTGGCGCCGGCGCTGGATACGATGACACTGATCGGCGTCGGCTCTGGGGTGCTGGGTCTCGCCGTCGCCTGGCTGATGTACGGCGTAGCGGTGGTGCCGGCGAGCGTGCTGACGAGCAACCCGCTGGGCGGCTTCGTCCACCGTGTGCTCTACAACCGCTATTACCTCAACGAGCTCTACGGCGCGATCATCAAGTACGTCGTGTACGGTCTGGCGAATCTGTGTGCCGGCTTCGACAAGTACGTGATTGACGGCATCGTCAACGGCTCGGCGCGGGCAACACGTGGCCTTGGCTCGTGGCTGCGGCGCAGTGAGAGCGGGCGGCTGCAGAACTACGGTGCGGCGCTCTTCGGCGGCGCGATGATCATCATGCTTGTGATCTTCTTCGCCGTCGGCGTGATCGGCAAGTAGGCGAGAGGGAGACGGAGATACCATCATGAACTGGCTCTTGACCGCCATCGTCCTCCTGCCGGCACTCGGCGCCGTGGTGCTGATGCTGGCACCGGGGCGCGCCGCTAAGATGATCGCCGCCGCATTCACGCTGGCGACGTTCCTGCTGAGCCTGTGGCTCTACTTCGGCCTGGTCTTCGCCGGCCAGCCCTTCGGCGACGTGATGCACCCCGCGTGGTACGTCAACGAGCCGTGGATCAATCTCACGCTGCCCAACAACTTCCACTTCCAGGTGAACTTCGCGCTGGGCACCGACGGCCTGAGCATGCCGATGATCATCCTCAACGGTCTGCTCTCGTTCCTGGCGGTGATCAGCTCGTGGCATGTCGAGCAGCGCGTCAGGTTCTACATGGCAATGCTGCTGGTGCTCGAGACCGGCGTGATGGGGGTCTTCGCCTCGTTCGACCTCTTCCTCTTCATCCTGTTCTGGGAGGTCGAGCTGATCCCGATGTTCCTGCTGATTGGCATCTGGGGCGGCGCGCGGCGCGAGTACGCGGCCTGGAAGTTCTTGATCTATACCCTGGTCGGCTCGTCGTTCACGCTGGCTGGCATCCTCTTCATCTACGTGCATACCGGCGCCTCCACCGCGCTCTTCTCGCACTTCGCGGCGACCGCGCCCACCATCACTGGGAGCGTGCCGCTCTTCGGGCTAACGCTCTCACTGCCGCTGGTGCTATTCCTGCTGCTCTTCGCCGGCTTCGCCGTCAAGATCCCCGCCTGGCCGGTGCATACCTGGCTGCCGGACGCCCACACCGAGGCGCCGACGGCGGTGAGCGTGCTGCTGGCGGGCGTGCTGCTGAAGATGGGCGCGTACGGGTTGATCCGCGTCTGCCTGGGCTTTGTGCCGCATGGAGCGATGGAGATCGCGCCGATTCTGGCGATTGGCGCGGCGATCAACGTGCTATGGGGGGCGGGCGCCTCGATGGTCCAGCAGGACATGAAGAAGATGATCGCCTATGCCAGCGTCAGCCACATGGGCTACGTGCTGCTGGGCGTGGCGGGGGCAGCCGCGGCAACGGGGGCCATGCGGACGGGCGCGCCGCTGATGACCTTCCGCGAGGCGGCGCTGACCGGCGCCACGCTGCAGATGTTCACCCACGGCTTGATCACCGGCATGCTCTTCTTCTGTGTCGGTGTGGTCTACGAGAAGGCGCACACGCGCGACATTGACGTCTTCGGCGGCATCGCGGAGCGCATGCCGGTCGAGAGCACGCTCTACACGATCGCTTGCCTCGCCTCGCTGGGGCTGCCGGCGCTGGCCGGCTTCGTCGCCGAGTATCTGGTCTTCACCGGCACCTTTGCGCTGCTGCCGATTCCGACAATCTTCGCGGCGTTCGGCGTCGTGCTGACGGCTGGATATCTGTTGTGGATGCTGCGGCGCTCGTTCTTCGGCCCGCTCAATCGCGCCTGGGCCTGGCTGACCGACGCGACACCGCGCGAGGCCTTCCCGCTGGTGGCGCTGACGCTGGTGATTCTCTTCGTCGGCATCTTCCCGATGCCGATTGTGGACCTGCTCAAACCCAGCCTGCACAACATCCTGATCTCGGCCATCCAGCCCATCGTGGCCGTGCCCTAATCTCGCGGCAGGAGCATTCCCCATGACGACACAGATAGACGCCACCCAGATCTGGATGCTCTCGCCGATGCTGAGCGTCGTGCTGCTGAGCTTTCTCGTGTTGGCCGTGGATCTCTTCACGCGGAGTCGCGTGGCGGCGCTGGTCACGGCGCTGGCTGGGCTGGCGGTGCCGCTCTTCTTCTCGCTCTCGCTGGCCTTCCACTGGTTCGGCAGCTACCCCACCAAAGCGTTCTTCGGCATGCTGGTGGTGGACGGCTTCGCGCTCTTCTTTCAATTCCTCTTCCTGGGCATCGGCGTTGGAGTGGTGCTGGTCTCGTACGGCTACGTTGGCAAGTTCCTGCGCTGCTCGCTGGGCGAGTTCTACACCATCATCTTGATGTCGCTGGCCGGCATGATGCTGATGGGCAGCACCGGCGAGCTGATCTCGGTCTACATCTCGCTGGAGCTGACCAGCATCCCGCTCTACGTGTTGGCGGGCCTCTCGCGCACCGACGGCCGCTCGGCCGAGGCATCGGTGAAGTATGTGCTGCTGGGCGCGATGTCGTCGGCGATCTTGCTCTACGGCATGGCGCTGCTCTACGGCGCGACCGGCACGACGGACCTGGCCGAGATCGCTCGCGCCGCCACCACGGCGCTGACCGGCGGCAATCTGGTGCTGCTGGCGGCGGAGGTGTTCATCTTCACCGGCTTCGGCTTCAAGATCTCGGCGGTGCCGTTCCACATGTGGGCGCCCGACATCTACGAGGGCGCGCCGACCCCTTCGACGCTCTTCTTCTCGGTCGGCTCGAAGGCGGCGGGCTTCGCGGCGCTGCTGCGCGTCTTCGTCGCCGGCGGCCTCGTGGGGGCCAGCCATACGAGCCTGTGGGCGATGGTGGCGATCATCGCGGCGGTGACGATGACGCTGGGCAACGTGGTGGCATTGCTGCAATCCAACATCAAGCGCATGATGGCCTATAGCAGCATCGCGCAGGCGGGCTATCTGCTGGTGGGGCTCTCGGCGGTCATGCTGAACGCCGCACCCGGAACGACCACTGCCAGCGGCGTGCTGGCGATCCTGGCGTTCCTGGCGGTCTACGTGGTGACCAACATCGGCGCCTTCACCGGCATCATTGGGCTGGCCGATGCCACGGGCCGCGAGCTGATCCGCGACTTCGATGGACTCGGCCGGCGGGCGCCGTTCGTCGCGCTGGGGATGGGCTTCTGCCTGCTCTCGCTGGCGGGCTTCCCGCCGTTCGCGGGCTTCTTGAGCAAGCTTTTCATCTTCTGGGCGGCCTGGAACGAGGGCTCGGCGCTGACCTGGCTGGTGATCCTGGGCCTGATCAATAGCGCGGTAGCGTTCGTCTACTACACCAACGTCCTGTGGCGCATGTTTGCCATCGAGCCGCCCAAGCGCGACCGGCTGACGATGCCCGGTAGCGTGCGCCTCACCATGGCGCTCGCGATCATCGGCATCCTGGGCCTGACGGTGGTCTTCGGCGTGCTGCTCAGCCAGCTCAACGGCGCGGCGGTCAATCTGTTCCCGGCGCTGTAGGGAGTCCTCGCTCTCCGTCCCGCTCCCTGTGCACGGGGAGGAGGAGGCAGAGACGCGGCGGCAACGGCTGCGCAGAGACGTACTGCGCGCACGCCGTTTGCACGGCAGCAGCGCTATTTGCGCCAACTCGATGCTGAATGGCTGTAGTGGCGAGGCCTGCCTCGCCCCCGCCCAACGCGGCTAAGCGGATGTAGCGGCGAGGCAGGGACGACGGCGTCCGAGAGACCATCCGCGCGACACCTGTAGGGGCGATGCATGCATCGCCTGCGCGCCGCGGGATACGCCCGACCCTTACCGTTGCCTCCCCGATGCCGAGGAAGGATGAACCGCCGATGCCGTCACAGAAATCGTCATCTGACGCCACGCGCATGCCGGAGGCCGGCGAGCCGGCGCCTGACTTCACGCTGCCCTCTGCCGATGGCGGAACGGTGTCGCTGGGTGATCTGCGCGGCAAGCGCGTGATTCTCTACTTCTACCCCAAAGACGACACGCCCGGTTGCACCACCGAGGCTTGCGGCTTCCGTGATGCCTGGCCGGAGCTGCAAGAGGCCGGCGTGGTGGTGCTGGGCATCAGCAAGGATAGCCCCCGCTCGCACGAGAAGTTCGCCAACAAGTACGGCCTGCCCTTCACGCTGCTCTCCGATGAGGATCATGCCGTCGCCGGGCGCTACGGTGTGTGGCAGCAGAAGAGTCTCTATGGCAAGGCGTATATGGGCATGGCGCGCACGACCTTCTACATCCGCCCCAACGGCCTGATCGGCCATGTCTGGCAGCAGGTGAAGCCGGCCGGGCACGCCCAGCGGATACTCGAGTATTTGGAGAAGGTGTAGGCGAATGGCGCGGCAGCCGCTTACCGCAGCGTCGAGGGCAGGATGCCGAGCTGCTCGCGGTACTTCGCCACCGTGCGGCGCGCCACCGGGATGTGGCGCTTGCTGAGGATCTCGGCCAGCTCCTGGTCCGTTAGTGGGGTCTGCTCGCGGTCAATCAGCTCCTTGATCAGATCCTTGATGCCGAGGTTAGCGACGAAGAAGTTGCTGAACGGAATGACCTCACCCGAGGGCAGCATGCAGTATTTAGCGGCTGTCGCACGACTGACAGTGGACTCGTGCATGCCCAGGTCGGCGGCGACGCGGGCGCGTGTCAACGGCTCCAGCGCGCGGATGCCGTGATCGAGGAAGTCGCGCTGCAGCTCGATGATGTGACGCGTGATCTTGGCGAGCGTCTGCCGGCGCTGGTTGATATTGGAGATGAACAGCTTGGCGCGCGAGACGTACTGCTGAATGTGCCGGCGGTCGTCTTCACTCAGGGGCGCCTGACGAGAGCTCATCTCGGCGTAGAGCTGGGCATAAGAGGGGTTAAGGTTGAGGAAGTAGCGCTTCGACTCGACCACATCCACCTCATACGTATGGTGTCCGTCGGGCAGCTCGCGCTTGCTGATGACGACATCGGGCAGGACCGTGGTCGTACGCTCGCCGCCGGAGGAGAGGTTCGAGCCAAGGTAGCCGCGTGCGGGGAAGGGGTTGAGATTGCGCTTGATGAACTCGCTGACCTCGTGAATCTGCTCGGTGGTGGTGCCCAGGGCGAGCGCGATGTGGCCGTACTTGTGCGCGCTGAGCTGCGGCAGGAAGCGCATGATGACCTCGCGCGCGAACGGCTGCTGTACGCCCTGTGACTCGAGGTACGTAAGCTGGATCAACAAGCACTCGCTCAGGTCGCGTGCACCCACGCCGATCGGCTCCATTGACTGGAGCGAGCGGATGATCTGCTCGACGTGCTCGGTGTCCACGCCGAAGAGGTCTTCCACCTCCTCCACCGAGCAGCGGAGACGGCCGTTATCGTCGAGATTGCCCACCAGATACTCGATGATCGGGCTGTCTTCGAGCGGGTACTGCGCTTGCAGGGTCAGCGTGAGGTGCTCGGCCAGGCTCATCTGAGCGGCCACACGCGTCGTCGGATCGAACTCCTCATCGTCGCTGGTGGGCGCTCGCCGCTGCCAGAGGGTGCCGTCGCCGTAGTCTTCGAGATCGAGGGGTCTGGGAGCCTCTTCCTTTTGACTGGCCGCGCAGACGGGGCAGTAGGCGCCCTGAAGCGGTCGGCCGCATTGCTGACAGACGGGAACCTCCTCTATCTCCAATGCGGGGTTCTCATCCGCCTCCTTATGGATCAGTGCCTGCAGATCAGCCGATGAGAGCGCCAGGATGTGATTGGCCGCTACCAGTTGTGGCGAAGCGACACGGATCGGCGCCTGCTGGCTGAGCTGCGAGATATCCATAGACATGGTCGAAGCATCCTCTCTTGTGTTCCGTCCTCTACGGTTATGGAAAATGCATCTTCCATGCCAATTTAGCCTGCACGCCTGCTTCACGTCGCCAACCCACGCGATTGCAGCAGGACGGCATTGACATCCGCATCAGGTGAGCGCTTACCCGGCGGCCGCTCGGATGGGGACGTGTCCCCCATGCACCAGCGCACGTGGATGCCCATAGAACGTGATGCAAGACACAGTGAAGGCATCCCAACATGGGATGCCTTCCTGACAGCGTCCGTGCGGACGTCTCAAAGTTGTGATGCGTGCGCTCCGGCGCGCTACTCCTCCTTAGCCGTCGGGGACTTCTCCTCGGCGATTTCTGCGCTGGGAACCGCTGTCGCCTCCTGTGCAGCGCCCTGCGCGTGCTCGGTGCCGCGCGCGATGATGCGCACCGTGATCTTGGGCTCCACACCTTGCGTCACGCGAACCGGCACCTGAAACTCGCCGAGCTGGCGCAGTGGCTCTTTCAGATGGATGAGACGGCGGTCAATCGAGAGGCCTTCCAGCTCGTGCAGCGCGTTGGCGATATCTATGCTGGTGACCGAGCCATAGAGGCGATCGCCGCGGCCCACACGCACCGCAAATGTCAGCACTGCCTTGCCCAGCTTCTCTGCCAGCGATTCATTGGTCGCGCGCTGCCGGGCCGCCTGCGCCTGGGCCGCATCCACCCGCTCGCGCAGGCGTGCCAGCTCGCTGACCGTCGCCGCCGTCACCAACTGGCGTGGCAGCAGATAATTGCGCGCATAGCCGTTCGCCACGTCCTTTACGTCGCCGGGTTGGCCCAGCCCCGGCACCTCGTGCAGCAGAATTACCTTCATCGGTCGTTTCGCTCCCTTTGGGGCACCCCCACCGCACCGCGCGCGCCTCGACACGTGAGACACGGGATTGCGCGCGGCTTTCCGGGCACACTCCTGAGAAGTATACATCTCAGGAGGCCGCTGGGCAAGCGCCGCGCCCTCATAGCACTTGCCCGCGTCCCGGCCCCGATGCAAACCGTGCGCAAGGGGGCGGATTGCGCTATAGTGCTCTACGCTGCGGACTCTTCTCCGGAGGCCGCCGATAAGGCGCGCCCACCCCGCGTCTGTGTGTGCGGCTGGTGGAGACATGGCTGGAGGCAGTGGTGGGACGTTCCGAGACGAGGCCGGTCGCGGGCCGCACGTACCCGGTGTGGCTGCGGCGCGGCCTGTTGGTCGTCGCGCTCGCCGCGGCCGTCGCCTCGTATGAACCGCTGAATACCGACACCGGCCGCACGCACTTCCTGCAGAGTCCGCTGGATGCTGCGCTGCCGATTGTCCCGGTGCTGGCGTTCCCGTACGTCGCGTTCTTGCCGCTGGGCACGCTGCTCTTCGTGACGCTCGCCATGCAGTCCTGGCCGCGCTTCCGCACGCTCGCCGTCGCCTTCATCTGCTTCGGCGTCGTGGCAGATCTCTGCTTCATCGCCTTCCCGACGGCGGTCGTGCGCCCTGTGCTCGCGGGCGATGATCTCGCGTCGTCGCTGGTGCGTCTGGTCTATGCCCACGATCGCCCGTTCAACGATCTGCCCAGCACGCACGTGGGAGGGACAGTCATGTTCGCGCTCGCCTGTGTGCGCTGGCGCCCGCGCAGCCTGGTGGTGGTCGCGCCGCTGGCCGCGGCTATCATTGCCTCGACCGTGCTGATCCGCCAGCACTCGTTGCTGGGCGCCGGGGCGGGATTGGCCCTCGGCCTGGCCTGCTACGCGCTCGCCGTGCGGCTGGCTCCCGAGGAAGCCGTGCACGCATCGAGCTGACTCGCCAGGAGAATGGCTTGTCTCGGTAGGGTCGAACTGCTAGCATCTGAGTGGTAGCGGGCGTGCAGCTTAACCGCATGGGATGAGGGATGATGCCGTGGCAGATCACAATGTGAACCTGCTCGCACTTCTCCTTTGGGGCGGCCTCGTCGCTTACAGTTCAGTGGGCGCGCTTGTGGTCAAACACTGGCGGCGGCGCCGTGCATTGCAGCCACTTCCCTCGCCGCGCACTGACCCATCCGCCTGGTTGTCCTCTTGGTTACCGGAGTTGATCGCATACGAGGTCATTGCGTGGTCCGGTGCGGTTATCACGACTATCATCGTGCTTGCTGTCACACCCATTATGCGTGGTCCGAATGCGCCCTACGCCCTGCTTGGGTTCGGCATCGGCCTCGTTGGAATTGCCCTATTCTTTGCAGTGGTAGACGTGGCACTGGTGGTACGCGTGCGGGCGATAGGCCGTAATCCGGAATAGGCCAGGGTCGAATGAGTCGGGGCTAATGCCCCTGGCCGTTCTCGCCGCCCGGCGTCAGCTCGTCGTTGGCCGTGTCCACTAGCGCTTCCCGCACGTTGATCTGGTTGTGCATGTCGCGGACGCCCGGCACCCCCTTGGCGATGTCCTCGGCCATATGCTTCGACTGCTGGCTATCCACCTGCCCGCCAAGCGTTACCTCGCCCCTACTCACCTGCACCTCGATGCCGCTGGCGTCGAGCTGGCCGGCCTGGGTCAACCGGTCGCAAACGTCCTCCTGGATTCGCTCGTCGGCGCGCCAATAGTTGCGCGGCCCGCGACCCGTATACGGCCCTGGTAGTCGCCAGCTCTCCGCGCCGGGCACTGGTGGGACCTCGTACGGCGCCTGGCCGTACTGCGCGCCACCATACATGCCAGAGTAGCCAGCAGAATTGGCCTGATACCGCCTTGCATCGTACAGATCAGGAGGATACTCGCTCCCTGGCGGCTGCCAGCCTGGATACTGCCCCTGGCCCTGACCCAGGCTGTCGTAGTGCTCACCTGTCTGCTCCGGCGTGCTGCCACGCTCGCCTTCGCGGCCAGTATGCGCCATCTTCTCCTCCTTGCCGCCCCATACCCGCGCATCGCCCTCGACGCTTGGGCGAGGGCGTGCAGGATTCATGCCCGCAGGTGGCGCTTCGATCTTCCGCTTTCGTCCCCAGTAGGCAGAATACCCCTCTTGACGCCACCGCCCACGAGGAGTACACTTTGTACATCTGTTCTACGGCTCATCTCTGGCGTCTTGCGCCTGCGCGCGATACACTGCCTATCTACGCAGCCCAATCCACCCCGTCTTCGGCGGCCGTCCCTGAGTGGACGGCGTGAGAGGAGAATCGCATGCCCGCCGATCGTAGCATTCCCAGCAGCGCCCCCACCGTTGCTCACGACGCCAGCCAGCCCGAGCGCGAGAAGGCGCTGGACCTCACCGTGGGCCAGATCGAGCGCCGCTTCGGCAAGGGCGCCATCATGAAGCTTGGCGAGCACCGCGCTCATGTCAAGGTGGAGGCGATCCCAACCGGCTCGATCGCCCTGGACCTGGCGCTGGGCATCGGCGGCGTGCCGCGCGGCCGCATCACCGAGATCTACGGCCCCGAAAGCTCCGGCAAGACGACGCTCAGCCTGCACGTGATCGCCAACGCACAGCGGCGCGGCGGCATCTGCGCCATCGTGGACGCCGAGCATGCGCTCGACCCCGACTACGCCGAGCGGCTGGGCGTCAACAAGGAAGAGCTGCTCATCTCGCAGCCAGACACCGGCGAGCAGGCGCTCGAGATCGTCGAGATGCTGGTGCGCAGTGGCGCGGTGGACGTGGTGGTTGTGGACTCAGTAGCCGCGCTAGTGCCGCGCGCCGAGATCGAAGGCGAGATGGGCGATGCCCACGTCGGCCTTCAGGCTCGCCTGATGAGCCAGGCGCTGCGCAAGCTCACCGCCGCCATCAACAACTCCAAGACGTCGGTCATCTTCACCAACCAGCTCCGCGAGAAGGTTGGCATCATGTTCGGCAACCCTGAGACCACTCCCGGTGGCCGCGCGTTGAAGTTCTACGCCTCTGTCCGGCTCGACATCCGCCGCATTGATAGCATCAAGTCTGGCACGGAGGTGGTTGGCAGCCGCGCGAAGGTCAAGGTGGTCAAGAACAAGGTCGCCGCGCCGTTCCGCGTCGCCGAGTTCGACATCATGTTCAACGAGGGCATCTCGCGCGAGGGCGGGCTGCTCGATATCGGCCTCGAGATGGGCATCGTCAAGAAGGCCGGCGCCTTCTTCTCCGCCGGCGATATCCGGCTCGGGCAGGGCCGCGAGAACGCCAAGGAGTACTTGAAGGCCAACCCTGACGTGGCCGAGGCCATCGAGGCGCAGATTCGCGCCGCCGTCGCCCCGGCAATCGCCGAGGCTGCCGAGGAGGATCTGCTCGCCGAGGAGCTGTAGCGCTCCGCTCGGTTGTCGCGGGCCGCGCCGGCAGCGAGATGTGCTCGGGCGCTCTCGGTCGGCCCACGCACCGCTCGCACAGGCTCCTGATTGCCGGCTTGGGCGCGGCGAGGAAGAATAGATGGGCGTGGCCGATAGGTGGCCACCACCTCTCAAGCGCGTGAGTATGCCGGAGGGAAAGGGGACGCCAGATGCAGATGCAGGGGAAGCCGCAGCAACCTACACCGCGGCCGCCCGCGCCGATGAGCGAGCTGGAGCGGTTGGAGCGGCGGATGGAGAAGAAGTGGTTCGATCTGGCGATGGCCGAGCAGCGCAGTCAGCCGGTGCATGTGCTGGAGCGCATGTACAATGCCTACCTGGAAGCGCTCGACGCGTTCATCCAGTACCAGCGCCGCCGCGCACGCCACGGCTCCGCCGATCGGCTCGCCTCGTAGCTCACACAGGGCATGACATGCTGGGGCGTGTCGGAGGCTGCTTTGCCATGCGAGGGAACGCTATGAGTCACGCCCTATTGATCTTGGATGAAGCGTGTCGCATCCTGTCTGTGCTCGCCCGAGCGCGGCGTAGCGCGCGTGAAGCCATCGTCGAGGCGTGAGTCCAGGCGTGCGTTTCTCATGCGCCGCCAGAGCGCGATCCGATCAGGGCGCCGCGCTACTATACTACTGAGGAGTGGATTCGCCATCTCGGCGCCGACGAGGAGTTGATTCGGCGCGCCAACGATCTGGCTCAGCGGCCGGGCGGCAATGCCGGCGTATGACGAGTGACCGCGTCTTCCTATGCAAAGACCTTGCGTCGCGCGCGCGTGTTTGGGCGGCGGCTCTGTGAGATCAATCCAACCTCGCCCGGCTCCTCGTAGCGGCGCAACCATTTCCGCGGGGTTGGGCTGGCTGGGGATTCCGGCAATGGCGACAACAGTCAACGCCGCTGCCGGCTCGCATTGACGCTCACGCCGCGAGGCGGTAGCATGTGCACGGAGCCAGCGAGACATCCGCGGGACCCGCGCCGCGTGAAGTGGCATGCGCACAGCCGGCAGTCAGCCGGTGGAAGAGGGAGCGGCAGGGATCATGTCCGTGACGGAAATCGCGCTGCGACTGCTCATCTCGGCGGTGGTCGGCTATCTGCTCGGATCGCTGCCCAGCGGCGTGATCGTCGGGCGCGTCTTCGGCAACGTGGACCCGCGCGCGGGGGGCAGCGGCAAGACCGGTGCGACCAACGTGCTGCGGACGATGGGCAAAGGCCCGGCGATAATGGTGGCAGTGCTGGATGTGGCGAAGGGGGCGGCGGCGGTGCTGCTGGCACGCTTCATCTTCTTGCCGGCTGGGCCCGGCGCCTCGCTGGAGCTGCAGAACCTCTCGGCGGTGGCACAGGCGGTGGGCGGCCTGGCGGCGCTGCTCGGCCACAACTACTCCGTCTTCATCCACTTCACGGGCGGGCGCGGCGTGGCGACCGGCGCGGGGGCACTGCTGGCGATGACACCGCTAGGCATGCTGATCGGCGTGGTGGGGCTAGTGGTGGTCGTGCTGCTCACGCGCTACGTCTCGCTCGGCTCGATCACCGCCGCCGCACTGGCCGCCATCGTCACCGTCGTCCTCACTCTGCTGGGGCACGACCTGTGGCCGCACGCGGTCTTCGCCGTCATCGGCAGCGCCTTCATCATCGCTTCGCACAAAGATAACATCGAGCGGCTGCTGCACGGCACTGAGCGCAAGCTGGGGCAGCCGGCAACCTGACGAGGCTTCACGCCTGGACGCGCGGCCACCGGAGCGGGAGGGCGTCCGCAAAACGCCCCTACGTGACTGGATGCGCCAGGAGAGGTTAGCTGGCGACAGGCGGCCCGGTGAGCACCTTCCAGGCGCCGCGCAGATACTCGACTGCCGAGAAGATCGTCCAGATCACCGCCAGCAGCAGCACCAGATCGGCCAGGAAGAGCAGCCCATTGGCGAAGGTGTTGGAGGAGCTGCCGGTGGCCAGACCAAGCGGGAAATCGGTGGCGCCTTGCAGCCCGCGCGCCAGCAGGATGCCCCCAATTGCCAGCAGCGTCAGCAGTGTCTTCTGTTTGCCCCAGCGCCCGGCCGGGATGACGACGCCCTCCGCGGCGGCCAGCGAGCGCAG
Organism: Ktedonobacterales bacterium; assembly: GCA_035763125.1. Taxonomy (GTDB): domain Bacteria; phylum Chloroflexota; class Ktedonobacteria; order Ktedonobacterales; family JADMIN01; genus SMAG-U1939. The sequence continues at coordinate 39,801 of DASUBU010000259.1, forward strand.
CCCTTGCACGAGGAACTCGCGCGCGACGATCACAATCGCAATCCACGCAGGCACTACCGCCACCTGCACCAGCGCGATCAGCAGCGCCGAGACGAAGACCTTGTCGGCGGTGAGGTCGAGGAAGACGCCGAGCCGCGAGACGAGGTGATAGCGGCGCGCGAGGCGGCCGTCGAGCGTGTCGGTGATCGAGCCAGCGACGAAGAGCACCGTCGCCACGAGGTACGCGGCGGGGGTGTCCAGGAGCACGAGCACGACGAGAGGTATGGTCACCAGCAGCCGGCCGAAGCTCAAGACGTTCGGAAGGTAACGCACGCGCGACTCCTGCGCTCCACTGCTCCACTTGCCGCCGGCCGCCGTCACAGGGGAAGGGGGAACGCGGCACTCCCCGATGTCAGTGTAGGCGATGGGGTGCGGATGGGGCAAGTGCTGACCGCAAAGGTGGCCGATGTGAGAAAGGGCGAGCATGGCCACGCTATACTACATGCGGAGGCGTGCGCCGAAGGGCGGCGGCGCTGATGAGGAGTGCGACGAGCCACTGTGATGACCGCCAGTCGCGAAAGCGCCGCACCAAGCGTGGGGCACCAGCCGCCGAATGCGCCCTGTGCGCCGCCACCAGCGATGCCGCCGGTCCTCTTCGAGGACGCACGGCTGCTCGCGGTGGAGAAGCCCGCCGGCCTGGTGACGCACCCCGCCTACAAGCATCCCGACGGCACGCTCTGCGACGCGGTCTTCGCGCGGCAGGCAGCGCATGGCGAGGGCCGGCCGTGGCTGTTGCACCGGCTCGACCGCGAGACCTCCGGTGTGGTGCTGTTTGCCAAGACGGAGGCGGCTCGGCGCGCGCTGGTGCGGCAGTTCGAGTGCCGCAGCGTGCGGAAGCGCTATCTCGCCGTGACGGTCGGTGTGCCACAGGCGGCGGCCGGGGTAATCGAAGCGCCGCTGGCGCGCGACCCTGCCGACCGGCGGCGCACCATCGTCATGGATGGGGGGCAGTCCGCGACGACGCGCTACCGTGTGCTGGCGGCGCGGGGGGACTACGCCCTGGTGTTGGCCGAGCCGCTGACCGGCCGCACCCACCAGATCCGCGCGCACCTCGCGCACCTGGGCGCGCCGCTGCTCGGCGATGCGCGCTACGCCCAGGCCGGGGCCAGTGGAACTGGCAGCAGCAGCCCATCTGACCAGCTCGCTGGCCGCGCACTGCTGCACGCCTGGCGGCTGGGCATCCGTTATCCCGGCACCGGCGAGCCGCTGGAGATCAGCGCGCCGCTGCCCACCGACTTTGCGCAGGCGCTCGCCCGGCTTGGCATGGGGGACGCGCTGGACTCGCTCGCTTCGCCGGACTCGCTTGCCCGCTTATCGTAGGAGTGCTCCCAGGAGGTTGCCATGCAGCTCACATCTCTGGATCAGATTGATCGCAACTACCGGCACATCTATTTGCAGCCACACTTCGACGACGCGGCGCTCTCCGCCGGCGGCGCGATTGCGCTGCAGCACGAGACGGGGCAGCGACCGCTGATCGTGACGGTCTTCGGCGGCATCCCGCCCGCTGGGGCGCAGATCAGCGCCTACGCCCAGCAGCTCCACCAGCGTATGGGCCTGGGCAACGACATCGCCGAGGCGGTACGCAAGCGGCGGGCGGAGGATGCCGCCGCGGCCGACATCCTGGGCGCGGACACGCTCTGGCTCGACTACCTCGACGCGATTTACCGCGGTAGCCCGGCGCTCTATACCGCCGAGGAGCAGCTCTTCGGCGCGGTCAATCCCGGCGATCTGCAGCTCGACGAAGAGCTGGCTGGTGTGTTCGGCCAGATCGTCGAGCGCTCGCCGCAGGCGGCAATTTACGCGCCCCTGGGTATCGGCGGCCATGTGGACCATCAGCTCTGCTGCTCGGCCGCCGACCGGCTCGCCCAGCGCAAGGTAAACGTCAAGTTCTACGAGGACTTCCCCTACGTTACCCAGCCGGGCGCGCTTGCGGCCCGCCAGAGCCAGCTCAACATCCAGATGGAGCCGGAGCTGGTCGAGATCTCCGGCATGATACCGACCAAGCTCGAAGCGGCGACCGCCTACACCTCGCAGATTGGGCAGCTCTTCCAATCTGAGGACCGCCTGCGCACGCTGCTGAATAGCTACGCCACCTCAATCCGCAAGACGTATCCTGGCATCGCGCTGGAGCGGTATTGGCGCTGGTAATGGCTCCTCGTGGCACGGTTTGACGGCGCGGGCGGCGACTGCTATCCTGCTGCGGATGTCCTGTGTCCGGCCCAGGAGGTCCCACCCATGCAGCCCGCGCCCGCTCCCTCCGCCACTGCCGCAGTTGCCACGGCCGCCGTCCCCGCGCTTGTTCCGCCGTTCCCTGCCGCCGTCGTGCTTGCCGGGACGGCCTGGCGCAGCGCGCTGGCACAGGGCAATCGTGTGCCGCTGGCGCGTCCCGTCATCTCGCTCGGCCGGCTAGCGACCAACTCCATTGAGCTGTTGGATCCGGCAGTCTCGCGCCACCACGCCGCGATTCGCTGGAGCGCAGGTGGCTATGAGCTGGAGGATCTCGGCTCGGCCAACGGCACCTACCTGCAAGGCCAGCGCATCATCGGCCGTGTGTCGCTGGCCCCAGGCCAGACGATCCGGGTGGGCGTAACGGAGATGGTCTTCACCGTGCTGGCGCAGGCGCCCGCTGCCACAGGTGTGCCGCAGGGGCCAGTGCGAATGGCGGGGCCGCAAGGGGGCGCCGCAGCCGCGGTGGGGCAGCTCGGCACCAGTGCGCAGCCCGGCACCGCCGCCTACCCGTTCTATGCGGCGATGGCGCGGCCACACGGGTTGATGCAGGCGTTTCGCTCGCAGGCGCCCAAGCGCTACTGGCGCGTGCTGCTGGTGGGCTTGCTGGCCTACGCTCTGCTCTCGACGGTGCTGACGGCGACCAGCAACCTGCATCTGGTGCCGCTGGTGCTGCTGCTGGCAAGTGTGCTGGTGCCGATAGTCTTCGTGCTCTTCTGCTGGGAGCAGAGCGCGTTCGCCGATATGCCGCCGGCGGTGGTCGGTGTGACGTTCCTGAGCGGGGCGCTGCTAGGGCTGACCCTGGCGGCGGTGGTCGAGCCGGTGCTGCTGGCAGACGTGCCGGTGGCGGGAGGGCTCTCGCTGGCGGAAGCGCTGCTGATCGGCGTCGTCGAGGAGACGGCGAAGGTGGCCTCGGTGCTGTGGTTCCTGCGCGATCGCCGGCTGCGCAGTCAGCTAGATGGGCTGATCCTCGGCGCGGCGGCGGGGATGGGCTTTGCCGCACTGGAGACCGCCGGCTACGGCTTCGTCGCCTTTCTAGCCGGCTTCACGCAAGCACTCAGCGGCCCCTCGGCCTCGGTGGTGGGTGCGACGGATGCGGCGGTCACGACGATGAATCACCAGCTCGTTCTGCGCATGGCGCTGGCGATCTTTGGCCACGGCGTCTGGACGGGGATCGTCTGCGCGGTGATTTGGCGCGAGCGGGGCAGAGGAGTTCTGCGGCTGACGGGCGGCGTGCTGGTCGCCTTCGCCATCGCCATCGGGCTGCACGCATTGTGGGACTGGGCGCCGGTCGTCTCTCTGCTGCCAGGCAGGGCCGATCCGCTCACCGAGCTCGGCGTGATCTTACTGTGGTTCCTGGCGATTGGCGCGGCGGGCCTCTACGTGCTGGGCTTCTTGCTGCGCGAGTCACTTCACCGGGCGCAGCTTGGCCCTTCCGCGCCGCCGCCCGCGCCGCTGGTCGCGGCGCTACTCGGCTTTGGCCGGCTACGCCAGCCAGCCTATCTCCCAGCGGCGTACGCCATACAAGCGCCGCCCGCGTCGCCGTATCAAGCGCCGCCCGTGCCCCAGCCCCAGCACCTGCCCCTGCCCGCGCGCGGCCTCTACTGCCCGCGCTGCAACCTGATGTATCCGCCGGGCAGCCAGACCTGCGCGCGCTGCGGCGGGTCGCTGGCGCTCCTGCCCTGAGGCAAACCGGTAACAGGCGGCAGAAGATTTAGGACGCGACGGAGAGCAGGCGCGCGCCGGGGTTGTCGGTCGAGACGAAGTGCGCGGGAGTGCCGAACACCTGCAAGCGCTTGACGCCCGCGATGCGCATCGTGGGGCCAGGCGTGCGCGTGGTGAGATACTTCTGCACCAGCAGTCCGAGTGGGCGCGCCAGAACGAGCGCGGTAGTCGAGGCGAGGACCACGTTGTTGAAGGTGCTGTAGGGCTTGCGCAGCTTGGCGACGGTCATCGCGGAAAGGCCAGTGAGCATGCCCGCCACGGCCAGATTGGTGCCGCAGCGCTCGTGGATTGCCATCTCTGGCTCGTTGCCCCGCAGCCGCAGCAGCGCTTGCTCGGCGGCCGGACGAATGGCCTCGGTGGGCAGGTCGCCAAAGACGAAGAAGCCGGTGGCGAAGGAGACACCCGAGAGGCGGGCCTCGGGGAAGCGCTTGCTGAGCAGCACGATGCTGGCGTGCTCGAGCGCGTGGTTCTCGCGGACGGCGCCGCCCAGCGTAAGCTGCTGGACGACCTGCTCGATAGGATTCATCAGGGAGATCTCGTTTCTATGGGGATGGCCTGTCGCTTGGCGGCGAGACGGTCTCGGAGTCTTCCCATTATCGCACGGATCGCTCAGGAGCGCGGCACAGCTTAGGCTGGGGGTGTGCGGGTAGCGACGACCATCACGTGATAGCCCAGCGGGCCGAGCGGGAGTACGTCTTCGAGCAGATAGCAGATGTAGTAGGCGAAGGCGGCTGCCGCGTAGCCAGCCTCCCAGCGTGTCAGCCAGCGAAAGAGAAACAGCACTGACAGGTGCGCCAGCTCAGCCAGGCCGAGGCCGGTACGCTGGACGCGCCGCGGCTCGAAGGCCTCGCCCAGCAGGGTGCGCAGCTCGGCGATGGGGTAGTGGCGGTGCACGCCGGTGGCGGCGATCTCGGGCGGGAAGCGGCCTCGGCGCGTGGTGCGCACAAAGCGAGCGAAGAGATTGAGCGAGTCGAGCCAGGCCAGCGGCCCACGATAGGGCACACTGAGCACGAGCGTGCCGCCTGGCTTGAGCAGTCGCGCTACCTCGGCGATGGCGCCGCGCTCGTCGGGCAGGTGCTCTAGCACGTCGAGCAAGAGCACGCCATCAAAGCTGGCGTCTGGCAGCGGGACGTGCGCTGCGTCGGCGACGAGGTACGTCGTCCGGGGGTCGGCGGCCCTGGCGCGGCCGATGTACTGAGCGGAGGCATCCACGCCGATGGCCTCGTAGCCGCGCCGCCGCAGCATGCGCGTGGCGAAGCCGAAGGCGCAGCCCAGATCGAGCACGCACCCAGACGAGAAAGGCAGCGCGGCGAGCGCGCGGGTCCAGCGGGCCATGATGCGAAGGTCCTTCACGGCGACAAGGTCTGCGTCACTCTGGCATACTGTAGTACTGGGCCCCGTGCGTAGGCCCGCATATGAGTGCCAGCGGCCGCACTGCTGAGCACGACTGTGCCGGAGGAGTCCGGCACGGCCTCTGCGATGAGGCAAGGGGTGCGGCGAGAGGCAATCCTCCCGCCGTGCGTATATCCGTGAGAATGCGGATCACACCGTTGTTACACATCTAGTTGACGCAGCGTCGTAGGGGACAGGCACTGCTCCCTCGCGCAGCGTCGCGTCTCCCCAAACACTGCGCATAGCTGACAGAGAGAAGGCTCTTGGTTACGGCTCGCCCCACGACACCCGGCACCCGCCGCTTCACGCGGCATATTGTCTATGAGCTGGCGCGCAGCATCCGCGAGCGCGACGTGTTCACGTACGAGCACTGCCGGCGCGTGGGGGTCTACGTCAGCCGGCTGGCGCGCGAGATGGGCTGGTCGCGGCGGGCCGCGCACGATCTGGCGCTGGCCGCGCTGGTTCACGACCTTGGCAAGACGTGGATCCAGAACGCGATACTGCACAAGGACGCGCCGCTCTCGACCGACGAGCGCGCCGAGATCGAGCGACATCCCGAGATCGCGGCGAACCTGCTGCGCGCCTACGGAGCGCCGGAGATGCTGGTGCAGGCGGTTCGCCATCACCACGAGGCCTACAACGGGCGCGGCTATCCTGACGGCCTGGCTGGCGAGGCAATCCCACAGGGCGCGCGGTTGCTGAGCGTCGGCGACGTGTTCGATGTCATCACCTCCGAGCGCTCATACAAGCCCGCGCTGGATGTCGCCGCGGCTCGCGAGCGTCTGCTGGCCGCCGCCGGCGTCCAGCTCGATCCGGCGGCGGTTGAGGCGTTCGTGCGCCTGCTGGACCGCGCGCCCGACTTCGTCATCCCACCGCGTGTCTCGCCGCTGCCGCTGCGGCCCGCGCCCAGCCCCACCTGGATTCGCCACGATACCTTCGAGGACTGAATGCAACGCGCCGCGCGGCGTTTGCGCACGGGCGGGGCGCGCGAACCGCGCCGCGCGGGCCAGGTGGGCGGCGTGTCGTACAATGCGCAATGGGATTGCGCTCGCGCCGCGCCGTGATGAGATACATCGCTGTAGATTCGGCCAATGGCGGCGCGTCGTACATTGGGGGCGGAGTAGTCGAGCAGTTGCCCCGTGACTGAGCGGCGCAGCAAGAGCAGCGCGATGCAGCCAATTGGCAGTGCGGCACGAAAGAGGGGCGAGTGATGACGGCGAGCGCGGACGGCGAGATGGCAGGCGCTGCCACAGTGGAAGGAGTGAGCGCGGACGGCGCCTCGGAGGCGCGGGCAGCGGCTGAGGCGATACGCGCCAACGTCGGCCGGGTGATCGTCGGCAAGGAGGCGGCGGTAGACCTGCTGCTGATCGCGCTCTTGAGCGAGGGCCACGCGCTGATCGAGGATGTGCCGGGCCTGGGCAAGACCGTAATGGCCAAGGCGCTCGCCCGTTCGCTCGCTATCAGCTTCGCGCGCCTGCAGGGCACCGCCGATCTGCTGCCCTCCGACGTGACGGGGGTCAGCTACTATAACCAGCCGCGCGGCGCCTTCGAGTTCCGCCCCGGCCCCCTCTTCGCCAGCATCGTGCTGGCCGACGAGATCAACCGCGCCACCCCGCGCACGCAGTCGGCGCTGCTGGAGGCCATGCAGGAGCGGCAGGTGACGGTGGACGGCCAGACCATGCCCCTGCCGGCCCCCTTCCTGCTGATCGCCACCCAGAACCCCATCGAGCTGGAGGGCACCTTCCCGCTGCCCGAGGCGCAGCTCGACCGCTTCTTGCTGCGGCTGCGGGTGGCCTACCCCAGCCTGGACGACGAGCGGGCCATGCTCTATCGCTTCCAGGAGACGCAGCCGCTCGACACGCTGGCGCCGGTGGTGGCGGGGGAGGCGCTGCTGCGGCTGCTGCCGGTGGTGCGGGCGGTGCGGGTGGCCGAGCCGGTGGCGGGCTACCTGCTCTCGATTGTGCGGGCGACACGTGAGCATCCGGCGATCGAGCTGGGGGCGAGTCCACGGGCGGCGCTGGGGTTATTCCGGGCGGCGCAGGCGCGGGCGGCGATGAGTGGGCGGACCTACGTCAAGCCCGACGACGTGAAGCGGCTGGCGGTGGCGGTGCTGGCGCACCGGCTGGTGGTGACGGCGCAGACGCGGCTGCGTGGGCAGGGCGCCGAGCAGCTGGTGCAGGCGGTGGTGGACCAGACGCCGGTGCCAGTGGAGGACATTGGCGGCGAAAGGCGGTAGGCGCGCGATGCGCAATCCCCAGGGCGAATGGCATAACCCCGCCGGCACAGCTCCAGACGCGCTGCAGTTCATCGGCCGCAGCTTCTACGCCGTCGGCCGCACGATGGTGCGCGTGCGCAACGATACCTCCAGCCAGCCGCCTGACCCAGAGCTGCTCGGGCGACGTCCGTTGTACCTGGCGGCGGTGGTGCTGGCGATCGCCAGCCTGCCGCTGCACATGCCGTTGCTCTTCATCGCCGGGCTGCTCGTCTTCGCCGTGACATTCGTGCCGGAGCTGTGGTACCGCTTCTGCCTGCATGAGCTGCTGATGGAGCGCCAGCCTGTCTCGCACCGCGCGGTCTTTGGCGATGTGGTGGAGCTGCGGCTGGTGATCGAGAATCGCAAGCCGCTGCCGCTGCCATGGATGGAGCTGGTGGATGAGTACCCGGAGCCGCTGCCGGTGCTCGGCCTGCGGCTCAGCCCCTCAGCCAAGCCGGAGCGCGCGCTGCTCCACGCGATCCTGCCGCTGTGGGCGTATCAGCGCGTGCGGCGCACCTATCGCGTGCTGGCGTCGGCGCGCGGTGCGCACCAGTTCGGTCCGACGCAGCTTCGCATCACCGACCCATTCGGCATCCTCACGCGCGAGGCAGAGGTGCCACTGCCGGCCACCCTCTTAGTTCACCCGCTGATCGCGCCGCTGGAGCGCTTCGGCTTGCCGCCCAACGCACCATTCGGCGAGCGCAAAGCGCGGCGTCGCGTGCTGGACGATCCGTTGCGGGTGGTGGGCACACGCGAGTACGTGCCGGGCGACGAGCCACGGCGGATTCACTGGAAGGCGACCGCGCGCACCGGCACCCTGCAGAGCAAGGTGTACGAGCCATCGGCGCGGCATACAGTGGCAGTCTTTCTGGATACGCGCACCTACACACATCTGCACCTCGGCTACGACCCCGATCTGGCGGAGCTGGCGATCTGTGCCGCCGCGTCGGTGACAGCCTGGGCGATCGAGCAGGGCTACGCGGTCGGCATGTATTCCAATGGGGCGGTGTCGTCGGCGGGCGCGGAGGAAGAGGCATCCGAGCGGCTGGCGGCGGCGCTGACGGCGGCAGCCAAGGAGAGCAAAGAGAAGGCTCAGCGGCTGGCGGCGGAGATCGCGCGCTACTCCGGCGCGCTGCGGCTGCGCATCCCACCCGCCTCGCGCAGTGAGCAGCTCCTGCGCATCCTGGACGGGCTGGCGCGCGTGCTGCCCTATCACGGCACGCCCATGTCACAGGTGGTGCTGAGCGAGCTGGGCCGGCTGCCGATGGGGGCGACGGTGGTCTACATCGGGACCGAGGGGGTGTTGGATGTGCCGATGATCCTGGCATTGCGCCGGGCCCGCGCACAGGGGCATGGCGTCTCGCTGCTGCTGACCCAGGGCGATGAGGCCGGCGGCGGCACGACCGATGGCGCGCAATACCTCGGCGGACTGGATGCCCACGTGATCGGCGGACGCCAGACCTGGCGTGATCTGGCGAGCGATGTGCTCGGCCCCGATGGCGACCGGCTGGCAACGTCGTGGAAGCCGCACGCCTTCGATCCCTTCGGCCATGCCGCAAGCCGCGCGCCGGCAGGTGGACAGGCCGAGGGCGGCGGAAAGCATGATGGCGAGCGCGGCGATGGGCCGCCACTGGAGAGCGCGGATGGAGCGAACGGAGAACGCGGCGACCGGTCGGGCACACGTCCGGCGCGGGCGCTGGTCGTCGAGTAGGCGCGCCCAGCAGATCACGCTCGCCGGTGCGGTGCTGCTGCTGGAGCTGCTGCCGATGCAGGCAGTGCTGCTGCTGCTGACGGCGGGCAGTGGAGCGCGCCTGGGCGATGACCCGGTGCCACTGCTGGTGAACGCGGCGGCACTGCTCTTCGCATGGCTCATCGGCTGGGCGCTGCGCAGCCGCCAGCAGTCGGCCGGGTTGTTCCTGCTGGGTGTGCCATGCTTCGCACTGGTCTACGTGGGCCTCATCCTGACTTCGCCGGTCGCGTACGGTGATGTGGGCCTCCTGCCGGCTGCGGCCGCCGATCTGGCCGGTGGTTCACTGCATGCTGGTAACATGTTGGCCCTGCTGCCGGTCGCGCTCTACATCTGGTGGCGCGGCTACACAACGGGCCGCAACGGGTTGACCGCGCACGGCGTGATGCGTCGCTTCCAGTTTGGCATGGCGACAGTGGTGCTCTCCGCGGCAGGCGCGGCAGCCGTGCAGGGTCCAGCGCGTGGCGAGCTGCTGGGTGTGCTCGCGATCGTCCTGCCAGTCGAGACGTTCTGCGGCCTGCTCGCCAGCGCCCTGGCACGCTTTACCGCCAGCGCGTCGGTGAGCAGGGAGCCGGATGTGCGCCAGGCGGAGGAGCCTGAGGCGCCCTGGCTGGGCGTGGCACTCACCCTCTCGGTGGTCGTCGTCGGCTTCGCGCTGCTGCTGAGCCTGGTCGTGAATTACGACAGCGTCGGCGCGCTGCTGGCGCGGCTCGGCCCCATCGGCAGCGCGCTAGGCACAGCGGTGGACTGGATCACCAGCCGGATTGCCCAACTGCTCTACCTGCTGCTGCACAATTTCATCAAGCCGCCGGCGCCCAAGACGCCGCTGCCTGCTCCCGCGCCCGGCGTACCGGGTGCCTGCGTGCCGACGCCGGCCAATCATGAGTGCCAGGGGGCCGCGGCGCTCGACCCATTCTGGCGGCATCTGGTCACGCTCGTCCTGCAAGGAACGGCACTCGTGGTGCTGGCGGTGGGGCTATTCGTTGTGCTGCGCTTCATCATCTTCCGCCGGTGGCTGATCTCGCCGCCACAGGAGGGCGTGGAGGAGGAGCGCGAGTCGCTGGAGGGCGCCTCGCTGCTGGGGGCGCAGATTCGCTCGCTGCTGGGCCGGCTGGCGCCCAAGCGCACGGCTCCGGCCGTGGACCCACTGACGCCGGGCACGGTGCGCTACATGTACCGCGACGTGCTGCGCGCGGCAGCCACGGCAGAGCTGGCACGGCGGCCCGATGAGACGCCCGACGAGTTCGCCGAGCGCGCCAGGCGCACCGCACCGCTTGCCGTCTTCAGCGAGGGACCAGCCGATCTCGATGCGCTCAGCGCGGCGTATGACGCGGCACGTTACGGCGAGCGCGAGCCAGC